>CAZNFI010000008.1:0-10439 GCA_964572185.1 uncultured Pseudomonadales bacterium
AATGAAATTCAGGACACCCACAACAAATGTGTTCCGGACAGAGAAATTCGGGACACCCACAACGAGTGTTTTCTGGACGAAATTCAGGACACCCGTCGCAAATTCAGGAAAAAGAGTGCAGGACACCCATGATTCTTGACTCTGAGCAGCCCCCCCGCTGTGTGGATTGAGTGGACCAAGCCTTAAGTGCTGGGTAGAAATTGAAGGAAGTGGCGCAAACGGGTTCTGGTGCCCCACCACGCAATGAGATGAAGAGGATTAGATCTAAAGATGCGACGAGTTTTTCCGGTGGCTAACCCACCTCGGGACAAAGCTGTCTGCCCAAACAGACTCCCTTTACGAATTTCAACCCGGCAGACTGGGCCAATGCCCGCAGTCGGCTGACCGGCCCCAGCGCATTGCACGTCTCGCCATGCCTGTGCCCCACATACCTCAGTGTCGCGCCATGCGCCATGCCCAACCGCTCCAGAATGGGCGGCGCATGCGGTGGAATGTAGTCAGGTTTGTCGGCTCGAATGCCTCGCCCACCCCAGTCGACGAGGGTGAGGTATTCCTGAAGCCGGAAGGGGATGCCTCCACCTCGGTCTGTCTGATCCTCAAACAGGCTCAGTGAGCAGGGCTTTGGCCGCAAGATGCGCTCTTGAACCGACGTGTAGGCCGAAGTCTCCGGTGACCGCGCCAGCCCCGCACGCATGGGATTGAGGTCAACATAGGCCATACACACCAGCAATGCTCGTTCGTCCAGCAAGGCCTGGCTCTTGAAGCGGCCCTCCCAAAAACGCCCCTTGCACTCATCCTCCCGATTGGCCATGCGTGCGATGGACTCGTTCAGACAGCGCATATACCAGGACAGGTCCGATAGACGCTGGCGCCATGCGTTAATGAATGACTCGACGGTTTCCCGTTCACCTTGACCCATGGTTTCACCGTCTACCCAGCGCCGCACGACCTGAGGGCCCTTGAACAAGCGAAGCCAGCGATCGGCGACTTCATGCGCTGACCACTGGGCACTCACCCCGGCGTTGATCTTCACGACGATGTGATAGTGGTTGCTCATGACGGCGTAGGCATAGACATCGATGGCGAATACGTCGGCAAGTTGCTTGATACGGTTGACAATCCAGGCTCTTCGGTGGCTGAAGTTGAAGCCCGTGTCGGGGTCGATGCCGCACAGATAAGCGCGCCGCACACAGCGGCAGATGCAGTGGTAGTAGGGCGTGTCTTGAAGCGACACCAGACGTTTGCGGGGCTTTGGCATGGGCCTATATTGGCCTGGAACTAACCGAATGAATGTAGGAACTCGCCGCTGTTAGCAGGCGGAGATTGACCGATGAGAGCCAAACGCGGATGTCCCTGCCCCCAAATTAAGACATGGGTGTCTTTGTTCTTACTTGACGCGCAGGAATCCGTGCCCCGGCAGGCCGCGATTCATGGAGTCATTGAACTCCCGTTTGGCGAACACCGGGAGCAGTCCGTGCTCGGCTTCAGGCTGCTTCGAAGCGGAGGTGTATCTGCCCGAGCGCGCGCATCCACATGCCCTTTACGTGCTCGAAGCTGTCTTTCTCGGGAACGGGATGGAATCTGGCGATTCGCTGCAGGAGAATTTCCCAGGCCCAGCGCTGTTCGTAGCGCGACAGGGTGGCGCCGGGGCAGACGCGTTCGCCGAGGCCGAAAGCCAGGTGGCGGCCGGCGTTCCTGCGGTTCAGGTCAGGTCTGTCCGGGTCGGGGAAGCGGGCCGGGTCGTGGTTGCCGGCGCCGTAACGAACGCTCAGGATTGCGCCCTTGGGCAGGTGCACTCCCGCAAGTGTCGTATCTTCGGAAACGTAGCGGAAGAGTCCCTGGGTGGGGGACTCGATGCGAAGGGTTTCCTCCACGAAATTCTTGATTCGGGACGAATCCGCACGCAGCGCCGCTTCCACTTCGGGGTGCCGGAACAGCAGCCACAGCCCGTTGGAGATGGCGAAAGCGGTCGTTTCATTGCCGCCGATCAGCAGGTGGTCGGTCAGCCCGATGACCTCGGAATCGGTCAGCTTGCGGCTCTTGCCCGTGTCGGCATCTTCGTGGTCGACGTGGACCAGGTGGCTCAGGATGTCGTCTCCGGGGTGTTTTCGCTTGTGCTGCATGGCATCGTGGATGTAGTGCTGCAGTTCGATGTGCTTCTCGACCGCGTCGAGTTCCTGCTCCAACGAAAGGCCCCGGGAGAACGGCAGCACCCAGGCGGCGGACCACACCTTCAGTTGCGGCAGGTCGCTGCGCGGGAACCCGAGCAGTTCAGCAATCACCACCATGGGCAAGGGTTCAGCGAAGGCCTTCATGAACTCGATCTCGCCATCGCCGATCCAGGCATCGATGAGTTCGTCGATCAGGTCCCGGATGAAGGGTTCACGCCGGCGGATTTCGGCAGCGGTGAGCTTCGGGTCGACCAGCGCCCGGTAATGGCGGTGTTTCGGCAGGTTCTCGCTCAAGGGGGTGAAGCGGGTCCAACCGTTCTCCTCGTAGAGCGCGCGGGACTCCGGATACTTGATGAGAGGCTCCGCCTCCTGGATGTCGGGCCCGCCACTGAAGAGGTTTGGCCGGCGCAGCACATACTCGATTTCTTCGTAGCCAGTGAGCACGTACATGCCCAGTTGCGGCATGAAGTACACGGGGGATTCCGCGCGCAGCAGGTCGTAGGCTTCGAACCAGTTTTCCTGGACGACCGGGTCCATGAGGTCGATTTCCGCCGCTGTGGTGTAAGGGCATCCGGTTGACAAGTCGCGTCCCTCCCGTATCGGTTCAGCCGAGCTTGAGCAGTTGCTTGCCAAAGTTCCTGCCGGAGAACAGGCGCAACAACGTTGCGGGTATGTTCTCAAAGCCGTGCTGGATGTCTTCCCTGTAGACAATGTCGCCGGAACGAATCCAGTCGGTGATGCGCCGACGTGCCACGCCGTACTCCTTCTCGTAACCGCTCAGCAGGAAGCCTTCGATGGTTGCCTGACGAAAGACGATGTTGAAATAGTTGGCAGGGCCGGGCGGCAGGGTTTCTTGGGAGTAGCGGGAAATGCCGCCGCAGATGACCACCCGGGCGTGGCTGGCAATGCGTGCGAGGACGGCGTTCAGGGCTTCGCCGCCGACGTTGTCGAAGAAGACGTCGACACCGGCCGGGCACAGTTCCGTCAACTGGCGTTTGATGTTCTCATTCTTGTAGTCGATGGCGCCGGCACAGCCGAGTTCGTCGACCAGCCAGGCACATTTCTCGGGTCCGCCGGCGATACCGATGACCCGCCCGCCGAGTATGCGGGCGATCTGCACCACCATGGAACCGACCGCGCCCGCGGCGCCGGACACCACGATGGTGTCGCCGGGTTCCGGCCTGCCGATGCGCAACAGGCCGAAATAGGCGGTGAGACCCGTTCCGCCGAGGGGGCCGAGATTGGCCGTCAGCAGGTCGTCATCCGGCACTACTTCCACTGTGGAACCGTCTAGAGAAGCGTATTCCTGCCAGCCGACAGCGCCTAATACCCTGGCGCCTGTCTCGATGCTCGAATGGCGGCTTTCAATCACTTCTCCGATACCGCGAGCAGACATCACCTTGCCGACCTCGGCGCCGCTGGTGTAGCCGCGGATATTCTCCATCTGGCCTTTCTGGGAAGGATCGAAGCTGAGGTACTCCGAGCGAACGCGCACCTGTCCCGCCGCCAGCGGCTGCCACTCGGCTTCGTGAGCCTTGAAATCGGAAAGCGTCAGGGCACGGCCGCGGGGATTGCCGTTGATGAGCCACTGGCGATTGATCGCCGTGTCGTTCATGGTGAGTTCCTTGGTCTTCTTCGCAGTCGGGGCTGGATGCGGGTAATCTCGCATCCTTGATCACGTTACTATCATTGCATATTACCGGCACAAACGACGGTTATCTGCCGCTGCCATCCGCTGATTCGTCGACGATGTACCGTCCTGACAAGGCACCGTTGTCGTTCGTGCACCCGGCTGTGCCTTTGAAAGGCGGTTAAGCGGCCATATGTCCTGGTTCGTCGAGCATTGGTTCGCAACGGCGCTGATCGCCGCGTATGCGGCCATGCTGGTTGTGCATGCCCGCTCCGGGCTGCGGGGCACGCACGGCACGGCGGATTATTTCATTGGCGGGCGTCGTTTCGGTGGGCTGGCCATCGGCGTTTCTTTCTACGCCACCTTCGCGAGCACCAACAGCTACCTGGGCCACGCCGGCAAGGGATACGAGTACGGAGCGCCCTGGCTGGTGATGGCGGTGCTGCTCGTGCTGTTCGGCTGGCTATCGTGGCGCTTCGTCGCTCCGAGACTGCGCCGCTTCGTGGCGGATTGGGATTCGGTGACGGTACCCGACTTTCTTGCCGTGCGGTTTGCCAGCGAACGCGTGCGCCGAGCGGCGGCGGCGATCATCGTGTTCTCGAGCCTGCTGTATCTGATTGCCATATTCAAAGGTGTCGGCCACATTTTCCAGGCATTCCTGAATATTCCGTACGAAGCAGCGGTTGCCCTCAACCTGGTGATTGTCATGGCCTATACCTCGGTGGGCGGGTTTCTCTCGGTGGTTCGTACGGACGTGCTCCAGGGTGTACTGATGGTGATTGGCTCCCTGCTGCTGTTCGCATTCATCACCCATGCGGCGGGCGGCGTTGGGGCCATTGGCGAGGTCACGCAAGTCGAAGGTGCAGAGCACCTGTTCGATCTCGATGCGGGCATTCCGTTCCCGGTGCTGATCGGTATCGCGCTCGCCGGATCGTTCAAACTGCTGATCGATCCGCGCCAGGTCACGCGCTTCTACGGGCTGCGCGATGAGCGTAGCCTGCGAACTGGAATGTGGGTGGCGGTGGCCGGCATCCTGGTCATCCAGTTCAGCCTGTTCCCGATCGGCCTTTACGCCCGGTTCCTGGTCGATGGCATCACCGATACGGATGTGCTGATTCCGGTACTGGTTAACGACGCGACGGTGTTTCCGCGCTTGGTGGGCGACTTCTTGGTGGTTGCCATGCTCGGAGCCGCCATGTCGTCGATCGACAGCGTGCTGTTGGTCGCGGCTTCGGTGACCACCCGGGACGTGCTGCCGCCCACTTCCGAGCAACGCGAGGTACGCCGAACGCGAATCGGCGTCGTCGCGTTCGCCGTGGTGGCTGCACTGGTCGCGCTGCGGCCGCCTGGCGGCATTATGGATATCACCATCTTTTCCGGCAGCCTGTATGCCGTCTGCTTCCTGCCCACGGTGCTGCTCGGGTTGCATTGGCGTCGGGGCAACGAGACTGCGGCGCTCGGTGCCTTCGTCGTGGGCGTTGTGGTGTTGGTGGGATGGCTTGCGCTGGGCCTCAAGGCCGTAATGCACGAAGTCTTCCCGGCGTTGGCGGCGTCCATGCTTTTCTACGTGGTGGCTTCGAGCAGGGGTGCTCCGGTAATGGATGCACGGGTGCAGCGTTTCTTTGGGCCGGGTTTGTCCTAGCCGGATTGACAGCGTCGTTGTGGGTGTCCTCGCTTGTCCTCTTGTCCCTTGTCCTTTTTGTGGGTGTCCTCGCTTGTCCCTTGCCTCGCTTTGTGGGTGTCCTCGCTTGTCTTTGTGGGTGTCCTCGCTTGTCCCTCTTGTGGGTGTCCCCGCTTGTCCCCTTGTGGGTGTCCCCGCTTGTCCCTTGTCCCTCTTGTGGGTGTCCCCGCTTGTCCTCAGCCGGGGCCGACGTCGACTGGGGAGAACCTGCGAGGTGAAGCGGTTCGGCGCGGTAAGTTTCCAGGCTCGCGGCGGGTGGGGTTGAAGTCTGTCTGGTCAGCCTTGCGGCGCAAGCGCGGCAATGGCAACCAGGCTCTCTTCCCGCGGCGAACCGGTAACGCCGAACAGGAAAGTTTCTCCGTTCGGCCCCTGCTCACCGTGGGCGATCAGGTTGATGACCGCCTGGCCGAGGTCGGCGGGCAGCATGGCGGCGTCGGCGATTTCCGGTGCGACGCCACGCAGCATGGGCGTGTCAGTGGCGCCGAAGCAGAGCCCGTTGACGCGGATGTTTCTGTCCGCGAGTTCCCCAGCCCAGCTTTCCGTCTGCCGCCACATCGAGAACTTGGCGCAGTCATAGCCGAGGCCCTGGGGGCCGGCGATGTAGTGCCCCTCCTTCACATGCTCGGTGATGATGTTGACGACATGGCCGCCGCCCGCCTGCAGCATTGCCGGCACACAGGCACGAGCGCAGTAGTAGGCACCCATCGCGCATGCTCCCATGGCCGCATCGAAAGCGGCTGTCTGGCTTTCGTAGGTGCCGCTCAACAGCGATGAGTCATCCCAGACGGCGGCGTTGTTGATGAGTACATCAATTCGCCCGAGCGCCTGCAGGCCGGCGCCGACGGCGTTTCTCACCTGAGCCTTGTCGGCGATATCACAGGCGAGGGCCAGGCACTCGGTACCCGCCTCACGCACCGCCTGCGCCGTCGCCTTGTTTTCGACGGCATCGATGTCGAGGGCCAGAATGCCGGCTCCCTGTTCGGCGAGAGCCACCGCAATGCCGCGCCCGATACCCACCGCGGAACCCGTCACGACAGCGACCTTGTCTTTCAATAGCTTCATTTCCACCTCGATTGTTGGTGCCAGGCGACCGGCATTGCGCAGCGCGGAGTGCCTGCCTCGACCGCGCGCTCAGGCAGGACAGCGATGCACCGGACGAAACCCGGCCAAAACAGATTCAGTATGCGTGCACCTTGAGGGTTTACTGGAAGTCAGCGCCGAATTCAACGCTCCCAGGTTGCCGGCGTGGCGGTCGTCCTTGTTGAACCGATTCCAGGATCAGTACTTTTCCCGGCGTGCGTCGGGCAAAACTGCGCGGGTAGACCCAGCCTGCTGTACGGTGTGGCGAGCTGCCGCGCCACCAGTGATTGGTCGCCGATCAGGGTCTGAGTCAATTCCGCGTGCGGGTCGAAACACGATTGGCTGCAGGGTCTCGTTGCTGCAGGGCGCGAACTTGTATCACGGCGCGTCCAGCGCTCGGTACATCTACCGTTGTCGCCGCGAGGTTACGTCCCGGCGACGGGTTGGGGATTCGCTGAGACGTTGGGTCTATCGAACACCGTCAGCCCGATGCGCGGATCGGCGGTCGCTGCTCGCCCTGAACTCGATGTGCAGTTCGTTCAGCGCACGCAGCCCGTAATTCGGGTAGTGCCGCAAGTCGTTGCGTCCCGGAGCCAGCCGGAAATCCTGTACGTTGTCGATAAATGCCCTGAAGCCCCAGTACAGTTCCCGCCGCGCCAGCGGTGCGCCCAGGCAATAGTGGGTGCCGGAGCTGTAACCGAGGTGCGATGCGGCGTTGCGGCGCTCTAGGTCGACTTCGTCGGGGCGCGCGAACTGCGCCGGGTCGCGATTGCCGGCCGCGAATCGGGCATCGATCACCGCGCCCTTGGGTATGGTTACGCCGTGCAGGGTAATGTCGGTCTTGGCCGTTCGGGTCAGGCCCTGCACTGGGCTTTCCAGGCGCACCACCTCTTCGCAGAAGGTGCGCAAGTACCGGTCCGGGTCGGCCTTCAGTTTGCACCAGACGCCCGGATGCCTGGCCATCAGCATGATGCCTGCCGACAGGGCGTTGGTGGTGGTCTCGGAACCGCCGACGAAGGTGTCCTGCATCATCTCCGCGTGCAGTTCGTTGTCGGTCAGCGTGCGGCCCCAGCCGGGCACTGGAGTATTGACCAGGTCGGAGAGCAGGGTGTTGTCCGGTTCGCGGCGCAGCCGCTCGAATATGGGTTGAAAATAGTGCTGGGCCTGGATTTCCATTTCCGTGGCCCAGATCACCTGCTCTTCGCTCAGGTCAAAGCCGGTGCCTCGGAACCAGGCATCGGTCCACTCCTTGATCTGCCAGATGTCCTCTTCCTTCGCGCCCATCTGCCGGCAGATGATGATCAGTGGCAACGGCACCGCGTACTGTTTGACGAAATTGCAGTGGCCGCCGTCGATGAAAGCCTCGATGAGTTCGTAGGCCAGCGCCTTTACTTCGCCGTCCAGTGCCTTGATGCGCTTCGGACGGAACGCGGCATCGAAAATCGAGCGCATCTGTTTGTGTTCCGGGTCGTCCCTGGCTGCCAGGGACTCGCCCGGCACCCATCCTTTCTCCAGGAACAGTTCGTGGGCCTTGCGGGCATTGCCGGTGAGCTTGTCGTGGTCATTGCTCGGCCGGCGATTGCTGAAGCGCTCGGTGTCCAGGCAGATCATGCGCAGGTCTTCATAGCGGGTGATCACCCAAAGGCCGGTGCGCGGATCCTGGAATACCGGGGCCTGCTCGCGCAGCAGGTCGTAGGTGGGGTAGGGGCACTCCAGTACTTCAGCGTCCGCCAGCGTCGCCTCGTGAAGGCTGGCTGGACAAACCGGGTTGTTCATGCGGTTCATGGTGCTCATGTCCGATTGGTTTCCGTGGAGTGGTGATGTGGCCTGGCTTCGCCGACAGATTTCAGCAATTCAGGATTCCCCGGCTGTACTGCCAACACCGCCCCTTGGTAGAGCCATGATGCTGCGGTCACGATCGCTGACTGGCGGGCGTTCGCATTCAATTCGCGTTTCGCGGCGGGAGTGCGAGGGGCGGAATCCCTCGCATTGAATGATCGTTTATTCATCGAATCAATTTATGCTTCGCAAAATTCACCTGGCATGATGTTTGCCGCAACGGGATCTGCCGCTGGCGCTGTGTTCGGGAGACCTTTGTTTCCTGCAATTCAGCGCCGCGGCACGCCCGGCTGCTCACCAGCCTGAACAGGTACCCGGCCGGGATGCGTCGCCGATCGACCGCCGCGGGTTGTTTGCCACGAACTCGAGAGTTCGCAATCAGCCTGGCGTTGCTTGCCGGAGCCACTCCGGCCCCTCGCGGAACAGTCCAGGCAGGTCGTCGTCCGCGGTCTCCAGCAGGGTGTCGACCCAGCGATGGAAGTACTGGCCGCCCCGTTCATTCTTGCCGAACAGCACATGCGGCTTGGCGCCCACCGGAAGGTTTTTCTGCAGTGCGATGCCGGTTGCGTAGTCTTCCTCCTGCACCACGTACTCCAGAAACTTGAACTGCTCCTGGGCTTCCTGTTCCAGTTGCTCGGTGGGCGGCTTCTGTTCCATCAGAAAAATCTGGTTGGTGTAGGACGTCTCGGGCGTCTTGCCGGGAAACAGTTGCGACAGCATCACGGAGCGGCCGCCGCCGGCGAAACTGGCAATCGAAATGTGCGGGAAGATGGTCCACACGCCCATCAGCATCTGCTCGGTGGGCCACTCGTCTTCCGGTTTCGATTCATACTCCTGCCAGTCGGTGGCTGGCCGTCCCATGTGCGTGTGCGGTCCCCAGCTGTAGTAGTTGGCCTGATTGCCCATGTCCGTGCCGAAGCTGTTCCGGTGCAGAATCGGCAGGTGGTAGTAGTCGAGGTAGCCGTCGTAGGCCACCTTCCAGTTGGGCCCCACGACGCGCTGCGTGGAGTGGTGAAACCAGTTCTGAAAGCCGAATTCGGCCAGCATTGAGTCGTAACCCGACAGAAACAGCTCGATGTCCAGGCTGGAGCGGGGATCCAGAATCACCCAGATGAGCCCGGCCTTCTCCAGGCAGGGCAGGCGCGTCAGTCCGTGCTCCGACTTGTCGATTTCACCGAACTGCTCGGCGCTGTAGATGGCGACCAGGTCGCCCTCCGGGGAATAGGTCCAGGCGTGGTAGGGGCAGGAGAAGCGGTGTGCATTGCCGCAGCCTTCTTCCGCCAGGCGCGCTCCGCGATGGCTGCACATGTTCACGAAGGCGTGCACCTCACCGGAACGCGTACGCGTGATCAGTACCTGTACGCCGACCGCCTCCATGGCCTTGTAGTCGCCCGGGTTGGGCAACTCGGCGGTGGCCGCCAGCAGCAGCGGCATGCGCCGGAAAATCAGTGCCATTTCCTGTTCCCAGCGGCCGTGGTCGTAGTAGTTCTCGACGGGGACGCGAACGATGGCGTCAGCCTGGTCCTGAGTGCCCGATTTGCCGTGGGCGAGGTCGTTGCGAATGATTTCGATCAGTTGGGCGCGAGACATAAGAAAGCCGTCACTCATGAAAAAACGATTGCTAACCTAATCGAGTCCGGCGGCATGTGTCCACACACGAGGCGCCAGAATGTCCGGGACGGGTATCTCGGGCGCACTGGTCCCCATCGGTGGCAGGCTGCTTGTGGGGAAGTCGCAAACGTGGGTGTCCCCGATTTACTTGCGGGGAAGTCACAAACGTGGGTGTCCCCACTTTACGTGCGGGGAAGTCGCAAACGTGGGTGTCCCCACTTTATGCCCACTTTACGTGCGGGGAAGTCGCAAACGTGGGTGTCCCCACTTTACTCAAACGTGGGTGTCCGCACTTTACGCTCTTTACGCTTTACGCCCACTTTTCGTTTTATGTGGGTGTCCCCCACTCACCCATCCCCCGCTCAGCCTGGGCGTCTCCTGGTCAACTCCAGGCGGCGGCCCGCTCCAGGCTCTTGCGGTAGGGCTT
>CAZNFI010000008.1:10539-22256 GCA_964572185.1 uncultured Pseudomonadales bacterium
CGTCTCCTGGTCAACTCCAGGCGGCGGCCCGCTCCAGGCTCTTGCGGTAGGGCTTGATGCCCAGGGTCAGACTGATGGCGGCGAGCGTCATGGCCACGCCGCAGACGATGGCCAGCGAGTGGCCCAGGGCGTTCTCGTCCTGGAACACATAATCGGTCACCAGCGCCACCGACAGAGACCCGAAGGCGATGGCGGAGAATACCGAGATCACAAAGAACACGGCCACCACTTGGGCGCGCATCTGGTTTGGCGTGCAGAGCTGAATAGCCACCGGCGACAGCGCCTGTTGCAGCGACAGGAAGAACACGGCGACGGCCAGGGCGGGAATGCCCCACGCTTCGGTCGGCATCAGCGGGGCGGCGACCATGAACGGCATGGCCAGCGCGAAGAAAGCGGCCAGGGAGCGCATGGCCGCATCCTTGTAGCCGCGCGCCGTCAGCCAGTCGCTGAACCAGCCGCCGGCGTAGGTGCCCAGGGTGCCAAGCACGATCATCTGTGAGCCGTAGACAATCCCGGCATCGCTGATTTCCCAGCCGTAGGTGCGGCGGATGAATTCCGGTATCCAGGACATGTACCCGTAAAACGCCATGCCGCCGGTGGCATAGCCGAAAAAGATGGAGCCGAAGGTGCCCCGGTTGGTCCACATGAACTGCAGCACTTCCCGAATGGGAATGCTCTTTTCCGTGGTTTCGGCCAGGTTCTTGCGCACCGGTTCGCGCACCGTGAACATCATCAGCAGCACGATCAGCAGGCCCGGGATGCTCACCACGATGAAGGTGAGTTGCCAGGGAGCCAGGATTCCGACCAGGGGCAGCTGCATCGGCCCTGCTTCGGTGATCAGGCGGATGGCCGCCCCGCCAAGCACCAGCGCCAGGCCGGCGCCGAGATACACGCCGGTGGCGTAAACGGCGATGGCGCGGCCGAGCCGTTGCGGCGGAAAGTAGTCGGCGATCATGGAGTAGGCGGCCGGCGTCAGCGTCGCCTCGCCCACGCCCACGGCCACCCGCGCCGAGAAAAGCTGCGCGAAGTTGCGTGCCAGGCCACAGGCGGCGGTAGCCAGGCTCCACATGAAGATGCCGATGGCAATGATGGTGCGCCGGCTGTAGCGGTCGGCCAGGCGGGCGATGGGCACCCCCATGGTGACGTAGAAGATGGCGAACGCGAAGCCCATCAGCAGGCTCATCTGCGTGTCGCTGATGCCGAGGTCGGCGCGAATGGGCTGTACCAGCAGGGTGATCACCTGCCGGTCGATGAACGACACCACCATGGCCAGCATCAGTATGACGACCACATACCAGGGGTAGATGAGCCGTTGTTGGGGCGCTTCAGTGCCGGATTCGGCTGGCGTGTTCGGGTTGTTTTCCGGGTCGATGAGAGATGCCTCCACTGTGGCCCGGCCGCTCCGGACGCTGCTACTATGCCAGCGTGAAAGCTCACCGGAAACCCGACGTCGCGTTCGACCCGGTTGCGCTCGAGGTGTTGCGCGGCCGGCTGACCGCCATTGCCGACGAAATGGAATTCGTGCTGTTGCGCAGTTCCTATTCGTCGATCATTACCGAGGCCCTGGACGCCACCTGCGCCGTGTTCGATGCTGGTGGACGCACGGTTGCCCAGGCCTGCGCCATCCCCGTGCACCTCGGCGTGCTGTGCGAACTCGGCCGCGCCATCGCCACCCGCTATCCGCCGGGTGAGGCCGCGCGGGGCGATGTCTACATTGTCAACGACCCGTATTCCGGAGGCACCCACCTGCCCGACATCTGCATCGCCTCGCCGGTGTTCTGCGATGCGACCCTGGTCGGCTATGTGGCAACCATGGTTCACCACCAGGACATCGGCGGTTCGGCGCCCGGCAGCACCTCGGCCAGCGCCTTCGATCACCTGGCCGAAGGCATGCGCATACCGCTGATCCGGCTGGCGGACGGCGGCCTGTTCGACGAGTGCATCATCGATCTGCTGGCCGCAAACAGCCGTTCCCCGGACAACGTGCGCGGCGACCTCAATGCCCAGGTGGCCGCCTGCCGCCGGGGCGAAGAGCGGCTGGCTGCGGTATTCGACGCACTGGGCATCGGGGCGGTGAACGCGGGCATGGAAGCGCTGATGAACTATGCCGAGCGGCTCACCCGCCTGGCCATCGATCGAATCCCGGATGGCGACTACGTCTTCACCGACCGGCTCGATGACGACGGGCTCTGCGCAGACGCCGACCCGGTGCAGGTCCAGGTGACCGTGCGGGTTCGTGGTTCCGACATCGCTTTCGACTTCACCGGTACCGACGCGCAGGTGAAGGCGGCCGTCAACAGTGTGCGTTCCTCCACGTTGGCCGTTGTGTATTTTGCCGTGCATGTGCTGACCGGCGATGCCGCGCCCGGCAACGACGGCTGCTACCGGCCCGTGTCGGTGACGCTGCCGCCCGGTACCCTGGTGAACGCCGAGTTTCCGGCCGGGGTCAATGCGCGCATGGTGACGGTGTTCCGCATCGGCGATGCAGTGCTGGGCGCCATGGGCAAGGCGGTCCCCGGGCTGTTTACCGCGGCAGGCTGTGGCCAGACGTCGGTCATCCCGGTGGGCGGCTCGGACCATTCGGGCAATCGCTTTGTCGGCGTGCTGGGCGGTCCCTATCGCGGGGGCATGGGTGCCCGGCCCGCCAAGGACGGCATCGATGTCACCGACCACGACATCTGCAATGTCTACCATGTGCCCATCGAGATGACAGAGGGCGAGTTGCCGGTACGTTACCGGCGGCTCGAACTCTGGCGCGATTCGGGGGGTGCCGGAACCTGGCGGGGTGGTTTGGGCTACCGCGCGGAACTGGAGTGGCTGGCGGCCACCGGCACACTGTCTCTAAGGCGCGAGCGGCACAAGTTCGGGCCCTGGGGCATGGCTGGCGGCAGCGCTGCGCCGGCTTGTCAAACCGACCTCCTGCGCGCTGACGGCAGTCGGGAACCGTTGCCCGGAAAGGTCCTGGCAAGCATCGGCGAGGGCGAGGTTCTGCGCTACTGGACCACCGGTGGCGGCGGCTTCGGCCCGCCCGGCCGGCGCGACCCGCAGCGGGTGCTGGCCGACGTGCTCGACGGCCGGGTGTCGAGGCAGGCAGCGCGTGACGCTTATGGGGTGGCCCTGCGCGGCGGCGAGGTGGACTGGCGCGAAACCGAGGCGCTGCGGCGGGGCAAGTAGCCCGGTTCCCGCCGCGCGAATGCCGGCGGATTTTTGCCGCGGGCTGCCAGCGACTGCGCGATTTCGAGCCGAGAACTTTCCGCTGCCGTGCTTGTCGAACGGCATTTCGAATCGGGGAATTGGTTTTGGACGGGTGCGAAGACGTTTCAGCGGTTGCGGGGGGAATTCGACAGGAGCAATCCACCAGCACTGAAGCGGAGTCCCGCAGCGGTACATTGGCCGGTCGACAGGTGTCTGTCGCCGGGGAGGCTTCCCGGGACGTATCCAGGAAGACAGTGGAGGCGACAACCAAGGAAGCAACCAGAGAAACAGCACCCGTTGCGGCACCGGTTACGTGTGCTTCCAGGCGCAAGGAACGCGCCAGCTCTTGTGCCGGTTCGGTAGGCCCGAGCATGCGCTCGAGGGCCACAGCAAACGTCGGTTCGGCTTGCACCAAGGGGAAAACCACGGATGTCGCAGGCCAGGCGTCTGCGGGCGGCCTTTCGCCGCGGCAGGAGAATCCGGACGGGTCGGCGGGCCAGTTACGGCGTGTGTCGCCGGGCCGGCAGGCACTGCAGTCTGCATCGCAAGTGGCCGATCTGCCCTGGGTCGATTCGCGCCAACAGGCAACTCGGAAACAGGTGGACGGCCGCATGCAGGAACTCATCGGCTGCCTTGATCTCGGTGGGCGATTGAGGGACCAATTCGGCATCGCCCTCGGGATGGTCCACTCGTTCGAAGTCAAAGTTCGATTCGTCGACAAGGTGGTCAATACGTTGAACGTTGTGCCGTTTGATCCGGAAATGTGGCGCCAGTTGTGCGGGGAAATGCAGTCGCTTGCTGAGGATGAGGTCGAGGTTGGCCATATGACCTTGAATCTGTCGGCAACCAAAGAGGTCAGCAAGTCCAACAGGAAAGCGCTAAAAAAGGCACTGGCAGATCTACTCAAACGCATGCGCGACGCCAGGGAGTACCTGCACTCGCAACAGGTGCGGCTGGACGACAGGATACGGCCCATATCGCTCGAATTGCCGGGCCGGGCACCGGGGCAGGCGACGGTAAACAGCGGGGTGACGCCTGTCGGGATGCAGACCGCGCATGTGACTGCATGCGACGTGAACGAAAGCGTGGTGTGCGGGCAACAGGCAGTTCGGAACAACGAGGTGCCGGAATTCGAACGAACCGTGCTCACCGGGAGCGATGGCCGTACTTTGTTCACTGGCTTGCGCCACAGTTTTCTCGACGCTGGCGCAGTGCCTGCCGTCGACCGGCCGGGCCTGCCGATGACGGAACCGGCAAAAGGCAGGCCGGTCCTGACTGCCCGGCAATTGGAATCGTGGCTGGCCGGAGGCGAGGTCGATGCGCGGGTGCTGGCACTGCTCACCGCCGCCGCGACGGGCGACCCGGCCAAAAGGCAGTGTGCACAAGCGGGAAAACCCATCACCGTGCAACTGTCTGCCGTTTCGATGCTGATGCCTGAAGATACACAGGCCTGGCTGGAACAGTGGCTGGCAATGACCAAGGTGCAGCGCGAGGGTCCGTTGCTGCTTTCCGTGTTAGGCAAGGATCGCGAGATAGTCAGGGTTCCGCTGCATTTCGAGTTCAGGTTTTTTCCGATCTCAGCGAGTGCGGCACGAATTCTGCCACCTGGAATGATCGTCGAGCAGATCGAGCAGCTGCTCGGGCCCCTGCAAGTGCCTGAATTGGGCGGCGCTGTCAAACTCAAGGCAGAGGCGAGTGAGGCAGAGGCCTACGCCCTGTTCACCGAGATGGTCTGCATCGCCAGGGGAATGCCACGGGGTCTGGCCGATTGCGGGCAAGACGTTGAAGGGCAGGATGCGACGCAGCGGTTGGCTGGAGTCAAGGTCACCTGGAACAAGCTGAAGGACGACAGCCGTGCTCTGCTGGAGGCGGGGCAGCAACTGAAAGACCTGTGGATGGAAAGGCAGTCGTGGCCCGACGACAGGCAGGGCTGCGTCGATGTGGCGGCGCGGCTGGCGCTGATCGCCTGGCTGATGCAGGAGGTGCCCGTCTTGAGTTGCGCGAACGGCACAGACGGCAACCGGCAATTGGACCCAGCCATCAAGTTTCTCGCCTCGGCGGTCGGCTGCATGGACGGGCAGGTCCCTCCTCCGGCCGACCCAGGTGCAGAGGCTTGGAAGCCGCTAAGACAGCAGTTCAGGCCGCAATAGACGCGGGGTAGTCGGCGGCGCCGTTACGTCAGGCGTCTTGGTGCAATATGCGGGTTAGTGCAGCGCCTGGGCGTGTTGCTGCAACAGGGCCAGGGGAACGTGCTTGAGGGTAGCCTCATGGGTGGAGGCCAGCACCACCGCCGGCGCTGCACCGGCCTGATAGGCTTCCAGCCAGCGCAGCGCGCACAGGCACCAGCAGTCGCCCGGCTTGAGACCGTCGAAGCCGAGGTCCGGGCGCGGCGTGCTCAGGTCATTGCCCCGCGCCTTTGAGAAAGCCAGGAACGCTTCGGTGACCTGGGTGCATACCGTATGCACGCCGGCGTCTTCATCTCCGGTGTTGCAGCAGCCGTCCCGATAAAAGCCGGTCAGTGGACGGGTGCTGCACAGTTGCAGCTTTTCGCCGAGGACGTTTTTCGATTCGTACATGGATCGTCTGCTGGTGCATATCGTGGGGAAGTGCTGCCCGACTACAGCGCTCATGTCTGCCGTCGCCAGCAAACCATAACCAGTTGGCGAGCGGTGGGCAACAACGCCCGGTTCGTTACCGCGTTTCCCGTGTTGCCGCCCACCATGCCGCGCCGGGTGTCCTGCCCGGTCATCCGGCACCGCGCCTTGCCAGGCGGGCGCGTTCTTTTGCCCGCCCCTTGCTCCCCTTGCGGTGTTTCGCGGGACTTTTGCCACGGGCTGCCAGGCGGGTTGCCGGACCTGAAGCGCAGGCGCCGGTCGCCCTTCCATTTGATGATGGCGCCGCGTGGTGGTAAACAAGCGGGCGCAACGTCTGGGAGGAATTCGATGAGCGAGGCAAACCAGCCGGATCCGGCAAGCTGGCCCGGCCATACCGGCAACTGGAAACGGTGGCCGAACGATCGCGGCACACTGAACCTGGTGACCCCCGAGGTGACCCTGAAAGCCATCGGCACGGTGGCTTCGGGGCAGGTGGTTTCGCTGAGCCGCCCGGTCACCGACAGGGAACCCATTCGCGGCAACGTCTGTTTCGAGCACACCATGCTCAACGCCGGCGCCTGGGACCTCGAGCCAGACCGCCCGGAGTCGCTTAACTCCGCGGACCAGGTTGCCTACCGGACCCACGGCATGGTCAATACGCACCTTGATGCGTTGGCCCATGTCGGCCACAGCGGCAAGGGTTTCAACGGCATCGACTTCGGCGAGATGGTCACCAAAGAGGAGGGCGTCGCTCGCGCGTCGATCGCCGACGCCCGCGCCATCGTCACCCGCGGCATACTGGTCGATGTACCGCGCATGCGCGGGGTGTCGCACCTCAGGCCCGGCGAGTTCGTCAGGCCCGAGGAGATCGAGTCGGTGGCGCAGCGCTTCGAGCCGGGCGATGCCGCCCTCATCCGCACGGGAGCGACCCTTGAGGACGGCCTGCCGCCGACCGACGAAAGTTGTCGGCACGGTACCTGGCAGGGCCTGCACCCGGAATGCGTGGAGGTGCTTGGCGGCCTCGATGTCAGCGTGCTGGCCACCGACTGCGGCGGCGATGTGTTTCCCTCGCCTTACGGGCACATCGTGCGCTCCCCGGTGCACACGTTGTGCCTCGCCTACTACGGCATACACCTGCTGCACAACATGGACCTGGAATCGTTCAGTGACACCTGCGCCGAGCAAGGGCGGCACAGCTTTCTTTTCGTGGTCACGGCCCTGCACCTGGAGCGCGCGACAGGGTCGCTCACCAGCCCGGTGGCGGTGCTGTAGGCGGTCGTGCGATGGTTCCCGATGCCGCATTCTCAATCCGGTCGCCGCGACCGAATCACTGGAGACCAATATGACCAAACCGCGCGCCATTACCGTAATCAAGGTCGACCCGCCCAGCGAGCGCGAAGACGAGTGGAACGACTGGTACACCAACGTACACTCGCCGGGCCGCTTCGAATGCGGCTTTCTGGCCTTCCGCCGCTTCGAGATCGTCCCTGACCAGCCGCAGGTGGATACCCGCCAGGGCGGTCAAGCCAAGTACCTCGCCATTATGGAACTGCCCGATACGGATGTACTCACCGGGCCGGCCTACGATGCGGTCACCGAGCGCTGGGTGGCGACGCCGCCCGACAGTTTCGAGCACCTGACCATGAAGCTTCCAAAGCTGGCCCGCGGCGTGCTGGAGCTGATCGGTGAGTACCCGGACGGCAACCAGCCGCTGCTTCCGGACACGAAATACGTGTTCCTGTCCGCCCACGAAGTGCCGGCGGCGATCCACGACGAGTTCAACGAGTGGTACGTGGAGGAGCACATGCCGCTGGTGCTGGGCGAGCCCGGGTTCAATACGGTGCGCCGCTATGTGCACAGGAGCGATGAGTTTCCGCCGATTCTCGGCGAGGGTGGCGAACTTTTCACGCACCTGTCGATCTGGGACATCGATGGTATCGAGGCGTTCCAGAACCCGAAGTTCGCTGGCTACACCGTCACGCCCTGGCAGAAACGCATGCGGCGCCTGTTTACGCTGAAGATGAGCAACATCTACCGGGAGATCGCCCGCGGCCTGGCGCCGTAGGCAACCGGGGAGGCTCGCGGCAGGAGTGTCCCGGGTGGAGTGTAGCGCTCATGCACCACGGCGCGGGTAGCGGCGCGCTCATGCACGATGGGTAGTGCATTTCCGGCGCACCGGAGTGCCCCTGGACGGTCATCGACAGCCGCCGGACCCGGCCCGGCAGTGAGTTGTCGGTGGCAATCGATTTGCTCTCCGGGTTGGCAATGAAGCGCCTGCAACGAAACCTGGGCGAACCGGCACCCATTCCCGAGGCTGGCATGCGCCGTGCGCAGGAACTCATGCAGGGCGGTTGGCTGACCCGGTACGGGGAATTCGGCGGCGAGGCGTCGGAAGTGGCGGCCCTGGAACGGGACTTCGCCGGCTACATGGGCTCGTCTTATGCAGTGGCCCTGAACTCCTGCGGCAGCGCCATGTTCATCGCCCTGTTGTGTGCGGGAGTCAAACCGGGCGACAAGGTTCTGGTCAATGCCTTCACGCTGGCCCCGGTTCCGGGCGCTGTCGTACATGCCGGTGCGCAGCCCCTGTACGTGGAGTGCGACGACCGTTACCTGATCGATCTGCACGATCTGGAACGCAAGGCGGCGCTTGGCGCCCGGGTATTGCTGCTGTCGCACATGCGCGGCCACATTGCCGACATGAATGCGGTGCTTGACATCTGCAATCGCCATGGCCTGATCCTGGTCGAAGACTGCGCCCACACCCTGGGCGCACGCTGGGACGGTACGCCGAGCGGGCGCTTCGGCAAGTTCGGCTGCTTCAGCCTGCAGGCCTACAAGCACATCAATGCCGGCGAGGGCGGCCTGCTGGTCACCGATGACGAGGACGCCGCCGCCCGGGCGGTTCTTTATTCCGGCAGTTACATGCTTTATGCGCAGAATGGCGCTGCGCCGAGTGCCGAGGTGTTCCAGCGCCACGATCGCTCGGTGCCCAACCTGAGTTGCCGCATGCAAGAAGTGACAGCGGCCCTGGCGCGACCGCAGATCGGCCTGCTGCAGGAGCGGGGGCGGGCCTGGAACCAAGGCTACCGGCGCCTGGCGGATCTGTTTTCCGACATCGACGGTGTTGTGGTTCCGCACCGCGACCCGCGCGAGGAGTACATCGCCTCGTCCATCCAGTTCTCGATACTGGGCCTGTCTGCCGAGGGGATCGCTCGGGCCGTCGACGCCTGCGCGCAACGCGGTGTAGGTATCAAGTGGTTCGGCAACCCCAGCCCCCAGGGGTTTACCGCCACCTACGAGCACTGGGAGTTTGCGCGCCCGCCGCAACTCGATGGCACCAGGGCCATGCTGCGCGGGCTCTGCGACATGCGCATTCCCCTGACGTTGACCGGGCAGGATTGCGCGCTGATCGCCGAAATACTGGAAGCGGCGCTGGCAAGCGCGCGTGCCGGCGCAATGGAAAGTCAGGTCGAATAAGTCGCAGGGTTCGAGGGGAACCGGGAAGAGCCGGAGGGTCACGGGTACCATGAGGGCCAGAAGGGCCAGGAATATCAGGGGCAACAGCATGATCAGGGGAACCGGCGGCATCAGGATGACCAGGCAGACGACCGGCTGCGAAACGGTCATACCGCAAACGGCAACCGGGAATCGCCGCCCCGCCGGTCATCCCGGCCGGCCGAGGCGCCGGCGAACATGACCTGGCTGGCCAATACCGAGGGCGAACGGCCGAATTTCGTCAGCCACCTGGAATGCTCCTGCACCGGCAAGCGCCATGCCGCCGGCGTGTTGCACAATCTTTCCGAAGACGGCTACCCGCTGCTGGTGCGCTATGACCTCGAACGAATGGCCGCTGCGTTTGACCGGGACAGCCTCGAAGGCCGCGCTTCCGATCTATGGCGCTACCGGGAACTGCTGCCGGTCACCCGTGCCGACAACATCGTGTCACTGGGCGAGATCAGCACGCCCCTGATCCGCCTGGAGGCCATTGCCCGGCGCCTGGACGCGGGGCGCATCGATGTGAAGGACGAAGGCCGCCTGCCGACCGGTTCCTTCAAGGCCCGGGGCATCACCGTTGCCATCAGCATGGCCAGGGAACTCGGCGTAACCAGAGTGGCCATGCCCACCAACGGCAACGCGGGCGCTGCGCTCAGCGCCTACGCCAGCCGCGCGGGCATGCAGAGCCATGTGTTCTGCCCCGAGGACACGCCGCAGATCAACATCGCGGAAACCGGGTTGCAGGGCGCCCGGGTGTACCGGGTGAACGGTTACATCAATGACTGCGGCAAGATCGTCGGCGACGGCAGGGGCCCCGCCGGCTGGTTCGACCTGTCCACCCTCAAGGAGCCCTACCGGATCGAAGGCAAGAAGACCATGGGTCTGGAGCTGTGCGAACAGCTCGGTTGGAAGGTGCCGGATGTCATCTTCTATCCCACCGGCGGCGGCACCGGGCTGATCGGCATGTGGAAGGCGTTCGGCGAACTCGAACAGCTCGGCTGGCTGGGCCGTGACCGGCCGCGCATGGTGGCGGTGCAGGCGGAAGGCTGCGCGCCCATTGTGCGGGCTTTCGAGGCGGGGCAGCGCCGGGCCCGGGCCTGGCAGAACGCGGCAACCGTGGCGGCCGGCATCCGCGTGCCCGCCGCCATCGGCGACTTCCTCATTCTGGATGCCGTGCGCGAAAGTGACGGCTTTGCCATTGCCGTTCCGGATGCCGCAATCGAGGCCGCGTTGGAGGAGGTGGCGGTGCAGGAAGGCCTGCTGCTCTGCCCGGAAGGCGCCGCAACATACGCCGCTTACCTGCAGGCGCTCGACACCGGACGCGTGGCGCGCAGCGACCACGTGGTTCTGTTCAACTGCGCCACCGGCCTGAAGTATCCCCTGCCGGACTGCGGCGAGGTGCTCGACCGCCACGCGCCGATCGACTATGGAGGCATTGTCGGCGCGGGTTGAGTTTCGCCTCG
Organism: uncultured Pseudomonadales bacterium; assembly: GCA_964572185.1. Classification (GTDB taxonomy): domain Bacteria; phylum Pseudomonadota; class Gammaproteobacteria; order Pseudomonadales; family Azotimanducaceae; genus Azophilus. The sequence continues at coordinate 21,287 of CAZNFI010000008.1, forward strand.
GCCGAGGTCGGGGCGCCCGATGCCGGTGAGGTGCGAACGCCGGGAGACAGGGCGCGATGCGGGCCGGGCCCGTGGGGACTGCCGGCGTAGCGGGCGGTTCGCGCCTGCCGTTGACGCTTGCACGTTCGCCCCCGGCGAGGCACCTTGGCCGTCAGTCACCACCGGCAGACATCGGCAGACATCGCCAGGGAGAGCGTATGGACATCGGCATCTGTGTCGCCTCGCACATCGGCGACATCGACTACATCGTGCGTGCCGAGCAACTCGGCTACAGCCACGCCTGGCTGGCAGACAGCCAGATGCTCTATGCGTACGACCAGTACCGCAATTTCGGGCACCAGCCGCCGCAGGCGCTGGCCGGCATCTGGGACGACTACACGGCGCTGCTGCAGACCTGGCCCGAAGAGCGTCGCCACCAGCGCGTCCACGGCGGACACAACTGCTGGGTGCTGCCCGAGGAGGAGCGCTTCCTGACCCCGGAGGTGCTCGCCGCCGGAGCCATCATCGGCACCAGGGAGCAGTTGCTCGAACGGCTGTCGGCACTGCACGAGGCGGGGCTTGACCAACTCATGATCCTGCCGAACTTCGATACGCGCTACGAGGTGCTCGAGGCGGTTGCCGCCGGGTTGATGGGCAGCATCGATTGAGGCAAGGCGCGCGCTGCGGCGAGCGCAACCGAACTCTCCACGATGCCAGCGGTCGTAACTGGTGAGGCCGAGCTGAATTTCCGATGCATGAACCGTCTGAAATCACCGTCGCTGGCAATTGCCCTTGCTCTCGTGTGCCCGGTTGCGGCGGCCTGCCCGTTTGACGCTGGCGTGCCATCGGCCGGCTTGGCCCCGGTGCACAGCTCGACGGCGATTGACCGGCGCATCGCCCGGGAGCGACACACGATTCGCGAGGCGGCCTCCCTCGGCGAGGCGGCCTCCCTCGGCGAGGCGGCCTCCCTCGGCGAGGCGGCCTCCCTCGG
>CAZNFI010000008.1:22356-35929 GCA_964572185.1 uncultured Pseudomonadales bacterium
CGAGGCGGCCTCGTTTCGTGAAGTTGCATCGCTGATCCGGAAGTACGCGCGCCGCTACGGATTCGATTGGCGGCTGATCATGGCTCAGGCCTACCAGGAATCGCGATTCGATCAGAATGCGCGCAGCAACAAGGGCGCCGTCGGCGTCATGCAGGTGCTGCCCACTACCGCCGCTGACAGCAACGTCGGCATCCCGGACATCTACCGGCTGGAGAACAACATTCACGCCGGCAACAAGTACCTGCGCTTCGTCCACGACCACTACTTTGCGCCGGAACCGATGAGCGATCTGGACAAGACACTGTTCGCGCTGGCTGCGTACAATGCGGGTCCGACGCGAGTCACCGACCTGCGCGCCGAGGCGGCGCGGCAAGGCCTTGACCCGAACGTCTGGTTCGGCAATGTCGAACGCATCGCGGCGCGGCGCATCGGCCGGGAGACGGTGGACTACGTCAGCAATATCCACCGGTATTGGGCCGCCGGCCGGTTCGGCAGCGGGCGATTGGCGCGACCGGTTCCGGTGAATACCGTAAACGGGGTGCGTGGACGTCGCGAACCAGCCCGGCTGAGGCCGGTTTTCTGCAGGATCGAACGGGGCGGCTCCATCCGCTGCAATTGGAACTGAGCGCGGTGGGCGCCGTCTGGGCGTGAGTGGTGCCCGCGACACCGTGCGATTGAGCCGATGACAATCGAGGAGTTGTAGCCAGCATGTTGCGCCGTACCCTGCCCATTGTCCGGACAGCTGCCGCTGTCGCGGGACTTGCGATGTTGCTGATCGCCGGCTGCGGTGCGGAGACCTCCGGCCCCACGGCCGACCGGGTCGCCGCCGAGCCGGGGCCGGATGCAGCCGACGCGGCGCCCGACCTGGCGCGCCTGAAGCGCATCGCCCAACCCTATCTGGCCGACTTCGACGGCATGGTCGAGCGGCGCACGCTGCGCGCGCTGGTGGTGCGCAGCAAGACCTTCTTTTTCTTCGACGGCGCGACGCAACGGGGTTTGAGCTACGACATGCTCAAGGCCTTCGAGCGGCACATCAACGACAGCCTGGGCACCGGAACCCTGAAGGTGCGTGTGGTATTCCTGCCGGTCGCCCGGGACGAGTTGCTGCCGGGGCTGTTGGCCGGTTACGGCGACCTGGCGGTGGCCAACCTCACGATCACGCCGCAACGGCTTGCCCAGGTGGATTTCTCCATACCGCTGTATCGGGACATCCGCGAAATCCTCGCCACCGGTCCGGCCAGTCCGCCGGTGAGCGCCATCGAGGATCTTTCCGGCAAGACGCTGCACACGCGCCGGTCGAGCAGTTACTACGACAGCCTGGGCGCCCTGAACGAGCGCTTGCTGGCCGAGGGCAGGGCGCCCGTGAACGTGCACACGGTGGATGAACACATCGAAGACGAGGAACTGCTGGAGATGGTCAATGCGGGCCTGATACCCGGCATTCCCATCGACTCGCACAAGGCGGCGTTCTGGGCCAAGATCTTCGACGGCATCGATGTGCGGGACGACATCGTGTTGCGCGAGCAAGCCGACATCGCCTGGGCGTTCCGGCCGAACAGCCCGAAACTCAAGGCCGTGGTCGATGAGTTCCTGGCGCAGAACCGGGAAGGGTCGCTGCTCGGCAATCTGCTGTTCCAGCGATATCTCAAGGAAACGCGCTACGTGCGCAACGCACTGCACTCCTCTGAATTGCGCAAGTTCCGCGATACGGCTCCGCTGTTCCGGAAGTATGCCGACCGCTACGATTTCGACTGGCTGCAGATCATTTCCCAGGCTTACCAGGAATCACGCCTCGACCAGAGCGTGCGCAGCCACGCCGGTGCCGTGGGCGTCATGCAACTGCTGCCGAGCACGGCGGCCGACCGCAACGTCGGCATCCCGGACATTGCCGAACTCGAGAACAACATCCATGCCGGCAACAAGTACCTGCGCTTCATCCGCAACAACTACTTCGAGCCGGAGGCCATGAGCGATCTGGACAAGACGCTGTTCTCTTTCGCCGCCTACAACGCCGGCCCGGCGCGCATCGCCGGCCTGCGCGCCGAGGCGCAGCGGGAGGGCCTCGACCCAAACGTCTGGTTCGACAGCGTCGAGCTGGTTGCCGCCCGACGCATCGGCCGGGAAACGGTCGATTACGTCAGCAACATCTACAAGTACTGGATCGCCTACCGGCTGAGCCGCGAGCAACTCGCCGACTCGGCAGAGGCCGGATCAGCCCGCTGAAACGGCTGGCGCCAGGTACTGGTCGGCGAGGCGCCCGATTTCCCGAAAGAACTGCTCGCGCACCTCGGCGATGATTTCCGCCACCGGGCGCACCGCATCGACACGACCGCAGACCTGGCCGCTGAGCGCGATGCTCGCCTCCATGTCGCCGCCGAAGTACAGGTCGAGGGCGGTGCCGAATTCGCCCATGGCATTGGTTTCCTGATCGTATTCCAACCGCGTCGTCTTCTCGGTGCGCAGTGCGCGCAAGGCCGGCGAGGTGTGGCGATTGAGGAACACGGTGTCGGTTTCGCGGGCGGCGACGATCGCGTCTTTCCAGTTGCCGTGCACCGGCGATTCAGCGCTCGATACCATGCGCGTGCCCATCTGCACGCCTTCCGCACCGAGCGCGAACGCCGCGGCCATGGAGCGACCGTCGATAAACCCGCCGGCGGCGATGATCGGCACATCGACCTGGGAGCGCACCAGCGGCAGCAGCACCATGCTGGCCACTTCCCGTGGGCTCTTGAAGCCGCCGCCCTCGCCGCCTTCCACCACCAGCCCGTCGACACCGGCCGCTACCGCCTTCCTGGCGGCGCCCAGGCTGGGAACCACATGGAACACCGTCAACCCGGCGCGCTTCAGTTCCTCGGTATAGCGCTCCGGGCTGCCCGCCGAAGTGGTGACGAACTCGATGCCCTGATCGATGACGAACTGCACGATATTGGGGTCGCGCACGAATGCCTGGGCGATATTGACGCCGAACGGCCTGTCGGTGAGTTGGCGCATCTTGATGATCTCTTCGCGCACCGCATCGAGTTCGCCCGAGGAGGTTTCGATGATGCCGAGCGCACCGGCGTTTGATACCGCCGAGGCAAGCTGCGAGCGGGCGATCCATCCCATGGGCGCCTGGACGATGGGTATCTCCACGCCGAGCATGCGGGTGACGCGGTTGTCGAAAGATTGGCCGTTTTGCATGTTCTTAAACCTCATTTCGCAGACCAGGTTGTCAAGTGACCCGAGTTCGTCCCCGTTCACTGCTGTCGCGTCGGCTGGGGCATCGCCCTGTCGATCCTTCTGCTTTTGCCGAGCGGCGCAGGTGTGGGAGACGGCGCAATCGGTACTGCCTCGGCTGCGCGCGCATGGCGCGATTGTTCGGTGGCCGGTTTCAGGCTTCGCCGTCCAGTGCGCGCAGCATGCGCTTCAGCGCGAAGTGCCGGTAGCTGAACAGCGCCAGTGCCTCGATCTCCTGCCAGTTTGCATCGTCTTCCACATCGAGCGCGATCCAGCCATTGTGACCGATATAGGGCGGAATGGTGTAGCGGGGATCGAAGGTCAACGTCGCCTGCCGCTCGCCGCCGGCCCAGAACTGCAGGTTCAGCCGGCCCCTGCGGTCGTGCACGCCGGCAAAGGTCTTCTTGCCGGCTTTCCAGACCGGGTTTCCGAACTGCAGGGTCTCGGAGGTTTCCGGCAGGGCCAGGCAGATTTCGCGGAGTCCGGACAATACCCGCCGGGCCCGGGGCTTGGCCAGCGGGTCGAATTCCTCGATGGGCACGGTTTCGGTGGGTGGGTCGATGGCGATGGTCTCGCCGATGGCCGCGGCCAGCTCGCCAGGCGCCACCTTCTCGTAGGCTTCGCGTACCCGCTCGGCGATGGTGATCCAGCGCAACCCCTTGTCCAGGTTGACGCCCAGCCAACCGCCCGGGCCCGCATAGGGCGGGATGAAGTAATGTTCCGGTTCGTTACCCGCGTAGAACTGCTGGGCGCCGGGCGGGGCGTTCAGCCACAGCGCGACGCGCCCGTCACCGTGGTGGTTGACGATGTAACCGGCAAACCGTTTGCCACGCACCCGGAAATAGGGCGCGCCTCGCGACGGCCGTTCCTCGGCTTCCGGGAACGACAGGCACACCTCCCGCACTGCATCGCTGATGTTCTTTGCCATGTCTTTCCGTCTTCGCTGCGGGCGCAGGCCCGCGCCGCGGTCAAAGGCGAAAGTATGCCAGTGTTCAGGGGTCGAGCGGCGTGCTTTTCGCCCGAAGAACGGCGAACAGTATCCAGGCGGGCAGGCTGAGGAATACGGCGTAGGCGGCAATGGCAAAGGGCCCGAGCAGGCCGGCGAAGAGCGATGCGAGAGTGGTCAGCGGCGCCAGGATGCCGAATGCCGTCCAGGCGGCCCGGGCATGGCCGATCCGGCATGTCTGTTGCCAGGCCAATGCCAACGGCAGCCCGCAGGGTGCGATTAGCACCAGCGAGAACGACTGGACGAGCATGGTGAACAGAAACGCGGGGGGGCCGCCAACGGACAGGCCGGGCAGGTGGCGGATCACTGCTGTGAGCAGGATGCCGAGCGGCAGCCAGGACAGCGCAAGTGCCCAGAACACGGGCACACTGAACGGCATCGGTGGGGGTCTGTGCGGTGTTGTCATGTTGCGCTGGCGTTCCCGTTTCCATGCATGTGCCGAATTTGACCTACGAATCGCAGGGTTGTTCGGCGATTGTGCGGATCATGCCGAGGCGCATCGCAGCGGTGCCGCGTCCCGGCAAAGCACCGACGAGTGCGCATTTGCAGAAGGAAGAGTGCACGATTTCCTACGGACAAGTCCCGCCTTGAATTCCACTATGTGAGTACTACCGGAAACCTTGCGGAACCGCTCCCCATGCTGTTCAAGGAGGAACTCGACGTGGAACTCAGGGAATGTCACAGGCAGTCGGATCCCCATGCCAGATGCCGCCTGGGCGGCAGCCATCGTGAAATGTCATTCGCAGCGTGTTCATCGAACCCGGAGGCGTTTCGTCGGTCGAAAGATACTCCGAACCACGCGCTGACGCCTGCCAGAAGCTGCATCCTTTCGGCGTTGATCGCATTTTTTTGCTTCGTATGCCCGGCATTCGCGGAGGATGAATTCCCGGTCGTCACGGTTCCGGGCCGAGATGCCGGGAACAGCCGCCCCATGATCGAAGAGGTCATCGTTACCGCACAGAAGCGGGAACAGAGTCTGCAGGATACGCCGGTTGCCGTTACCGCATTCACCTCTCGAGCCATTGAAGAGCGGGGTCTCGAAGACATCTCGGAGCTCGCCGGATTTGCGCCCAATCTGGTATTCGACAGCACCTCGCCCATCAGTGGGCTGTCGTCCGGCGCGATCGTTTTCATTCGCGGCATCGGCAATTCCGACTTCAGTCTCACGACCGACCCCGGCGTTGGCATCTACGTGGACGGCGTCTACGTCTCCCGGGCCGCCGGCGGTGTGCTCGACGTACTCGACATCGAACGCATCGAAGTCCTGCGCGGCCCCCAGGGAACGCTGTTCGGCCGCAACACGATGGGCGGCGCCGTCAATATCACCGCGCGCAAACCAGGCGATGAGTTTGGCGGTCAGGTGGCGGTTACCGCGGGCAGTTTCGAGCGGCGGGACGTTCGGGCTTCCATGGACCTGCCCATCTCCCGGCAACTGCGCGCCACCCTGGCGCTGTCTGAAAAGAACCGCGATGGCTTTGTCGACCGGGTACTCGTCGGCGACAAACTTGGTGACGACGACGAGTTTGCGATCCGCGGCGTGGTGGTTTTCGAGCCCACGGAATCGATCGACTTCCAATTGAGTATCGATCGCACCGAGATCGACGAACAGAGTGCCGGCTCCACACTCAGCGGATTTACTCCCGGGGCGGGCACCGTCGGTTACGCCCTCGCCACGTTCGGCGACATCGGTGCCGGTCTTGTGGACCTTGCCCAGTACATTAGCGATGGTGAGGACGACGACACCTACGCCACCGGCGTCTCGGGCACCAGGCTCGACCTCGACGGCGTTTCCTTCGTAGCCAGCTACCACGGGGCCACTTTCGACCTCAAGTACACCTTCGCCCACCGGCAGACCGAGGGCGGTTTCAACCGCGACCCAGACAACTCGCCGCACGCCATTACCGAAACGCTGAACCCGGATTACGACCATGAACAGACCACCCATGAACTGCAGTTCAACGGAAGCGCTGTCGACGACCGGCTGACCTATGTGGCGGGGCTGTATGCCCTTGACGAGGAAGGTACGGACAACGTCTACGTGCCCGTATTCCTCCCCACACCGGACCTCGCAATCGGTTTCCCGGCCGCGATTCACAATCTCGCCGATGTCGACAACGACAGTCAGGCCGCCTATCTGCAGCTGACTTGGGATCTGAACGACCTCTTCTCCGTCACCGGGGGCGTACGGCATACCAGGGACGACAAGCAATTCGCCTACACGCAATACATCGCAGCCGACATTGCCGGCAATCCGCTGCCGTTCTTTCCGGGCGCGGTGACGGAAACCGGAGAGTTCAGGCCCGGCCTTCTGCCCATCGTCGGCAATGGCAGCGGCGTCGTGGACGACACCTTCAGGGAAACCACCCTGAAGTTCGGTATTGATGCGCATCTTGCCGACGGCACTCTGGTCTACTACAGCTTCTCGCAGGGGTTCAAGAGCGGCGGTTTCGTGTTGCGCTACGTCGAGTATGTTCCGCAGGTGCGCACATTCGAACCGGAACTGCTCGACTCCCATGAGATCGGCGTGAAGTGGCAGGGCTTCGGTGATCGCGTGCGCCTGAATGCCGCCGCGTTCCTGTCCGACTACCAGGAAGTTCAAGTCACTTTTTTCGACAGCCTGGGTGGCCCGGTGACCGCCAATTCGGGCTCCGTGGACATCGCCGGCCTGGAATTGGAACTGACCGCGCTGTTGACGGCCAATCTGCGGCTCGATCTTGGCTACGGGTATCTGGATGCCGACTACGACGAGATCAACCCGATCTCCGGTCTGTCCCTGACCATCGATGAATCCGCCAAACTCGTCAATGCTCCGGAGCATTCCTTCAACGCCAGCCTGGAGTACCGCCTACCCTTGCAAACCAGTGAACTGGCCGCCCGGCTCGACTACGCGTACACGGATGACGTATTCAACGACTCGCAGAACTCTCCTTTCCTGTTCCAGAGCGCTTACGACACGCTCAACGTGTCGCTGCGCTATTCGATGGGCGACTCGCTGGACATCGTCGCATTCGTCGAAAACCTTGCCGATGAGCGCTACATCGAAAGCGGCGACTCGAATTTCGGGCTCGGCTTCCATGAGACCAACTACAATCGGCCGCGCGAGTATGGTGTCACCGTCCGGTACAGGTTTTAGCGGTGACGTGCCCCAAGCCCAGCGCAACGCGGGCGTTTCGAGCAGGCCCGGGCAGCCAGCGATGCCACTGTCGGCAACCAGGGCGATCAGCGGTTGGCCGCCTCATTCGCGTTACGCCCCAAGACTCCAACCATCTGTTACGAACTGGAAATCGAAATGAACAGCAAGATTAAAGTCGCCGTCGTTCAGGCTGCCCCGGCGTTCATGGACCTCGACGGTTGCCTGGACAAGGCCCGGGGACTGATCTTGAAAGCGGCCGAAAACGGCGCCAGGCTGGTCGCATTCTCCGAGTGCTGGTTTCCGGGCTACCCCTGGTGGATCTGGCTGTCCGCGGTGGCCCACAACATCAAGTACTTTCAGCGCTATCACGAGAACAGCCTTTCGGTCGGCAGCACCGCCTTCAGGGAACTGGCCCGGCTGGCACGGGACCACAACGTATTCCTGTCGTTGGGTGTCAGCGAACGCGACCACGGTTCGCTCTACATCGCACAGTTTCTGTTCGACGACCAGGGCGAATTGCTGCAGGCGCGCCGCAAGCTGAAACCCACGCACGCCGAACGTACGGTCTTCGGCGAAGGTGACGGCAGTCACCTGCAGGTATTCGAGACCAGCATTGGCAACATTGGCCAACTGTGCTGCTGGGAGCACATTCAGCCTTTGACCAAGTACGCCATGTACAGCATGCACGAGCAGATCCACATCGCCGCCTGGCCCTCATTCAGTTGCTATCCCCAGGCCTACTCGCTGGGCCCCGAAGCCAACGGAGCCGCCTCCCAGGTTTATGCCATGGAGGGGCAGTGTTTTGTGCTTGCGCCCTGCGGGGTGTTTTCGCGCGACATGTACGAAATGCTCGTGGAGACAGAAGATCAGGAACCGCTCATCAATGTCGGCGGCGGTTTCGCCCAGATTTACGCACCCAGCGGCAGTCCGATCTGCGAGCCTCTGCCGGAGCACGAGGACGGGCTCCTGTTCGCCGAACTCGACCTTGGTGCGATAGCCGTCGCCAAATCTTTCGCCGACCCGGTCGGCCACTACGCCAGGCCGGATGTGGCTCGGCTCCTGTTGAATCGGTCCGCTCAGCCCCGGGTCGAGGAACTGAACTTGGACCCCCAGGAAGAGACCGCCTCCGTCGAGGTCGGCGCGACCGTCGTGGCCGACGCCGCTGCGCCCCCGTAAAACCGCGATGTAAAAGGAAGCGCCCGATGCCGCGCCAAACAGGCCTGCCGACTGGTCACCGTGCCGCGGGCACCTTTCGGGGTCCCTCAGGCTTGCGTTCCGCAAGGTCAGACGCCAAAGTCCGAAACCACCCTTCGGGCAATCGATGCCGCAACCGCACAGAGGCAGCGCTCCGGTGCAGGACAAGCAACACCAGGCCGATGCGCGGTCCCTGTCCGTGGGTGTCGTGACGTTCGGGTCCGGCACCGGCGTTGTGCGCAGTTTGCTCGACAGCCTGGTCGAGGCGCTGGGCCGGGCCAGCGAAGAGCTGGATCTCCGTGCCTCGGTGCACGTGGTCTGCAACGATGAGTCTGCCGAGCAGGTACGGGCAATGGCGGCGCTGGTGGACGAGTTTGCCGATGCCGGCCCGTTGCCCATGCGCTGCAGGCTCATTGCCGGACAGGGGAACATCGGCTATGGCGCTGCACAGAATCTCGCCATCCGCCGCAGTTCCGCGGAGTTTCACCTGGTGCTGAATCCCGATGTGGTATTGGATGCGCATGCCCTGGTGGAGAGCGTTCGCTTTCTCGAAGCGCACCCGTCTGCGGTCATGGCCGCGCCCCGGGGATTCGATGCGGACGGTGCTTATGCCGGCCTTGCCAAGCGCGAGCCGTCGGTTCTGGTCTTGCTGCTCAGGGCGCTGTCGGTGCCGCCCTCGACGGGGCCCCTCGGCAGCCGGGTCGGGCGCTATGTCTATAACGATTGCCTGCCCTCCGGCGAGCCCCTGCGTGTCCATTTGGCCAGTGGCTGCTACATGTTCTGTCGGACCTCCGCACTGCAGGACGTGGGCGGCTTCGATGAGCGTTACTTCCTGTACTTCGAGGATTACGACCTCTGCCGCCGAATCGCCGTGCATGGCGGCATCCACGAGGTTCCGGGGGTGAAGATCCGGCATCAGGGCGGGCATACCGCCCGGCGCGGTCCGCGGCGCATCGCCCGCTTCGTGCGTTCGGGAATCCGGTACTTCAATACCTATGGATGGCGTATCCTGTAAGCCGCCCGGCGCCGCGGCATTCGCCCCGGGAGCGCCGACGCCGCAGCGGGCAGGGTGGCTGACATGCAGCCGGCCACGGCGTCAAAATGGCGCCCGGGACAGCAGGCCGCCAGGACAGGCGGAATTCGACGCAGACCACGGCATGGGCAAGTTGTGAGATGACTACCGAGGACTTCAGTTGAGAGTTCTGGTCACCGGAGGGGCCGGTTTCATCGGCAGCGCGCTGGTGCGGCACCTGGTCTCCGTGCGCGGCGATCACGTGTGCACCGTGGACAAGCTTACCTACGCGGGGAATCCGGCCAACCTGGCGGGCGTCGACAGCAGCCCCGGTCACCGCTTCGAGGCGCTGGACATCTGTGACGCGACCGCCATGCGCACCCTGGTGGCCGAATTCGCGCCGGATGCGCTGATGCACCTGGCCGCGGAATCGCACGTCGACCGCTCCATCGAAGGCCCTGCGGACTTCATCCAGACCAACATCGTCGGCACCTACACGCTGCTTGAGACCGCCCGGGATTATCGGGCGGCGACAGGCCGGGAATGCCGGTTCATCCACGTCTCCACCGACGAGGTGTACGGCTCTCTGGGTGCCACGGGACTGTTCACCGAAGCCAGCCCGCACCGCCCGAACTCGCCCTACGCGGCTTCCAAGTCGGCGGCGGACCAGTTGGCGCGGGCCTGGTGCCGGACATTCGATCTGCCGGTGATCATCACCAACTGCTCGAACAACTACGGCCCCTACCAGTTCCCCGAGAAGCTGATTCCGCTTGCCACCCTGCGGGCGCTGGCCGGCAAGCCGGTGCCGGTGTACGGCGACGGCCTGCAGGTGCGCGACTGGCTGCACGTGCAGGATCATGTGCGGGCACTGGCCACCGTGCTGGACGGCGGGCAGGCAGGCCGCACGTACAACATCGGCGGCAACTGCGAGAAAACCAACCTGGAGGTGGTGCGGACGGTCTTGCGGGCGGTGGCGCTGAGCCGGGGGAGCGATGCGGACAGCCTGCTGGAACTCATCGAGTTCGTCGCTGACCGTCCGGGACACGACCGCCGCTACGCCATCGATTGCACACGCATTGCCGATGAATTGGATTGGCGGCCGCGCATCGATTTCGAATCGGGAATCGCCGACACCGTGGACTGGTATGCGGGCAACGCAGACTGGTGCACGGGAGCGCGGCAGGTATACGATGGCCGCCGCCTTGGCCTGAAGGGGGCGGCGTAAGCATGATCGCCCAATCGTTGCGGCGCCGGCAGACCTGAACGGAACCGGCCGATGCAGTGCAAGGAAACGCAGCTCGCGGGTGTGCTCATCCTGGAACCCGAGGTCTATCACGATGCTCGCGGCTTCTTCCTGGAGCGCTATAACCAGGCCAGGTATGCGGATCTTCCCGGCCTCGATGTGCCTTTCGTTCAGGACAACCACTCCCGGTCGAAGCGCGGCGTGCTGCGCGGGCTGCACCTGCAGCGCCGGCATCCCCAGGGCAAGCTGGTGAGCGTGACCCGGGGCGCGGTCTGGGACGTGGCGGCAGACATCGACCCGGCCTCGCCGACCTTCCGCCAATGGGTCGGCGTCGAACTCAGCGAACACAATCACCGCCAGCTCTATGTGCCCCCGGGGTATGCGCATGGCTTCTGCGTACTGTCGGAGGTGGCGGACGTGCTGTACAAGTGCACGGAGTTTCGCCATGCGAACGATGAATACGGCATTCTCTGGAACGATGCGGACCTCGACATCGCCTGGCCGGTGCAGGCTCCCGTATTGTCTGCAAAGGATGCCGAAAACCCGGTTCTCGGGGCGTACCTGCAATCGTGAGTCGGCTCATGTGTCGGGAATGAAAGCGGGGAACCGGGCGCGCAGGGAACCTTGCCTGGCCGATCGGTTTCCTTCGGGCCATAGATTGTCGGGAGGCGTGGAAACTGCCCCCGCTTTCGACAAACTGAATCCTGCTTCATGAAGGTACTGGTCACCGGCGGCTCCGGGCAGGTGGGCTCGGCGCTCCGTGAGTCGATTCCGTCCGGGGTGGAGGTGCTCGCACCCTCATCGCGGCACATGGATGTTGGCCGGCGCGCAAGCGTCAGTGCGGCTGTCCGCGCATTCGAGCCCGATCTCGTGATCAATGCCGCGGCCTATACCCAGGTTGAGCGCGCCGAGGACGAGCCGGAAAGGGCCATGGCCATAAACGGCGCTGGCGCCGGCAACGTGGCGGCGGCCTGCGCCGTGCGCGGCTGCCCGCTGATCCACCTTTCCACGGACTATGTGTTCGACGGCCGGCTGTCGAGGCCCTACCGGGAGGATGACGCCACCGCGCCACTGAATGTCTACGGACAGACCAAGCTGGAAGGGGAGCGGGCCGTGCGCGCCGCATTCGACCGGCACCTCATCCTGCGCGTTTCCTGGGTGTTCAGCGCCACCGGCTCGAACTTCGTGAAAACCATGCTCGGGCTTTCGGAGCGGGATGAGATCCGCGTCGTCAACGACCAGCACGGCACGCCCTGTGGGGCTGCCGGCATCGCCGCGGCGGTCTGGCGAATTTCCGCACGGCTCGTGAAAGCGCCGGCCTTCGGCACGTTTCACTTCGCGACGGCGCCACCGACCACCTGGCATGAGTTCGCGGAAACCGTTTTTGCGTGTCGCCGCCTGGCGGACCGGGCCGCAAAAACGCCCAGGGTCGCGGCGATCGCCACCAGCGAATGGCCCACCCGGGCAGAGCGCCCCATGAACTCGGTGCTGAACGCTTCCCGCCTGGCCGGCGAATACGGGCTCTCAGCACCGGATTGGCGGGATGAGGTGGGCTCCGTGGTGCACAGGCTCATGGGCGCCTAGCCGAGACGCAACCGTTCCCTGACGTAGTTGCCCAGCTCGGCAACGGCTACCCGCTCCTGGGCCATGCTGTCCCGGTCGCGCACGGTCACCGTGTCGTCCTCTTCGATGGTCTGGAAATCGACGGTGATGCACAGCGGCGTGCCGACCTCGTCGTGGCGGCGGTAGCCCTTGCCGATATTGCCGGTGTGCTCGTAGAGGATGCGCCCGAGGCCGAGCGCCTGCAGGTTGCGTTTCACTTCCCGGGCCTTGGCGACGATGCCCTCGTGATTGCGCTTCAAGGGCAGAACCGCTGCCTTGATGGGCGAAAGGTGTGGTTGGAAGCCCAGCACCGTGCGCGTACTCCCGTTGTCGAGTTTTTCCTGCCGGAATGCCTCGTTCATCACCGCCAGCACGCCCCGGTCGACGCCGGCCGAGGGTTCGATGACATAGGGAACGAACCAGTTGCCGCTGTCCGGGTCGCGTACCGCCAGCTTGGCTTTGGAATCGGCATTGGCCGTTACCCGGGAAGCAAGGTCGAGTTCCTCCTGGTTCTTGGAATGGGAGCCGAGGTCGAAGTCCTGCCGGTTGGCGATGCCTTCCAGTTCTTCCTCGCCGTGGGGAAAGGCGTACATGATGTCGAAGGTGGCCTTGGAGTAGTGGGCAAGTTCCTCCGCCGGCACATCGTAGACGGACAGCGAGTCGCGGCTGACGCCCTGTTCGGCCCACCAGTCGAGGCGCGATTGCAGCCAGCGCCGGTGCCAGTCTTCGTCCTCGCCCGGCTGCACGAAAAACTCCAGTTCCATCTGCTCGAATTCCCGCACCCGGAAAATGAAGTTGCGCGGCGTGATCTCGTTGCGGAACGCCTTGCCCACTTGGGCAATGCCGAACGGCAGCCGGCGCGAGGTGGCGTCCATGACGTTCTTGAAGTTGATGAAGATGCCCTGGGCGGTTTCCGGGCGCAGGTAGACCAGCGAACTGCCGTCATCGACCGGGCCGAAGGCGGTCTTGAACATCAGGTTGAACGGGCGCGGTTCGGTAAGGTCGGCGGACCCGCAGCCCGGGCACTTGCCGGCCACCAGGTCGGCGCGCCAGCGGCTCTTGCACACCCTGCAGTCGACCATGGGGTCGGAGAAGGTGTCTTCGTGACCCGAGTACCGCAGTACGCGCCGGTTGGTGAGCAGGGTGGTGTCGAGGCCTTCCACGTCG
>CAZNFI010000009.1:0-20711 GCA_964572185.1 uncultured Pseudomonadales bacterium
ACTGGCGGCATTCCGGCGTATACAGCGGAATGACATGGTCGCCCGGGGCAACCGAAGTAACCCCCTCTCCCACCTCGACCACCACACCCGCGCCCTCATGCCCCATCACCGAAGGAAACAGGCCTTCCGGGTCGGCTCCGGAGAGCGTGTAGGCATCGGTATGGCAGATGCCGGTGGCCTTGATCTCGACCATGACCTCACCGGCCCGGGGCCCGTCGAGTTGCACGTTTTCGATGGCGAGTGGCTCGCCGGCGGCATGGGCTACCGCGGCTCTGGTCTGCATGGCTGGTTCTCCCAAAACGTCGTTTGCCGGGGCCATCGGCCCGCTGCGGGGAAAGATAGCACACGATTGGCGGCATCGATGCGTTGGCGGCACCGGCCGGCACAGTGAATCGACGCCGGCGGCAGGCGCCGCGCCAATCTGCAATAATTCCGCGCCGGAAAACGGGAGGTTTACGTGAGCCGCACACAGTTGATTGAAATGGCCAGGCACAACCTGACTCATGCCCAGGCCGGAACCATCGAGCAGACCGAACAGATACACCTGGAACCCGCTCATCACTACTTCGACGAACAACGCTGGCGAAAGGAAATGCGCCAGGTCTTCAAGCGCGTGCCGCTGATGCTGGCGATGACGGCGGAAATACCCGATGCGGGGGATTACAAGGCGATGGATGCCGTAGACACCCCGGTGCTCATCAGCCGGGGCGAGGACGGCAAGGTTCGCGCGTTCGTCAACATGTGCCGCCATCGCGGCGCGCAGATCGTGCCGGTCGGCACCGGCAACAGCAAGCGCTTCACCTGCCCCTACCACGCCTGGTCCTACGACCGCAGCGGTGCGCTGATCGCCGTGTTTTCGGAGAAGATCTTCGGCGAGGTGGACCGTTCCTGCTACCGCCTGGTGGAACTGCCCGCCGCGGAACGGGCCGGGCTCATCTGGGTGCACCTGAACCCGAACGCGGCGCTGGACATCGACACCTTTCTATCCGGATACGACGAAGTGCTCGAGCATTTCAACTTCGCCGACTGGCACTTTTTCGAAAGCCGCGTGCTGCCCGGCCCCAACTGGAAGGTCGCCTACGACGGCTATCTCGACCTGTACCACCTGCCGATCCTGCACAAGAACAGCTTCGGCTCGGACATGTTCAACACCGCCCTCTACTATTCGTGGGGACCCCACCAGCGTGTCAATTCGCCGGACCCCTCGCTGGCCGAATACGACGACATCGAAGATGTGGGCGACGCACACCTGATGTCCGGCGTGTGGACCATATTTCCGCACGTGTCCATCGCCAGCTTCGCCGGCGGCGGCCGCGGCGTCATGATCTCGCAGCTGTTCCCCGGCGAAACCCCACTGGAGTCCTACACGGTGCAGAACTACCTGATGGAGACAGCGCCCGCCGACCAGGCAGCACGCCAGGAGGCGCAGGAGCAATTCAAGTTCCTGGAGTACGTGGTCGCGGAAGAGGACTACGCCACCGGCCTGAAACTGCAGAAAGCGCTGCTGACCGGCACCATGCCGCACGTCATGTTCGGGCGCAACGAAGAAGGCGGCCAGCGCTTTCACGGCTGGGTGGACAAGATCCTGGAGACCGACGACCAGATGCTGCCCTCGCTTTTCCCGAACGGCAAGGGCTGAACCAGCCATGCGCGCGCTTCAGGGCAATGAACCCGCCCGGCAAGCCAACGCATCGACAGCCGCCTGCAGCTCCGACACCGGGCAGCGAACCCGGCAATGGCGCCGCGTACCGGGGCCGACTGCCCGGTACGCCACGCTCCGTGCGTTGCTGCTGGCCGGCGCGCTGACCGGTTGCGCGCCGGCCGATGACGCTGAGCAACCGGATACCGCCGCGCTGCCATCGTCCCCGGCCGCACAAAGCCCTGCCATTGAATCCACCCGAAACCGCAATGCCTACTTCGGCGACCTGCACGTGCACACCTTCTACTCTCTCGATGCGTTCATTTTCGGTACCCGGGCCACGCCGGACGATGCCTATCGCTACGCCAAGGGTGCCCCACTGGCACACCCGGCGGGCTTCGAGCTGCAACTCGACCGGCCGCTCGACTTCCAGGCGGTCACCGATCACGGCATCTTTTTCGGCATGCTGCCCGCCATGGCCGACCCTGCATCCGCGGTAGGCGCCCATCCCGCATCCATGGCGCTGCGCGATGCGCGGACCGTTGCGCAGAAGCGCCACTTTTTTCTGGATGGATTGACCTCGCTGATCAATTCCGAGGAAGCGGCGCAGTTTCTCGATCTCGACATCGTCCGGGATGCCTGGCAGGACACCATCGACGCCGCCGAGCGGCACAACCATCCGGGCACGTTTACCACCCTTATCGGCTACGAGTACACGAGCGCCGCAGCGCAGGGCGCCAACCTGCACCGCAACGTCATCTTCCGGGGCGGCAATGCCCCGGAGCGGCCCTTCAGCCGCATGGACTCGAGCAATCCCGAGGACCTGTGGGACTGGATGGACGGCCTGCGCGCGCTCGGCATGGAGTCGCTGGCCATTCCGCACAACGCCAACCGGTCGAACGGCATGATGTTTGAAACCCGCAACCGCGCCGGCCGGTCCATCGATGCTGTCTATGCAAACCAGCGTCTGCGCAACGAACCGCTGGTGGAGATCACCCAGGTCAAGGGCACCTCGGCAACCCACCCGCTGCTGTCGCCAAACGACGAGTGGGCCGACTTCGGCATATCCAATCAGAGAGCCGGTGCGTCGTTGCCGAGCGACCCGCCGGGCAGTTACGTGCGTGATGCGTATCTGCGCGGCCTGGTCATGCAGGACGAGCGGGGAGTCAACCCGTACCGCTTCGGCCTGATCGGCTCTTCCGATACCCACAATGCCGCCGCTTCGTATCGGGAAGACTCCTACCACGGCAAGCTCGGCGTACTCGACGCCACTGCCAGGCTGCGCGGATCGGTGCCCAGCGATGATCCCGAGGAGCAAGCCATGGCAAACAGCCCGGTCAGCGGCCGCAACTGGGGGGCTTCCGGCCTGGCCGGCGTCTGGGCCGAGGCGAACACCCGCGATGCCATCTACGATGCGTTGCGCCGCAAGGAGACCTTCGCCACCAGCGGCCCCCGCATCCGGGTGCGTTTTTTCGGCGGTACCGGCATTGACGCGTCACTTCTCCAGGCTGACGACGTAGTCGCCGCCGCCTACGCCAACGGCGTGCCCATGGGCGCCGACCTGCCCGCCGCCAACGGCGCCGCACCGGGCTTTTTCGTCTGGGCCATGCGCGATGCCACCACCGTGCCGCTGGACCGTTTGCAGGTGATCAAGGGTTGGGTGTCCGAAGGCAAGCCCTTCGAGCAGGTCTACGATGTCGCCTGCTCCAATAGGGCGAGCGTCGATGCAGCCACCAACCGCTGTCCCGACAACGGCGCAACCGTGGATCTTGCCACCTGCGCGGTCAGCGAGAACCGGGGTGCCGCCGAACTTTCAACGGTGTGGACCGATCCCGATTTCCAGCCGGGGCAGCGCGCCTTCTACTACGCCCGTGTACTGGAAAACCCCAAGTGCCGATGGTCGACCTGGGACGCGATTCGAGCCGGCGTTGCTCCGGACCCGGAGCTGCCCGCCACCATCCAGGATCGCGCCTGGTCGTCTCCAATCTGGGCCAGGCCCGGCGGTTAAAGCCGTTTCATGTAGTCCCGGAACATCGCGTCGTCGCCCATGTCCCGCGCGATCGCGGCAGCGGCGCGCAGCAGATCCCGGTTGCCCGGACGGCGTTGCAGCGCCTCGTCGAGTACCGCGAGCGCCCGCGGCGATTCACCCCGGGAGTGCAACGCCACCGCATAAACGTAGGCATGCCGGGAATTTTCCGGCGCCAGTTGCACCGCCCGGGCCAGCAGCGGCAGCGCTTCGCCGTGGCGGTTCTGCCTGACCAGCCAGAGTGCCCGCGCGACCTTCACGTCAGCCGCCTCCGGTGCCAGCGTCGACGCCCGCTCAAGCAGTTGCCCGCCTTCCCGGTCGCGGCCGGTGGCACGGTACAAATCCGCCAGATTGACCAATGCCGGAACCCAGTCGGGGGAAAGCCCGAGGGCGGCCGCAAGCGCCCGCTCGGCACGCTCCACGTCGCCTAGAGCCAGGTACGCATTTGCCATGTTCGTATGCGCTTGCGGACGGTCTGCATTGAAGCGCTGCGTATCCAGGTATTCCTCCAGCCCCACCAGCAGGCGCGACCTGTCGTGCTCCGGCAGCCCGGCTGACGCCGGCGCCAGCAATTGCGCCGCTTCGCTGCGCACAGCCAGCACTTCGTCGTCGAGCAGGTGCCCGGCGCGGCGCCAGAAGCGGTCCGGCGCGAAGCGCGCGGCGCCGCGTAAGGCGCCGATGCGCACCAGCGCATTCGCATCTCGCAATCCCCGCTGCAGCGCCAGGCCGGTAGCGGCGTCGTCGTACGAATCCATCAGCGCCAATGCCGTTGCACGGACAATGGCTGCCTGATCCGGGTTGCCGGCCACGGCCGCCAGGCCCTCGGCGACTCCCGCCCGCCCGTGCCGCGCACCGGCAAGCGCCGCTGCGAAGTGCGTTCCCTGCGGCGTTCCGAACCGCTCGGCAAGCACATCGCGCGCCCACTGCGCCGAGCGGTCTTCGTGACAGCCGCCGCAGGCATTGCGGATGCCCAGGGAAACCGTCAGATCGGGCCTCGGTATGCGGAAGCCGTGGTCGCGCCGGTCGTCGACGGCCATGTAGGTGCGCTCCGGCATGTGGCACGACACACAGCGGGCGCCGGCGCTGTCGGTACGGTGCAGATGATGGTCGGAACTGTCATAGCGGGCCGTCTTCAGGGTCGGAAATGCCGGGTGCCCGGCTTCGTTGTGGCAACGCACGCACAGCGCATCTCCTGTGGCGAGCGGCCGCGCGGAATGGGGCTCGTGGCAGTCGCCGCAGGTGACGCCGCGGGCGAACATGCGGCTCTGCAGAAAAGACCCGTACACATAGACTTCACCAACGATCTGCCCGTCCGCCTCGTAAAGCCCCGGCTCCAACAGAGACGGCAGGTAGTAGTCCAGCAACGGCTGGTCCGGCGTAAAGCCGTCGGCGAGTTGCGCGCGCCGGCTGTGACAGTAGGCACAGCCATTGATCTGTTCGGGCTGGGAGCGCAGGTCGACGATGTGGGCCGATGCGGTCGTGCGCTGTGCGTGGTCCCGCGCCGATGCATCCCCGCCGCCGAGCGTTGCCCAGGCGATGTGGCGCGATCCCGGCCCATGACAGGCCTCGCAGCCTACGGAAACCTCGGCGAACGCCGTGTCGTAAGTATCGGTTGCCGCATCGTAGCCCTTGCGGACTCCGGTGGAATGGCAGTCGGCGCACATGAAATTCCAGGTGTAGTCCGGTTTGGTCCAGTGCAGCGGATCGTCGTGGTCAACGCCGTGCACGGGCTGCAGGTGAAACCAGCGTTCAGCGTCGGTATCCCAGGCCAGCCCGAGTGCCTGCAGGCGCCCACCGGGCAGCGCCAGCAGGTACTGTTGCAGCGGTTCCACGCCAAATGTGTAGCGCACCTCGTAGTCGGCTGGCTCACCCTGCGAACCCTCGGTGGTCACGATGAACGCTCCATCGCGACGAGTGAAAGTGGACATCGCGCCACCGTGTTCGAAGGATGCATTGTCGAAGTCGGCGGCCACCGCGGCATCGGTCGCCGGCAGCATGGCACGCTGGTGATGCGAGCCGAGCCAGGCTGCATAGGCCTCGGTGTGGCACTCCCGGCACGCCTCGGAGCCGGCGTATTCCCCGGCACCGGCAAGCTGCGCCTGCAGCGCTTGCGGTGGCGGCGCCTCGCTGCAGGCCGGAACCAGGCAGATCAACGCCCACAGGCCGTAACGCACCCGCTTGGCCGCGCTTGGCGACTGGCGGCCCATTGCCGGTCGACGGCCCTTATCGCAGGTCAAGTGCAAACCGGACCGCGCTCGATACACGGCTCATCTTGCCGGGTGACAGGCTCGCCAGCACGGCGCCCAGGTGCGCCTTTTGAACCGTCTGCAGGTGATCGCAGTTGACAACGCCAGCGCGCGGCAGGCCGTCCGAGGCCGACAGCGCGACCTCACTGGGAATGCCGCGTTCATTGGTGGTGATCGGCGCCACCGTCACTTCGCCGAGGCTGGGAATGATGGCGTCGCGGGTCAACACCAGAACCGGTCGCCGCTTGTCCGGCAGAGCGAATCGATACCAGCGCACTTCGCCTCGTTGCATTACTCGCCGTCCCAGGCATCGTCGCCCCAGGCCCGATCGCTCTCTGGAGTGCTGAATTCCCCGGGTTTCGGAGGATTGTCCCGATATCCGGCAATGTGGCGCGCCTCGAGATCCCGTTCATCGCAGCGCTGCAATGCCTCTCGGAGCGCTTCCCGGGCAAACGCCGAGCGCGTCGTGCCCAGGCGCCTGACGCGACGGTCAATGCGCTCGACCAGTTCGTCGTCCATGGTCATTTGAACGGTTCGCATGTTGATCTCAATACCTATATTTATAGCTATACCTATAACCATACCAGTTCAAACCGACACTGGGGCCGACGTTCGATCGCAATGCCCCGAGCAGGTTTGCGTTCATCGATTCATTGCAACGCGACCGCATACTTGGATACATTGCGCCGTTCACTGCGTCGAGACCAGGCAGGACAGGCGCTTCAATGCACGCTGCAGGGTCCGTCGCTGCCTGCAAACGCAATCGGAGACAGACGATGGCGGAGCGCTACCAGAGCTATCAGCGCCTCAAGTTCGACTACCCGGCCGAGCGCATCCTGCGCATCACCCTATCGCGGCCGGAGCGGCTGAATGCACTCGATGCCACCGGTCACCGCGAGTTGACCTATGTGTGGCGCGAAGTCGACGACGACCCCAACATAGACTGCGTCATCGTCACCGGCGAGGGCCGGGCTTTCTCCGCCGGCGGCGACTTCGAGATGGTGGAGACCAACATCAACGACTACCACGCCCTGATCACCACCTGGAAGGAAGCCCGCGACCTCGTCTACAACATCATCAACTGCGGCAAACCGACCATTTCCTGCATCAACGGCGTCGCCGTCGGCGCCGGCCTGGTGGCGGCACTGCTCTGCGACATCTCCATTGCCGCCCGCTCCGCGTTCGTCACCGACGGGCACACCCGCCTGGGTGTCGCGGCGGGCGATCACGCGGCCATAGTCTGGCCTCTGCTGTGCGGCATGGCAAAGGCCAAGTATTACCTGATGACCTGCGACCGGCTGTCCGCCGAGGAGGCCGAGCGTATCGGGCTGATCTCGCTGTGCGTGGACGACGACGAACTCGAAGCGAAGACCATGGAGGTGGCGAACAAGCTGGCCAACGGCGCACCCAACGCCATCCGCTGGACCAAGTACGCGCTGAACAACTGGCTGCGCATGGCCGGCCCCACTTACGACACCTCCACGGCGCTGGAAATGCTGGGGTTCCTGGGTCCCGAAGGAAAAGAGGGCCTGAAAGCCCTGCAGGAAAAACGGGAACCCGACTTTCCCAAGGGCTCGCCGCTTTGACTGCGCAACGGCCCCTGGTAATCGGTCTCACCGGCGGCCTTGCTTCGGGCAAGTCAACCGCCGCGCAGCATCTCGTCAAGCTCGGCGCCAGCCTGGTGGACTGCGACCGGCTCGGGCACCGCGCCTACGAACCCGGAACCCCGTCGTTCGATGCCGTGCGCAACGCCTTTGGCGATGAGGTGGTCGGCAACGATGGCCGCATCGACCGCGCGGTGCTCGGCGGCAAGGTATTCGGCGAGCCGGACGAATTGAAGAAGCTCACCGACATCGTCTGGCCGGAGATCGGCAGGCTGGCCAGGGCGGAGATCGATGCCACCGACCCCGACGGCATCACCGTCATGGAGGCGGCGGTGCTGTTCGAGGCCGGCTGGACGCAGGGCCTGGACGAAATCTGGGTGGTGACGGCCGACCCGCAAATCGCAGCCCGGCGGGCCGTGGCCCGGGATCGCCTGAGTGCCGGGGAAGTGCGCAAACGCATCGCCTCTCAGCTGACCAACGAGGAGCGGGCCGCCCGCGCGGATGTGGTCATCGACAATTCGGCTGACCTCGACGGCCTGATTGCGCAGATCGATGTCCAGTGGGCGCGCCTCACCGCTGCCAGGCAGGCGTCATGATCCTGGACCTGCACTGCCACTCCATCAAGTCCGATGACGGGCGCGCCAAGGTCCCCAACTATTGCCAGTGGATCCGCGCCCGGAAACTCCCCATCGACGGTTTCGTGTTGACCGAACATCGCCAGTGGGACGGGGCGTCCGACTATTCCGCCATCGCCCGGGAATTCGGCCTGACCATTCTCAAGGGCAGCGAAGTGGAGACCGAATACGGACACGTGCTGCTGTTCGGGGTGACCGATGCGCTCACGCGGGCATTCGACTTCACCGACATTCACTTGCCCCTGGCCCGAGTCATCGAACAGAGCGAACGCCACGGCGCCGTGCCGGTGCCCTGCCATCCGGGGCGCAAGCGCGTCGGCATGTTCGCCCACATCGACCAACTCGGCGTACCGGAGGGCGTGCGCATCGTCGAGATCCATAACGGCGGCAGCCGCGACCGGGAGGACGAGTTTGCGCAACGCATGACCCGGCAGCTTGGCTATCTCGGCATCGGCGGAAGCGATGCACACATCGTCAGCCACGTCGGGCGCTGCGCCACCCGGTTTCCCGGCGACATCAGCAACGAATCCGAACTCGCCGAGGCGCTGCGTGCCGGGGATTTCGAAGCCCTCGATTACAATCCGCGCCCCAGGACATCGGCACGATCAGGCGCCAGCCATGAGTGATCCCCTCGACATTCAGACACTGAAGGACGAATACCTCAACCGCGTATTCGACGAACGCGAGTTTGTGCTGGCGCCGCAAGACGCCGCTCAGTATGCGTTGAGCTGCGGCGAACAAGAGCCCCGGTTCACCGACCCCGGGCACCCCGACTTTCGTGCCCTGCCCACCATGGCGGCAACGCTGCAGCCCTACAACAGCCTGCCGGACGGCTTTCCGCGGATCGCCGGGATGGGCATGGATGCCGGGCGTGCGGTAACCGTAAACAGGCCCATCCGCCCCGGCACGACCATCTCCGGCAGGACGCACATGCACGACATCTATACCAAGACCGGGCGCTCCGGCCGTATGGTGTTCTTCGTCAAGCGCATGCGCATCTTCGATGGCGACGGCGTGTGCCTCGGGCACACCGACACCAGCAGCGTGATACGCGAGAAACCACAGTAGTGAACTTGGCCAAGGCCAGGTTACCAAGCCCAATAGAACTTATTTTTTCGTTTAATATTAGTATTTTATAAGATTTTCCGAGAACAGAACTGAGAATGCCTGACCGCATCGACGAAGTAGAATTCGGCGAACAGCTGCCGACCTTCGACCCCGACACCAGCATGGCCAATGTACGCAGGTTCGCCGCTGCGGCGGGTTGGAACGCGCCCCGCTTCAACGACCATGACGCAGCGCGCCGGGAAGGGCTGCCCGGCGCCCTGATACCCGGCGTCATGAGCCAGGGTTTCCTGGCGGCGATGATTCACCGCTGGTCTCCGAACGGCGAACTGCACCATCTCGACACGGTGTTCCGGGCACCACTGGTGGTGGATCAGCGCTGTCACATCAATGGCGTGGTCACCGACATCGATGAACAGGCGGGCGAAGTCGAAATCGACATAACCATCACCAACGATGCGGGAGAGACGCGGGTATTCGGAACGGCACGGGCGAGACTGCGTACCTAGTGTCCTGTGTCATTCGGGTTCGAACAGGGGCAGGCAAAGCTCGTCGTGCTCTTCCCAGCGCACCCGCACACGCATGCCGATCCGCACATCGCGCAAGGGGTCCTCGATGCCGACGATGTTGGACATCAACCGTGGCCCTTCATCGAGGTCGATCCACCCCACCGCGTAGGGAACCAGCCCGCGGAAGAACGGGTGATAGCTCTGGCGAACGATGCTGAAGGTATAGACCGTGCCTGAACCGGCCGACCGCTTCCAGGCGAGGTTGTTGCCCAGGCAGCCGGTGCAATGGCGCCGCGGATAGAAAACCAGGGTGCCGCAGTCGCGGCATTGCTGGTAGGTGAGCGCCTTGTCCCTGGTAGCCAGCCAGAATGGGCGCGTGTCCGGGTCATGAAGGTTGGGCAGGGGTCGTTGCGGCTCACTCACTGTCAGTCTCTCCCCAGGATCACGGTTCCGGCGCAGTGCCGACTGCCCAGCATGCCGCCGTTACCGTGGGCGACGGCGAGTTGCGCTCCCGGCACCTGGGAGCGGGATTCGCCGCGAAGCTGGCGCGCAGCCTCGATCAGCAGAAAGATGCCGCGCATGCCGGGATGATTCGACGACAGCCCGCCGCCATCGGTGTTCAGGGCCGGCCCGTCCTGCGGGCGATCGAAACGCAGCCGCCCGCCTTGCACCCAGCGGCCTCCTTCGCCCTTGGGGCAGAACCCCAGGTCTTCCAGGATGGCGAGTACCGTGATGCTGAACGAATCGTAGATCATCGCCACATCAATCTCGGCGGGGCTCACGCCGGCCTCGCCGAAAGCGTCGGGGCCGGACTGCACTGCGGCGCTGGTGGTGATGTCGCCGCCGTTTTCCGGATAACGCGTCGCTTCCCCGCTGCCGAGCAGCCACACCGGCGCCTTGCGGCAATCACGGGCCACCTCGGGCGCCGCGATCACCACGGCGCCGCCGCCATCGGAGATCATGCAGCATTCAAGCAGGTGCAATGGGTCGGCGATCATGCGCGAGTGGACCACGTCTTCCACGGTGGTCTCGCGGATGTCGAGAAACTCCAGGTCAGCCATGGCCTTGACCGCCTCCGGGTTGCGCATGGCGTGATAGCGCGTGGCCACCGAAATCTCCGCGAGCTGCTCGCTGGTGGTGCCGTAGTCGTGCATGTGGCGGTGCGCCACCATGGCGTAGTTGGCAACCAGCGTCATGCCGGCAAACGGATCCATGTTGTCGGCCGGATGCCCGCCGAAACCGCGCCCACCGACACCGATCGCCCGGGCATTGCTGTGCGCCGTGGAGCCGTAGGTGAGCAATGCTACCCGCGCCTTGCCCGAGGCAATGTCACGCCTGGCGTGGGCGGCATGGTATTCATAGGAAGAGCCGCCTACGCCGGTGGTATCGATGATGCGTGGCTTCAGGCCGAAATACTCGGCCATGTTCAAGCCGGCCATGCCGCCGCCATCGCCGGCATCGTAGATGGCGTCCACGTCCTTCCAGCCGAGGCCGGCGTCCTCGAGGGCGCGGGCAGCGCTCTCAGCCTTGATCTGCAGCGGGCTGACCGTCCCTTCCACGTCGCGGGAGGGGTATTCGTGAATGCCGACGATGGCGGCCTGGCGCGCCTGGGAGGTCAAGCCTTTGCACCCTGTGCGCGATACGGTTGCCGCGGCCACGGCCGCGGCCGAAACGAGTCGACCCTGGTCTTTTTCATTGCGTCCCCTCGACCTCCCGGTAAGTCACCACGGCACCCTGTTCGACCAGCTTGCGGATGGCGCCGCCCGAGTAGCCAAGATCCTCCAGTATGGCTTCGCTGTGCTCGCCCAGCCGCGGCGCCGGAGCGCGGATGGCCGCAGGCGTATCGTCAAAGCGGGCTGCGGGCCGAGCCAGCCGCACCCGCCCGTGGTCTTCGAACTCGTAGATGCCAACGATGTCGTTGGCGAGAATCTGCTCGTGCTCCAGCAGTTCCAGCCGCGTCAGCAAAGGCGCGCAAGGCACATCCTGCGCAATCAACCGCGCCAGGATCTCGTCCCGGTCCCAGTGCACCAGTTCCTCGGCCGTGAGGCGCTTGCGCTGCTCGGCGTTCCTGAATCGCGCCGTGGTGGTGGCGAAACGAGGATCTTCGATCCACTCCGGTTTGTCGAGTGCATTGCACAATCCGCGCCACTCCGCATTGGAAATGGCGCCCGCGGTAATGAAGCCGTCGGCAGTCTGGTAGATCAGATCCATGGTTCCCTGGTACTGGGTGACATCCACCTCATCGCCCGCGAAGATCAGGCCGGCCATGCCTTCCGGCCAGAAGAACGCCAGGGTGGCATCCAGCATGGCGAGCCGGATGTGCTGGCCCCGGCCGGACCTTTCCCGGGCGAACAGGGCTGCCGTGACAGCCTGGGCCGCGGTCAATGCGGTCACCTTGTCCGCCACCACCACCCGAAACATCTTCGGCCTGCCGGTGTCCCGGTCTTTCTGGATGTCGGTGGCGCCGGTGAGCGCCTGGATGACCGGGTCGTAGACGCGCTGGTGCGAGTAAGGCCCCTTCTCGCCGAACCCGCTGATCGACAGGTAGACGATACCGGGGTGTTCGGCGAGCAGCCGTTCGGCGCCGAGGCCCAGGCGGTCCATGGCGCCTGGCCGGAAATTCTGCATCACCACATCGGCGCTGGCGATGAGCTTGCGCGCCGCTTCCAGGCCCTGCGGCTGCTTGAGGTCCAGGCTCAGGGAGCGCTTGCCCCGATTGCAGGCGAAGAAGCCGGCGGTCAGGCCATTGCGCGACCGGCCCATCTGGCGCACCTCATCGCCCCTGGGCGACTCCACCTTGATGACTTCAGCGCCCTGGTCGGCCAGGATCGCTGCCGCCATCGGGCCCGACAACATGGCCGTGAAGTCCACCACCCGGATGCCGTGCAAAGGCCCTGCCATCAGCGACACCGATCCGGCCAGTGCCGCAGGTAATCATTCATTGACGAAAATCCAGCGTTGCTTGGTGCCGACTCTGCAGCCCGGCGGGCCAGTTTCGCGCCCCACCGGGTCGGCGACCGGCGCGTAGCATACAACCCTACTCCGGGCAAACGCCAATTGACCACGGGGCATCCGGCGGCCAGTCCTGCCTGGCAACCGGCGCCGGCATGCGGCACCACTCCGACAGCATGGACTGGACCACGCTTTGCGCTCCGGTATGATACGCGCCCTGCAGATTCATCGTTGCCCGAGCGAAGTCGCCAATGCCCACCGTTACCTATATCGAATTCGACGGAACCTCCCATGTGATCGAAGGCGCAGTGGGATCGACCGTCATGCACACCGCCATCGACAACGGCGTACCCGGCATCGATGCCGACTGCGGGGGCGAGTGTTCCTGCGCGACCTGTCACGTGATCGTGGCGGATGACTGGATCGATGTGGTCGGGCGCCCGAACGACATGGAGGAATCCATGCTCGACCTCAACCCGGAACGGGAATCCAACTCCCGGCTCTCCTGCCAGATCGACATCGTCGATGCCACCGACGGCCTGGTGGTCAGGCTCCCCGAATTTCAGATGTAACCGGCGTTTCGCCGAACCTGAGCCGGCGAAGGCGGGCCTTTCAGCCGACGCCCATGTCCTCCCGCATGGCGGCCACCACGCCACCGAATTCGGCCTCGTTGTCCTGGCTCAGCGCGGCGAGCACTTCATGGGCCTTGAGTAACCGCATCTTCTGACCGCGGGGATCGGCATCCGGCATATTCAGCGATTCGCGATTGTCGGGCACGGGCAGCACGTCGTCGGCGATGTGATTGAGCACCACGTCCATGCTCAGCTCGCTGAACGCCTCGAGCAAAGCACCGCTGGTGCCCTGAACGCTCACCCCGCCGGCGCCGCCCTCCGCCTCGTGCACCAGTTCGTGCAGTGTGCCAAGCACGGCGCTGTCGAGGTATTCGCATTCCGCCAAATCGACAATCAACCGTTTGCCGCCATCGATCGCTGCCCGGGCGCCCTGCAGCAGTGCATCGGCATAGGTCCAGGTAACGCGGCCCTGCAGACATACGAAACGGCCCGCGGCGGTTTCCGCCCAGGTCAGCAGCGGCGCATCGGCCGGCGGGTCGATTTGCATCTCGGGCACATCGTCATCGCTGCCGAAGTAACTTTCCCCGGAGTGTCCCTCGAGCAGCAGCATGGTCACGTCGTCACGGTCTTCGCGCTCGTGCCCATGCGACAGTTCTATGAACACTTCGTCCAGGACATGCTCCCCCTCGCCTTGGGTAACCAGCGTTCGGGCGATGGAGCCGACACTCGGCTTGTCATCGCCGCCGATGTCGAATATGCCATCGGTGTAGAACAGCAACTGGTCCTGTTCGCCAAGCGGGATCTTGCTTTCGGCAAACACGGCATCCCGGTACAGGCCAAGCGCCGGGCCGGTATGCTCGATGCGGTCGATGCTGCCGAACCGCCCCACCAGAATGGCCGGGCTGTGGCCTGCGGAAGCGATGGTCGCCGTCCTTTTCTTGGTGTCGAGCAGGCAATAGATGCAGGTGACGAACATGCCAGGCGTTGTCGGGCCGGAGAGCAGCGCGCGATTGACCCGTTGCAGTGCTTCCGAGGGGCGCAGCGGCTTGCCGCGGAAGTTGGTGAAAGACAGGCGATGCTTGAACAGCACGGAAAGCATGGCGGCGCTGACGCCGTGGCCCGATGCATCGGCAATCACCAGCACCAGGAAGCGCTGGTTGATCTTGACGATGTCGAACAGGTCGCCGCCGACGTTGTGGCCCGGCCGGTACAGGGTGTGCACGCAGAACCCGGCAATCTCCGGCGGCGCGCCCGGCAGCAGCGAGCGCTGGATGACCTCGGCGCGCTTCAGGTCGAGTTCCATGGTTTCGGCGTGGTTGTCGAGCACACGGCATAGTTCGGCGAGCTGGTCGCGGGACTCTTCGAGTTGCCGCGTGCGTTCCCGCACCCGCTCTTCCAGGTGATTCTGGTGCAGGGCGATGGACGACGTCATGGTATTGAAGGCATTGCCAAGCAGCCCGAGTTCGTCGCGGGTGGTAATGCGCGCCTGCACGCTCATGTCGCCGCCTTCGATGGCGCGTGCCACCTTGGCGAGCCGCAGCACCGGCCGCGTGAAGACCGCGGCTATGCGGCCGCCGACCAGGGCGGCCAGCAGGAAAAACACGATCGCCACCGCCAGCGACACCACGCCGACACGGCCGATGGGCGCGTAGGCCTCTTCGGCGGAAACCTGGGCCACCATCGCCCAGCCCCCGTAACCGATCGGCATGTGCACCGACAGCACCTCGCGCCCGAGATGGTAGGTGGTTTCGGCGAAACCGGTTTCGCCGTTCAGCGCCGCGCGCATGGCCGCGTCCCGGGACGACTCGACGGACAGCGTATCCACCGGCCCGACCGGAAACAGGTAGCGGATGCGTTCGTCGGCGCCCTCCGGCGTGTTCCAGGCGCCCAGACGCACCTCGGCGCTCTCGAAACCGCTGGGCAGCGCGGCCAGAATGTCCAGTTCCGGCTGGGCATCGACATCGACCACCACGACACCGAGAAAGCGGCCTTCGCGACTGTGAATGGGCGCCGACAGCATGGCCCGGTAACTGCCGACCACGGGCACCGGCAGCCCCAAAGTCGCCTGCTTCATGCCGTCCAGAAAGGTACGGCTGGCGGAAAGATCCGCGCCCAGTTGGGTGAAGTCCGCGGCGGTGACCACCAGCCCGTCGGGATCGGTGACGCGGCTATTGAGGAAACCTTCGGTGCTTTGCTGGGCATCGCGCAGAATCTGCGCCGTCACCGACCGAAACGACTCTTCATCGACCTGCCCGTCGAGCCGTGCCTCCAGAAACTCCCGCAACTGGGTGCCGCTCGCCACCAGCCTGACGCTGTCGCTGCGCTGACGGACATGGGAAAGCAGGACTTCCCTGATGCCCTCGGCACGTAACGTGAGTTGCTGCTGGACGCTGGAGGAGAGTAACTGACGCACATAGAAGTAGTCGACGAGTGTCAGCACCGTCGCGGTCAGCGCAATCAGCGTCGCCAGCAATAAAACGAACTTGCCGCGTAGCGATCGCGCTAGCGGGATGTCGGTATCCGCTGTAGAGCGGGATCCCGCACTCGCCTTCTCTTCGGCCATCGGGCGAATTATAACGGAAGCGCGGCGCGAATTGCGTGCCCGCCCGCAACTGTGCCAAGCCCGCGGACCGCTCCCGGCGACAACCTCTCCAAGCTGCGCCGCGACCTGGCGGCGTCGCTTTAACGGCGCGCCTAACCCGTCACGCCGAAGATGAAAATCAGCAGTACCGCGGCCGGCGCCAGGTAACGCACCAGCAGCCGCCAGGTCATGAACAGCGCCTCGCTGTGCATGGCCAGTTCATCCCGGGACGACGCAGCCGTCACATACCAGCCGGCAAAGAGTGCAATGAGGAAGCCGCCGATCGGCAGCAGGATCTGGTTCGGCAGGTAGTCGAAGGCCGCATGCAGATCGTTGCCGAATACCGTGACGCCGCTCCAGACGTTATACGACAGCACGCTGATCAGGCTGAGCAGGGCCATGCCGGACAGCACCATGACTGCGCTTCGGTGTCGCGCCAGGCCCCAGCGTTCCTCCATCCAGGCGGTGATGGGCTCGACCAGCCCGACCATGGAGGTAATCGCCGCCACCGCCAGCAGGGTGAAGAACAGCACGCTGACCAGGTGCCCGGCCGGCATCTGCGCAAAGGCCACCGGCAGTGTATGGAAGATCAGGCCGGTGCCGCCGGCCGGGTCGAGGCCGAAGCTGAACACCGCCGGAAAGATGACCAGCCCGGCCACCAGCGCCACCAGGGTATCGGCGCCGACGATGATCAGCGCGCTGCCGGCGATCGAGACGTCCTTCGGCAGGTAGGCTCCAAACGTCATCATGCCCGCCATCGCAACACCGATGGAAAAGAACGCCTGGCCGACCGCGGCCAGGATCATCGGCCCGTTGACCTTGCTGAAATCCGGTGCGAACAGGTAGGTGAGCGCCTCGGCGAAGCCGCCGGCGAATGCATTGTAGGCCGCCAGCGCCAGCAGCAGGGCGAACAGCGTCGGCATCAGCACGCGCACCGCCCGCTCGATACCGGAGCGCAAGCCCGCGTAGATGATGACTCCGGTGATAGCCAATCCCAGGAATGTCCAGAACACGAGGCCCGGAATGTCGGCGAGCACGGCGGCAAACTCGGTTTCAGCGACGGCGCCATCCACGCCCGCGAATCCGGTGGTCAGGGCCTTGAACAGGTACAGCAGCACCCAGCCGGCGATGACGCAGTAGACCACTTCGATGAGAAAGGCGGCCAGCACATTCATCCCGCCCACCCACTGCCAGCGTGCGGATTGGCCTTCCGCCTGCGCCACCGCGCGCATCGAACCCGGCGGACTCAGCCCGCCGCGCCGCCCGATCATGACCTCGGCAATCAGAATGGGCACGCCGATCAGGAAGGCGCAGACCAGGTACACGACCACGAACGCAGCGCCGCCGTTCTCGCCGGTAATGTAGGGAAAGCGCCAGATATTGCCGAGCCCCACCGCGAAGCCCACCGAAGCCAGCAGGAACCCGAGCCTCGAAGACCACTGTTCGCGCACCGCTCCCGCCATCGCCGGTTGTCCGTCCCAAGGCGCCCCGCGCCGATGTCCAGATGCTACATGAAAGTTTCCATCCCGGCGTTGTGGCGGGTCGCTGACGCGCAAGGAACAGCATTGAGTACACCGATGCGAGCGGGCGTGAGGTGTCCGCAACAACCACCTCCCCGGACAGTTTGTGCGCTGCGAGCAGGGATTCGGGCGCGCCGCACGACGCTGACGCTCGAAGTCCGGCAGGGGTCACTGTTACCATCCCCCCATGCTCGACTTCAGCCAACCCTACGCCTCCAGTCGCTCCCCCGTCTGCGCCGCAAACCTGGTCGCCAGCTCCCAGCCGCTGGCCGTTCAAGCCGGTGTAAGAGCCATGCGCCGCGGCGGCAATGCCGTGGATGCCGCCCTGGCCACCGCCATCACGCTGGCCGTGGTGGAACCCAACAACAATGGCGCCGGCAGCGATGCGTTCGCCATCGTCTGGGACGGGCAGGCGCTTGCCGGGCTGAATGCCTCCGGCCGCTCGCCGGCGGGCTGGACGCGCGAACGCTTCACCGGCCGCGACCACATGCCGAACCGGGGGTGGGATGCGGTGACCGTCCCCGGAGCGGTCAGTGCCTGGGTAGCCCTGTCCGAGCGTTTCGGCAGCCTGCCGTTCGCGGACCTGTTCGACGATGCCATCGGTTATGCCCGGGAAGGTTTCCAGGTCGGCCCCAAAACCGCTCGCTCCTGGCACCTCGCGGCTGAAACCTATCGGGATTTCCCCGACTTCACGGAGCACTTCCTGCCCGCACCCGGGCCTGGAGAACGGTTCCGGCGCCCCGACCTGGGCGCAACGCTCGAGGAAATCGCCCGTACCCGGGGCGAGTCGTTCTACCGGGGCGACCTGGCGCAACGCATCGAGACCGCCGCCATCGCAGCCGGCGGCGCCCTGCGCGCCTCCGACCTTGCCGCGCATCGCGCCGACTGGATCACGCCGCTCGCCCAGGACTACCGGCAGGTGACCCTGCACGAGATTCCGCCAAACGGACAGGGGCTCGCCGCGCAGATCGCTCTGGGCATCCTGCAGCACCTCGATGTGGCTCCGCTCGACTCGGCGGAGGGCGTGCACGGAGAACTCGAAGCCATGAAGATCGCCATTCGAGCGGCCTTCGACCACTTCGCCGACCCGGCGCACATGCGGATTTCCGCGCAGGAACTGCTCGACGAAGCATCGCTGCGCCGTGCCGCCAGGGGCATAAAGGACAAGGCGGCGACACTGCCCCCTGCCCGCCTGCCGACCAGCCGGGATACCGTCTATCTCACGGCCGCGGATGCGCAAGGCATGATGGTGTCGATGATCCAGTCGAACTACGAGGGCTTCGGCTCCGGCATCGTCATCCCCAAAACCGGCATCGCCATGCAGAACCGCGGCCTGGGCTTCCTGCTCGAACCCGGTCACCCAAACGAGGTCGGGCCGGGCAAACGCCCCTACCACACCATCATTCCCGGCTTCGTCACACGGGCCGGCGCGCCGCTGCTGAGTTTCGGCGTCATGGGCGGCCACATGCAGCACCAGGGCCATGTACAGATGGTGCGGCGCCTGTTCGATCACGGCCAGAACCCCCAGGCCGCCAGCGATGCCCCGCGCTGGCACGTCTACCCGGATTTCAGCGTGGGCCTGGAAACCGGATTCGATGCCCAGGTAGCGCAACACCTGGCCGACCGCGGCCACCGCGTACGATACGAACCGCTCGAGCCTGTATTCGGCGGGGCGCAGCTCATTCTGCGCACGGAATCCGGTTATGTCGGCGGTTCCGACCACCGCAAGGAAGGCCAGGTCGCCGGGTTCTGACCCGCATACCCCGCCATTGGCCGTTTTCCTGAAAAAGAGAACGCGTTATCCTGAAAAGATCACGGAAGGATGCAATCATGGCTGAAGCAACTCAACAGACCTATTTCACGGAAACGCCGCTGGAGCGCGTACACCGCATAAAAGACGCCATCGTCGAAGGCGGTGACGAAGCCCAGAAGGCCAGGCGGCTGCCGGCGGAGACGGCCGATATTCTCATTCGGGAAGGTCTGTACCGATTTACGCTGCCTCACGAACTCGGCGGCGAAGATGCCAGCGTGCGCGAGACCATCGAGGTTCTGGAAGCCATCGCCGCCATCGACGGCTCGGTGGGCTGGAACATCATGATCGGCTCGGAGATCAACGCCATTGCCGCCGGCGGCATGGACCCGGCCATCGCCAAGGAAGTCTACGTGGACAATCCGCGCGTGGTCATGTGCGGCGGCGGCGGGCCGGGCACGCAGCCCTCTTACGCCATCGAGCAGAAGGATGGCAGCTACCGCGTGTGGGGCCAGGCGACCTTCCTGAGCGGCTGCCACAACGCCGAGTGGGCGCACATGGTCGCGCCCATCGTCGAGGACGGCAATCCCAAGATGGACGACGCCGGCAACCCGATCTTCCGCATGTGGTTCCTGCACAGGAGCGAGTGGGAGATCAAGGACACCTGGCACATGGCGGGCCTGCGCGGCTCCGGCAGCCACGACGTGGTCGCCGACGGCGCCCTGGTCCCGGAGCGGCTGGTGCCGGTGGAATTGTTCACCCTGCCGGCGCACTACCCCAACCCGGTGTTCCGCATCCCCGTGGCCCTGCGCCTGTCTTTCAACAAGGCGGCCGTGGCCATCGGCGTCGCCCGGGGCGCACTCGATGTGTTCTCCGACATCGCCCAGAACAAGATTCCGCTGCTGACCACCTCCGCATTGAAGGACAAGCCCATCGCCCACTACCGCATGGGCGAAGGCGAAGCGACCCTGCGCGCCGCCCGCGCCTTCCTGATGGAAACCATGGACGACGTGGTTGAGGAACTGGAAGCCGGAGCGCCCACGCCCGGCCCCGAGACCACCAAGCTGGCACGGCTGGCCTGCACCCACGCCGCCAACGTGTCGATGCATGTGGTCGACAGCGTGCACAACGCCGCCGGTACCACCAGCCTGCGCATGGACTGCCCGCTGGAGCGCAAGCTGCGCGACGCGCACGGTTGCGCCACGCACCGCTGGGTGGCCCACCCGCTGTACGCGGAGCTCGGCAAGATGTTCCTTGGCCATGCGGGCCTGCCCGAGTTCTCCGGTGAGGGTGACGCGCAACCGGCCAAGTGATTTCACCCCGCGGATGGCCCTCGTCTCGACAGAATTAGTGAACCCGTTCAAGGAGTATGCAAATGGCAGCCTATTTCATCGTCCAATATGAAGTGAAGGACCCGGCCCTGTACCGCGAGTACCAGGCCGGCGCCGGCCCGACCATCCAGGCGCACGGCGTCGAGCTGGTGGCCTTCGACGTCGCCGCCGAGACCGTGGAAGGCACGCCGCCGGGCAAGCAGACGGTGGTCCTGAAATACCGGGACAGCGACCACTTCTGGGAGTGGTACAACTCCGAGGAATACCAGGCCGTTATCGGC
>CAZNFI010000009.1:20721-22510 GCA_964572185.1 uncultured Pseudomonadales bacterium
AGCCTTCCGTGGCGGCATGCCGCCACGGAAGGCTTCGGCGTACTGTCCCAGTCGATGAACCCGGGCTGACCGCCACGGCGGGAAACAACCACCCGCACGCCGGCGCCTGCCCCGGCTGACTCCGGGCTGACGCCGAGCCCGAAAGACGCCCGGCGCCCTGCAAGCGGGCCGCACAATGCGCCATGGTGACACCGGTTTCGCAGGCAGCGGCGGCTCTTGGCAGGCGAAGATTTGGTGGTAAGCTACCCGCCCGCTTATTTTCTGACACACTTGAAGGGTAAAAACCGTGAGCAATCGACAGAAGTTCTATATCAACGGTGAGTGGGTCGAACCCTCCACCAGCGAGACCCTGGCCGTCATCAACCCAGCCAACGAAGAAGCCATCGACGACATCGCGCTCGGCGGCGAGGAAGACGTCAACCGGGCCGTGGCCGCCGCCAAGGCGGCCTTCGAAACCTTCTCCCAGACCAGCCGCGAAGAGCGCGTACAGCTGCTGCAGAGCATCATCGGCGTCTACCAGCGCCGTATCGACGAGGTCGCCGCCACCATCAGCGAGGAGATGGGCGCGCCCATGTACCTGGCCAAGGCCGCCCAGGCGCCGATCGGGCTGGCTCACCTGATGACCAACATGAACGTGCTGCAGAACTTCGAATTCGAAGAGGACATCGGCACATCGCACATCGTCCGTGAACCGGCCGGCGTCTGTGGCTTCATCACGCCCTGGAACTGGCCCATCAACCAGATCACCTGCAAGGTGGCCCCGGCGCTGGCGGCAGGTTGCACCATGGTGCTGAAGCCCTCCGAGGTGGCTCCGTTCAACGCCATCCTGTTCACCGAGATCCTCGATGAAGCGGGCGTTCCGGCCGGCGTTTTCAACCTGGTCAACGGCGACGGCCCCACCGTCGGCGTAGCACTGTCTTCGCACCCCGACGTGGACATGATGTCGTTCACCGGCTCCACCCGGGCCGGCATCGAAGTGGCACGGAACGCCGCTCCCACCGTCAAGCGCGTCACCCAGGAACTCGGCGGCAAGTCGGCCAACATCATCCTCGACGACGCCAACTTCCAGGAAGTCATCGCCCGCGACATGGTGGGCATGTGCTCGAACTCCGGGCAGTCCTGCAACGCGCCCACCCGCATGCTGGTGCCCAACGCGCGCATGGACGAGGCCGCGGCGATCGCCCGCTCCGCCGCCGAAGGCGTCAAGGTGGGCGATCCCAACGCCGCCGACACCAACATCGGCCCGGTGGTTTCCGAAGTGCAGTTCAACAAGATCCAGGGGCTCATCCAGAAGGGCATCGACGAGGGCGCAAGACTGGAGACCGGCGGCACCGGCCGTCCGGAAGGGCTGAACCGGGGCTATTACGTCAAGCCCACGGTCTTCTCCCACGTCACCAACGAAATGACCATCGCCCGTGAAGAAATCTTCGGCCCGGTACTTTCGCTGATCGGCTATGAGGATGACGAAGACGCCATTCGCATCGCCAACGACACGCCCTACGGCCTGTCGGGGTACATCTCGGCCGGCGATCCGGATCGGGCCAAGGCCCTGGCGCGGCGCATTCGTTCGGGCAATGTCCACCTGAACGGCGCCGGCCCGGACACCAATGCGCCGTTTGGCGGGTACAAGCAGTCCGGCAACGGCCGCGAGTGGGGCAGCCACGGCTTCGAGGAGTTTCTCGAAGTCAAGGCGATCCTGGGGTACAACGCCGGCTAAAAGCCGGTTCGCCGGCTAGAAGCCGGTTCGCCGGGTACAGAAACGGCGCGCCGACGAAGACGGCAGGCGCCC
>CAZNFI010000009.1:22610-26605 GCA_964572185.1 uncultured Pseudomonadales bacterium
AGAAGCCGGTTCGCCGGGTACAGAAACGGCGCGCCGACGAAGACGGCAGGCGCCCCGGAATTCCTGGAGAACCCGCCGTGGCACGGGCGCCGGTTGCAGTCGCTGGCTTGCACCGGACACACGCGAGAGGCGTCATTACGGCGCCTCTGTCGCGTACAGAAACTGAAGGGGCCAGCTGACCGACAGCGTGCCGGCAACGGCCGTGCCCGCCGGGAGACCGGCCTCTTGGCAAAATTTAGGGAGAACCAATGTCCGATCAAACCAGCGCCGACCGCTTCGCCCTGCAGGACGTCATGCTGAGATACGCCGCCGGCGTCGATGAGCGGGACATGGACCTGTATCGGTCCTGTTTCGCCGAAGATGTGGAGGTGCTCGGCTTCGCGGATGAACCGATACACGGGGCCGATGCCTGGGTGGCGTTCGTCATCGAGGCGCTCAAGCAGTACGGGCCCACCCAGCACATGCTCGGCCCGCAGCTTGCCACCGTCGACGGCGATACCGCCCATGCGCGCACCGATGTGCAGGCGCTGCACTACATGGCCGAAGCACCGGACACCACGCTGACACTCTGGGCCACCTACGAATCCGACATGCGCCGCGATGACGGACAGTGGAAGATCTTCCGGCACCGGCTGGTGCGGCGCGGTGTGCGAGTCCAGACAGACTGACAAGGCCCCCGGCCCGGCAGCGTGCGCAGAGCCGCCGCCGGGCGCCAATCGCGCCATCCGGCAACCGTTTAGCGACAGTGCCCGGGCACGGCTGCCTCAGGACAATAGGGAACGAAACATGATCGACGTCTACTACTGGCCCACGCCAAACGGCTGGAAGGTCACGATAATGCTGGAAGAATGCGGCCTGGACTACAACATCGTGCCGGTCGACATCGGCGGCGGCGACCAGTTCAAGGCCGACTTCCTGCGCATCAGCCCGAACAACCGCATGCCGGCCATCATCGATCACGACCCACCGGGCGGCGGCGCACCGGTTGCGCTGTTCGAGTCCGGCGCCATCCTGGAATACCTGGCAGACAAGAGCGGCCGCTTCCTGCCCGCAAGCGGATCCGACCGTTACCGCGTACTGCAGTGGGTGCATTGGCAGATGGCCAACCTGGGGCCGATGATGGGCAATGCCAACCACTTCAAGAACTACGCGAAGGACATCACCGACGACCCGCGGCAACTGCAATACGGCACCAGGCGATTCGTCGGCGAGGTAGACCGGCTCTCCGGTGTGATGGACGCGCAACTGTCGGCCAACGCCTACCTGGCCGGCAGCGACTACAGCATTGCCGACATGATCACCTGGCCCTGGGCCATGTTGATGGGCCGGCTGATTGATGAATCGGTGTGGGACGAGTTTCCGAACCTGAAGCGCTGGGTCGACGAGATTGGCGCCCGTCCCGCGGTCGAGCGGGGATTCCAGGCCGGCCGCGACCTGGCCAAGCAGGAACGCACCGAAGAGGAAGAAAAAGCGCGCCGCGAACTGCTGTTCAACCAGACCAACGAGAAGGTGCGCAAGGCCAGGGAAGAAGCGGCCCGGGCCAGCGCCTGAAGCCTTCGCCGCTGCCGGTTTCTGAGCAATAGCGCCTGAAGCCTCGGGCGCAGGGCGGCCGCGCTCCGGCGGGGCTGCAAGCACGACGGATTTCGAGGCCGTGAACCAAGCCCACAGCATTACCCGGCACGACAGTTTCCTCAAGGAAACCGCGGCGCTGATGCGCCTGGGCGCGCCCATGCTGGCCACGCAGTTCTGCATCATGGGCATGGGCTTCGTGGACACCGCCATGGCCGGCCATTACGCCTCGGTGGACCTGGCCGGCGTAACCCTGGCCGGTTACCTGTTGTGGCCCGTGTTCATGCTGATGACCGGCCTCACCATGGCGGTCACCCCGATCGTTGCGCAACTGACCGGTGCGCAGCGGGTCGGGGAATCCGGGGCCATCGTCGGCCAGGGCCTCTGGATCGCCCTGTTCGCATCGCTGGCCACCGTGGTCATTCTGCAGAACGCCGGCGGTTTTTTCGCGCTGCTGAGCGCCGAGCCGGCCGTGGTCGAGGTCGCCGTCGACTATCTCGATGCGGTGTCGTGGGGCATGCCGCCCGGCATGGTCTACATCGTTCTGCGCTACAC
Source organism: uncultured Pseudomonadales bacterium (assembly GCA_964572185.1). Classification (GTDB taxonomy): domain Bacteria; phylum Pseudomonadota; class Gammaproteobacteria; order Pseudomonadales; family Azotimanducaceae; genus Azophilus. The sequence continues at coordinate 24,735 of CAZNFI010000009.1, forward strand.
GTCCGAAGGTCTCGGCCACACGCGGCCACCCATGTCCATCGCCTTCTACGCCCTGCTGTTGAACCTGCCGCTCAACTACGTGCTGATCTACGGCGCCTTCGGCTTTCCGGAACTCGGTGGTGAAGGCTGCGGCTGGGCGACGGCCGCGGTGATGTGGTTCGAACTGCTGATGATGATCTCGGTAACGCGCCGGCCGTACTTTCGGGCTACGGGGCTTTTACACCACTTCCGCCCACCCCAGGCAGACACCATTGCCCGAATCCTGAAAATCGGCGTGCCGATCGGCGTATCGGTATTCCTGGAAATGGCCGTCTATTCGGTGATCGGATTCCTGATCACCGCCTTTGGCACCAGCCCCCAGGCCGCCAACGGCATCGCCGGCAACATCAACTGGATGACCTACGTCATTCCCATGACGCTCGGCTCGGCGGCAGGAATTCGCGTCGGCTTCCATGTGGGCGCGGGCGACCGCGAAGGCGCCAGGCATGTGGCGATGACAGCGGTAAAGCTGTCGCTGCTCTACGCACTGGCATTGAGCGCCATTCTCATCGGCCTTCGCGATTTCCTGGTCGGCGTCTACACTACCGACCCTGCGGTGATCCGGATTGCCGCCAATCTCATGATCTTCATCGCCCTCTACCAGATCGTCGACGACACCATGGCCACCATGGAGGGTACGCTGCGCGGCTACAAGGACACGCGGGTTCCCATGATTTTCGGACTGATCGGATACTGGCTGGTCGGCCTGCCCATCGGCCACATACTGGCCCAGGGCTGGTTCGGGGCGCCCGCCATCGGCGTCTACGGGTACTGGACGGGCATGACCATCGGCATGTTTCTGGTCGCCATCGCACTGGGCCTGCGCCTGCGCCGCACCAGTAGCGACAGCGCCCTGATCCAGCGGCTGGCGCGGGGTTGACGACACTGGCGGACGGCATGGAAAACGGCAGCGACGAATTCTGGAGCGAACTGCGCCGCGCCCGCGACCGGCGCGTGCTCGCCGATGCCGCCCTGGTGCTGGAAGCCATGCGCATACCGCACCGCATGGATTGCCGCAACCGTATGTGGCGCCTGGAGGTGCCGGCCGCCCATGAGACCGTTGCCCGCGCGGAGCTGGATCGCTTCGAGGCGGAAAACCGTCGCGTCGCCCCCTACCGCCCCAAGCTGCACACCTTCGACAATGGCTGGGCCGGCGTACTGGGATACCTGGTCGTTATCTGGCTGCTGCCCAATCTGGAGGGCTGGTCCACGTTCGGCTGGGACTGGCGCGAATCGGGCGTCATGAACGCGCAACTGGTTCGCGATGGCCAGTGGTGGCGCACGGTCACCGCGCTCACCCTGCATGGCGACCTCGGGCACATCGCCGGCAATTCCTTTTTCGGCGCCCTGTTCGGCGTGTTTCTCGGGCGCTACCTCGGCTCCGGATTGGGCTGGCTGATGGTGGTGGTGGGCGCATCGCTCGCCAACCTGGCCAATGCCTGGCTGCAGACACCGCCGTTCGTGTCCCTTGGCGCCTCCACCGCCACCTTCGCGGCACTGGGGCTCACCGGCACCTTCGTCTGGCGGCGCGGCTACCTGCGGGGGCGCAACTGGCGGCAGAGTTTCGCACCGCTGTTCGGGGCAATCGCGCTGCTGGTCTATACCGGTGTCGGCGGCGAACGCACCGACATACTGGCCCACTTCCTGGGCTTTGCCGCGGGCGCCATCGGCGGCGTGCTGGCGGCGGCCTACGACATCCGGCGGCTTGGCCGTAGCGGGCAGTGGATTTCCGGAGCGCTGGCGCTCTGGCTCATCGCCTATGCCTGGTTGCAGGCCGGCACCCATGCTGCGCTGTAAGGCTTGCGGCCGCGCAATCGTGGCCGTCCTGGCGC
>CAZNFI010000009.1:26615-35568 GCA_964572185.1 uncultured Pseudomonadales bacterium
TCTCTGCCTGTTGAGGATGGGGTTCCTGCAGGCGCACTTCACCCTCTACCTTCCCGACAGCCACGGCGCGCAAGAGTTCTGCGAAGACCTGCCGGAAACCGGCCGGGCGCTGTTCGTGGTGGAGTACCTGCACGAGACCATGAAACACATGCCCATCGACTTCCGTGTCATCACCGACAAGCAGGGCTTCGGCATATTCGCCAACTGGGACGATGTCAGTTCCATACCCGACATCGAGGCACAGACGGTCTTCCACCGCCCCCTGGCCATAGAACCTACCGGCCTGGTCGCCGTCGACCACATCTTCGAGGAAAACGGGGCCTACATCGGCGTGGTGGTCGCCGAGAACCCGGCCAACGGCGACATTTATAACTCGGTGTTCTATTTCGAGGTCGGCTACGCCGGCTTCGGCTATATTCCGCTCTTCGTGGGCCTGATCATCGGCGCGCAGCTGCTCTTTTTCGCCAGCACCGGCGCCCTGCAGCGCTCCGTGCGCCGGTTTCGAGGGCAGGCGCGTGAACACTTTCCCACATGACCCCAGGTGCGGGCCCGGCCGTCGCGCCGCAAGTCATCGACCGTGAAAAAAGGCCTGCCTGACGCGCGAACACCTGCCGGACAGGTGGCGGGCACGGGCCCGAACCGAACGCTGTGGGCGTTGTCCAAACCGGGCGGTTGATCGTGAAACCCTGGCCAGTCGTTTACCATCGTCCCCGTGCCGCGCGTTCGTCACAGCCGTGCCGGACGGGCGGCTCAATCTGGCCGGATGGCTGCTGAAGCGCCTGTCGCCGCGGTAGACGACACCGACCTGTATGCACATCGGGCGCACGACCATACTATGGCGCGCCCACCCACCAGGAGAGACCGATGACCGTTCCACTGAGCCATCTCACCACCACTCATACCGTTCCCGGCCAGGAGATTCAGCAACTGCTTGGCATCGTCACCGCCGAGTGCGTACTTGGCATCAATGTCTTTCGCGACATGCTCGGCGGCCTGCGCGACATCTTCGGCGGCCGTAGCGGCACGCATCAGCGGGCGCTGCAGCAGGCCCGCGAAACCTGTCTGCAGGAACTCGCCAGTCGGGCCGGCGACCTCGGCGCCGATGCGGTCATCGGCGTCGATCTCGACTTCAGCGAGATCAGCGGTGGCGGCAAGGGCATGGTGTTTCTGGTCGCCTCCGGAACCGCTGTGCAGCTGCGTTGACACGCGCACAACACCCGCTGCGCCAATGACCGCCGTGCGGCAGCTTACTCGTCGGAAATGGAAATCTCCTTGGCGGTTATGAACTCGAGCAGCGCCGGTTGCCCGTTCTCGGTCGCCTCGATGCCACGCTTCAGCGCCGCCCGAATCTCGCCCGGACCGGTCACCCGTTCCCCGTAGGCGCCGAATGCCTTCGCCATGTCCGCATAGTTGCCGGAGATCTCGGTGGCGCCGTATTTCTCCTGGGAGACCGGCATGATCGGAATCTCGATGGCCATGGAAAAATTGTGGAACAGGATCGACAGGATGGGAATGCGCTCCCGGGCCGCGGTCTCGAAGTCCATGCCCGTGAAACCGATGGCCGCATCGCCCCAGACATTGAGGCAGAGCTTGTCCGGATGGGCGAGCTTGGCGCCCATCGCCAACCCCAGGCCATAGCCCAACTGTGTGGTCTTGCCCCAGCCGATGTAGCTGAGCGGCCGCGTGGCCTCCCAGAACGGCGTCGTCTGGTCCCTGGGGCTGCCGGCATCATGGGTGATGATGGTGTTTTCCTTGTCGACCATCCGGTTCAGTTCCCAAAGCACCCGGTAGGGGTTGATCGGCGTCTCGTCGCTTTCGAGCCTCCCCAGCCACTCACCGAGCCAGGCCTTCCGCACGGCGGCAATGCGGCCCGGCTCCCCGGCGCGCGCCTCGGCGTTGCCCCGGTCGAGGTTCGCCATGGCCGCATCGAGCGATTCCAGGGTCAGCCGGGCATCGCCGATCAGGCCGTACTGGGCCGGCACGTCCTTGTTAAGGTCCATGGGGTCCAGGGTGGCGTGAATGATCGTCTTGCCGCGCGGCATCTGCACGCCGAAGCCAGTGAGCGCAAAGCTGCAGCCGATGCCCAGGATGACATCCGCTTCCTTAAGCCAGGCGGTCACCGGTCGCGGGTTGGCGCGGCCTCCGGAACCGAGCGAGAGCGGGTGGTTCTCCGGAAACGCACTCTTGCCTTCAATACTGGTGGTCACCGGAATGTTCCAGTTCTCCGCGAGCGTTCTGAGCGCATCCCAGCCGCGCGCGTAATGCACCCCCTGCCCTGCATAGATCACCGGGTGTTCGGCCCCGGCCAGTACCGCGGCCGCTTCGGCAACCGCCGCCGGATCCGGCGCCGTGCGCGTCCTGAAGCTCGGCGCATAGGTCCACCAGTCGGGCACCTCTTCACCGAAAACGTCCACAGGCACCTCGACCAGCACCGGCCCGGGCCGGCCGTTACGCAACTGGAAGAACGCCCGCCGCATCACCTCCGGAATGGCCTTGCCCATGGTCAGCGGTTCCGCCCACTTGGCGACCTGGCCGATGTTTCGGGTCGAATTGAAATTGGGGTAGTAGTGCGCGAGGCGCCGCGGGTAGCCGGCTGGCATGACCAGGATGGGCACCGACTCCGAGTACGCCTGGGCGACACCGCCGAACGCATTTTCGGCGCCGGGACCGTGCTGCATGCAGAACACCCCGATTCTGTCGCCCGAGGACAGCCTGGAGTAGGCATCCGCCATATGCAGCCCGGTGCGCTCCTGGCGCACGATGACGGTACGGATGTTCTCCGCCGCCGCAGCCTCGATGATCGGGTTCACCGGATAGGCAAACAGGACATCGACCCCTTCCGCCTTCAACACCCTGGCGATCGCCTGCGCAACGTTCATCGACTGCCTCCCTCGAATTTGCGGGCGATGATAGCTTGCGGCGCAGACAATGATCTATGCTTGTTTGGCGATTGACGCCGCGACACGCGGCATTGGCTGGGAAGGCGATGCGTTTGCCGCGGAAGAAACCGAGGCGACCCGCGAGTGGCTGCGCCAGAAGGCGCTCACCATCGCCGGCGGCACCCAGGAAATTCAGCTCAACATCATTGTCAAACGGGTTCTCGGCCTACCCGACTGAGGCCCGGCGCATGCGCATGCGAGTTCCCACGCCGACGGTGTGCCCGATCGCCGGCGCGCCAGGAACAGCATTGAGCACGCCGATGAGAGCGGGCGTGAGGAGCGGTACGCCGGCACCTGCAGGGGTCGCCACCGGTCGGGCGCAGCCCGAGCCGAAGCACCGCTTCGGCAGGCGGCGACGCCCGCAACGGGTTGCGGGGCCGGTTGTCGAACCACCCGCCCTATCGACCGGGGCAAAGCCGCTCAGCGTGCCGGAGGCGCCCGCACCCCATGCCCGCTCGAGGTCCGCAAAAACCACGCCACCAGGCACTTCGTTTCATGCCGGTCAACGACCCGAGATACCATCCAGTACCGGCAGCAGATAGCCCACAAACCGCTCCGGATTCTCCGACATCGGGAAGTGCCCCATCCCTTTCATCTCCACCCAACTCGACCCCGGTATCGCCTCATGCGCCGCCCGGCCCAGTTCCGGCGCACCGCTGTAGTCGTATTCGCCGGAGAGAATGTGCACGCCGACCCGGTTCGTATCGATGTCGGCAGCCCGGTCCGTCAGGTCGTAATCGACCACGTAGTAATGCAGGTCGCCCAGGAACGCCGGCGGCCAGCAGGTGGAATAGACGAAACTGGTTTCCTTGCGATGCACCGCCGGCGAGGTCGGCGCCATCACACTGTCCATCAGCCGCGCCTTGTATTCATTGCCCACCTTCGGGTGCCACAACGCCGCGAAGTCCTCCATGTCGCCGCCGATCTTCAGCGCGCCCTCAAGGGAGATCACGGCCCGGAACCGGCCCGGGTGCCGGGCCGCAAGATCAAGCGCCAGCAGCCCCCCCACCGAGCAACCCATGAAGACCGGGTTCTCGAGTTGCAGCGCATCGCTGATCGCCAATGGCACCGAACGCAGGAACTCGCCTTCCAGCCGATAGTCCTGCGTCCACCAGGACCGGCCTGCCGGCGGCATCGACTTGCCGTGAAACGGCAGATCGTAGGCGATCAGGCGGAACCGGTCGGTGATTTCAGGATACTCGAACAGGTGCCGCCACTGGCTGCCGTGGGCGCCGGCGGTGTGGTGCAGCAACAGGGGAATGCCCTGCCCCGCTTCCTCGAAATAGATGCGGTGGTCGTGGCCGCCGAGTTCAACGTGCACATAGCGGCCCACCGGGGCATCGAAACTGCCTGCCGGCGCCGTTTCGTCCCGGGCCGGGTCCGGCCTGAGCCCTCCAGGCCGCAGCAGTTCGACTGCGCGCATGGCGGCTCCGTGGTATTGCGCATGCACCAGCGGGTCGCCGCCGCGCTCGAGCCCCTGGCTCCAGGCTGCGCCGATGTCGTTGAAAAAGGGCGGCGGCACCGGCGCCAGCAACCTGGCCCATAGTGAAGCGGGCGCAGACAGCGTCATGACATCGCCCTCGCCGCCGGGCTCGCCGCCGGTTACCTTGCCGTCGTCGAGGCGCAGACCGAGCGACCGGTCGCCGATTTCCAGGACCAGTCCGCCGGTCCAGTGCCGGGCCGCCAGGCGAAACTCGCCATCCGTCGAACAACGGCTCGCCCACTCCGTACTTGCTGGCAGTGACAGTTCCATTCGCTTTACTCCGTGTTCCCTGCTTGCGCGGTCATTGCACCGCGACGCCGCCGGTTGACCGCCCCAAGCACCATTGGCGCCGATGATCGATTTGGCGTGCTTTCCTAGAATAATTATTCAAGTCATTGATTTTCATATTTGTTTGGGTATCCGCCGGTCAACCAGTTGCTTCGTTCCGGCACTGTGCGGGCAGGAACTGGTGTCCTGTGTCAGGCGCCGTTCTCCCGCTCTGCCCAGGACTTGACGAGGTGATGGGCTATGGCCAGAGACCCCGGCACCTTGAGCTGGGGATTGCTGTCCGCCAGCGCCGCCACGATGTCGCTGCGCGTGAACCAGCGCACGTCCGCCATCTCTTCGTCGTCGATGCTGATGTCGGTGGTGAGCGCGCGGCCGAGGCAGCCGATCATCAGTGATGAGGGAAACGGCCAGGGCTGCGACGAGTGGTAGCGCACCTCGCCCACCTCGATGCCGGCTTCCTCGCGAACTTCGCGCCGCACCGCCTCTTCAATGGACTCCCCCTGGTCGACGAAACCGGCCAGAGCCGAGTACATGCCCATGCGCACCAGCGGCCCCTTCGGCTGGCCGAGCAGGCACCGATGGTCGTCGTAAATCACCATGATGGCCACCGGATCGGTGCGCGGGAAGTGCTCGGCGCGGCACTGCGGACAACGGCGCACATGGCCGCCCTTGTGCTGCTGCGTCGGCGCGCCGCACTTGCTGCAGAAGCGGTGGGTGAGGTGCCAGCCGAGTTGCGCGCGCGCCTGTGCGACAATGCCGGTGTCTTCCGCCGGCATCGACATGGCCGCCATGCGGCAGTCGCCGAAGCGCCAGCCGTCCTGCAGGCCGAGCAAGGCGCGTGGCTGGTCAAGTTCGGAGATGTCGATGGCGAAGTGGGCGATGCCATCGGCGAGGCCCAGGAACACCGGCGGCGTTTCCACCCCCAGAAACTGGAAGTCCGAAGCGGGCCTCCAGCCCAGCGTGCCGCCTTCCGCAAGCAGCACATCGAGGTTGTGGAAGGGCAGGAAACGGCTGTCGGGGTTCGACTGCGCGGCAGCCAGCCAACTGTCGTCACGGCGCTGAACATCGGCCCGGTCCAGCGGATTACCGGCAAATCTGTGAACGAGCGTCATGGGTCCCCCGCGATGCAGCGCGCATTGTAGCGCGAAAGCATCGCCCCAATGCCCCTGCGGGGCATCCGGTCAGCCGGGCAATTGCGGTAGGTGACACAAAGCCGGAGCCAGCCCGGCGGCCTCGACCGTTGCCGCATGCGCGCGCGCACAGCGCCGGTATACCAACCGAACAGTTTGCATATACACTCGCTGCGCACGTGCAAGGCAAGCGGTCGGATTGCATCGAGGCTGGCGTCCGGCGTGGCGTCCGCACGTTCGCAGACGCCCTGCCGGTTGCGAACGTACTGACGGAGCGATGCCCCAGCCCGCCGAGCAAACAGGGGAGCACCCGCTTTACTGGCCTGACAACCGGGTCCGCGAACAAGAGGTTCAACAGTATTCAATACACCACTTCCAAAACAATTAATTTACATTTCAATAAATTACGAAGCTTTTCCGTTCTAATTTGTGCAGTCACGGCTATTGCGGGTTGCCAGGATGAGGGAGACGAGAGCGACACGCGGGCGATTGCGCGCCCGCAGCAGGGCACTCTGAGTTCGGCACTGGTCACCCCGGTGCACGTCCGAGTGCAGCCCGCGTCGCTGGCGGACATTCACCGACAGGCCACCGTCGCCGGGGTGGTGGAACCCTTCCGCACCGCTACGGTCGCCGCCGAAACCGATGGTCGGGTGACGCTGCGCTCCGTGGAACCGGGCGATGCGGTCGAGGCCGGGCAGGTGCTGGTTACGCTTGACCGGGAAAAGGCGCTCATAGACCGCAACCGGGCGAGCGCCCGGGTCGATGCCCGCATGACCGACCTGGAGCAGGCCAGCAACGAGTTGCATCGGGGCCAGGACCTGCATGCCAGGGAGTTCGTCAGCGAAGACGCGCTCGAGCGCCTGACCTTCGCGCAAGCGCGGGCCCAGTCGGCCCTGGCTGCGGCCCGCGCGGAACTGGCCGGCGCCCAGCGCGTAGTGAAAGATACGCAGGTGCGGGCGCCGTTTGCCGGCATCGCCGAACAGATTCACGTACACCAGGGCGACTACCTGAAATCCGGCGCCCCGGTGGCCACCCTGGCGGACTTCTCGCGGGTGCGCATCAAGGCCGGCGTCACAGCCAGGGAAGCGGCCCTGCTGCACGGCGCGGAGCGTGCCGAGGTCACCTTCGACCTGCTCGGCGCGGCGCCGCTGAGCGGCCGCATCCACAGTGTCGGGCGCATGTCCGAAGCCGCGTCAGGCACCTATGCCCTGGAAATCTGGCTCGAAGAGCTGACGCAGGACATGCGCCGGCGGATGCGCGAAGGCATGCTCGTCACCGTACACCTGCCCCAGGCCGATTCGGTCGCCACCCTGACCGTGCCTAGTGTGGCCGTGTTCCGCCGCGGCGGCGCCATGCACGTGTTCCGGGTAGAGGATAACCGGGCGCTGCTCACCGCGGTGCGCACCGGACGCACCAATGGCCCCAGCATCGAGGTGCTCGACGGCCTGACAGCGGGCGAACGGGTGGTGACCGACGGCCAGTTCGCCTTGCGCGACGGCGCGCCGGTGACTGTAACGGATTGAACCGATGAACACCGTGCTGCGCTTTTTCATCGAGCGCCACCTGCTGGTCAACGTGATAGCCGGCGCCCTGGTGATACTCGGGTTTCTCTCCGCCAGCGGCCTGCCCCGGGAGTTCATTCCAAGCATCACCACACCGCGCCTGTTCATAACCGCCATCCTGCCGGGCGCCAGCGCCCGGGACATGGAAACCAAGGTCACCATTCCCATCGAAGAGTCGCTGGAAGGGCTGGACGGCATCGATGACTTCACCACGGTGATCTCGGACAACACTTCCTTCACCTCGATACGCCTGTTCGATGACTACGAAACCCCCGAGATCGAGGCCAGCGAAACCGACATGCGTGCCGCCGTCGACCGCATCACCGACTTTCCGCCGGAGATGGAAGACGAGCCGACCTTCACGCAGTTGAACCCGGCCAAGTTCCCGGTGATCGAACTGGCGCTGTCCGGACCCGAGCCACTGCTCAGCGAAACCGCCGAAGACATCGAAGATCACCTGGAGCGCCTCGACCTGATCGGCGACGTGGTGGCCGTGGGCCTCACCGACCCGGAGGTGCGCGTACTCATCGACCCGGTGCTGGCCCGGGAACAGGGCATTACCCTGGGCGATGTGATCGCCGCTGTGCAGCGCCGCAACGTGTCGAGCACCGGAGGCGTGCTGGAAACGCCCGCCGAACGCCGGCAGGTGGTCATGTGGAGCCGTTTCGAGGACCCGACCGAGGTGGGCGATACGATCCTGCGCTTCGACCCCGGCAGCGGCGCACTGCGCATTCGCGATATCGCGCGCATCGAAACGGGCCGGGAGGACACGGGCCTGATCGTGCACACGAACGGCCGCCGGGGCATCGTTCTGTACGTCAAGAAAAACGAGTTCGCCGACATCCTGGACGCGGTCGTGCAGATCCGTGAGGCGCTGGCCGGCATCGTCGTCCCGGACGGGATCGAATTGACCGAGATCAATGACGAGTCCTTCATCATCTCCAACCGCCTCGAACTGATGTTCAACAACGGCGTGATCGGCTTGTTGCTGATCACCCTGGTGCTGTTCACGTTCGTCAGGCCGCAGCCCGCCGTGTGGATCCTGGTCGGCATACCGATCGTGTTCATGGCCGCGCTGACCCTGCTCGCCCCGTTCGGCATGACCCTGAACGTCATGGCGCTGACCGGCTTCATCGTGGTGCTGGGCATGGTGGTGGACGATGCGGTAGTGGTCTCGGAGCGCATCGTGCTGAAACAGGCCCAGGGCCTGGCGCCGACGGACGCGGCGCTGGCCGGCGCGCGGGAGATGCTCGCGCCGGTGAGCGCGGCGGCTTTGACCACCGTGCTCGCCTTCCTGCCGCTGACTGTGCTCGGCAGCCTGCCGGGCAAGATACTCTGGCAAATCCCGGCGGCGGTGGTGATCGTGCTGCTGTTTTCGCTGGTCGAATCGTTTTTCATCCTGCCCGCCCACATGTCCACCATCGGCGCCCGCGCCAGATTGCAGAAGCGGCGTTTCATGCGCGTGCTCGAGGATGCCTATCGCCGCACCCTGTACCGGATTCTGCGGCATCGCCTGGCCATCCTGCTGTTTGCCCTGGCCGTGTTCGTGGC
>CAZNFI010000010.1:0-3190 GCA_964572185.1 uncultured Pseudomonadales bacterium
GTCCGCCACTTTACTCGCGCCCGAAGGCGCTTTCTCGTTCGACTTGCATGTGTTAAGCCTGCCGCCAACGTTCAATCTGAGCCATGATCAAACTCTTCAGTTTAATGGTTTGTGCAAGTTGCCCTGCACGAGTTCTCATCAAGGCTCGAGCGAATTTGTGTTCCATTCCGCAATTACGAAACGGACACCCACACGAATGGCTTGTTGTCGTTCCAAGCACCGATTGGTGCTTATGGAACAACTACTTATTTGTTGTTAAAGAGCGGGCTGCGGGACTCGGCCCCGACAGCAAGGGGAGCGCATTATACGCGCCTCGAATCACTTATCAAGGCGCTTCGCCAAACAGTCGCGAGTTGCCGCCCGACAACGACGCGTCGATCAGGCCCGGGCGAGCAGGTGCCAGTGTTTCTTGCCGCGCCGCAGCAGGTAGTACTTTCCGTGCAGGGCGTCGGAAAAGTCGAGTTCCCGCCCCGCATCCCCGACCTTCACGCCATTCACCGATACGCCGCCTCCCTGGACCAGCTTGCGCGCCGCACCTCTGGAGTTTGCCAGACCGCTGTCGGCCAGGGCGGCCAGCAGGCCGACCCGCCCCTCGGCCACCTCGGTGCAGCCCATGCCGTCAAGCCGGAGCTGGCCGAGATCACCTTCCTGGAGCGCTTGCACGCTGCCCCCGAACAGGCAGTCCGTGATCCGTTGCGCGGAACGCAGCGCATCCCGCCCGTGCACCAGTTCAGTAACCTCCTCGGCCAGCCGTATCTGCGCATTGCGCAGTTCGGGCGACTCGCGCACCGTATCCGCCAGGCTGTCGATCTCGTCCAGTTCCAGGAAGGTGAAAAACCTCAAAAAGTTGACCACATCGGCATCGGTACTATTCAGCCAGTACTGATAAAATGCGTACGGCGATGTCTTCCCAGGATGCAGCCATATCGCCCCATCGGCAGTCTTGCCGAATTTGACGCCGTCCGCGCGGGTAACCAGCGGTACGGTCATCGCGAATGCCTCGCGCCGCAAGCGCCGCCGCACCAGATCCATGCCCGAGACAATGTTGCCCCACTGGTCGCTGCCTCCCACCTGCAGTGAACAACCGTGGCGTGCGGCCAGTTCCAGATAGTCGTTGGCCTGCAGCAACATGTAACTGAATTCCGTGTAGGAAATGCCGGTGCCGGCCCGTTGCAGCCGGTTGCGCACTGAATCCCGCTGCATCATGGCATTGACCGAGAAGTGCTTGCCGATATCGCGCAGAAAGGAAATCAGGTCCAGTTGCCGGGTCCAATCCAGGTTGTCGACGACGATCGCACCCGTGCCTCCCTCGAAATCGAGAAAGGGTTGCACCTGCTGGCGAATCCGCTCTACCCAGTCCCCGACCTGCGCGGCATCGTTCAGACGCCGCTCCTCGCCACGAAACGACGGGTCTCCAATCAGGCCGGTGGCACCTCCGACCAATACGATTGGCCGGTGACCGCCCAATTGAAAACGGCGCAACGTCAACAATGGAACGAGATGGCCGATGTGCAAGCTGTCCGCAGTCGGGTCGAATCCGCAATAAAGCGTGCGCGAGGCCCCTGCCAGGTGTTCGAGCAGGCGCTCGGCATCAGAAACCTGCACCACGAGTCCCCGACGCTCCAAGTTTTCCATCATGAACCAATCACCTTGGCAAGCCCGTGTCCACGCTGTTGCAGAAGGCGGGCACAATTTAACAGATCGGCCCGGCATCGTAGCGTGCCGGGCGCGCAAACCACATCCAGTAGTCGAATTTGCAGGCGCCGGCCACAGCAGCACTCACGTTTGACGTAGCGCAGCCCCTGAACTTCCATCGGTCATCCACTTTTCGGGGTGTTCAAAGCCTTGAAAACGCATATACTTCCCGCCTCATGAGAAGGCTGTGAACACTGGCCCATAACTCTCCGATTTTCGGAGAGTTTTCCATAGACGAAGTATGGGCCGGGCAATGATAAAAACAACGTAACGTCTGCGGTGGTACGAAACTTGACGAGCGACAGATTTCCAACAACACATGTCGCGGCTGTTGCCATTCTCGGCCTGTGCCTCTGCCCCCTGGTGGTCGCACGATTCGTCAGCCAGACCGACTCGGGGAATCCGGCCTCCGAACCCAACCCGCTCGACGCACCGGTCGCGGAAGCCGTTCTTGCGCCCGTCACCCCGGTAACCGCCTTTGCCGCGCAATCGGCATCCGATACGGACGGCAATGGTGCCACGACCGAAACGCTGCACGTCCGCTCCGGAGACAGCCTGTCGATGCTTTTCAAACGGCGCGGCATCCCTGCCGGCGATCTGCACAACCTGGTCAATTCGCAGCCTTTCGGCCCCCGGCTCAAGTCGATCTTTCCGGGCCACAAACTCATCATCACAACCGATTCCGACAACCGGCTTACCAAGCTGAGTTATTCGCCCGGACCACTCGAAACGCTGGAATTCTCCCGCGTCGGCGACTATTTCAATGGCGCCGAGATCATCGCCGACCCGCAACGCATCGTCCGCTACCGGCAAGGCACCATCGATCACAGCCTTTTCGTCGCCAGCCAGCGGGCCGGGCTCAAAGACGACGCCACCATGCGTCTGGCGGAGATCTTTCAGTGGGACATCGACTTTGTGCTCGACATACGTACCGGCGATGCCTTTCACGTGCTGCTCGAAGAGTTGTACCTCGGAGAGAAATTTGTCGGCTACGGAGACATTCTGGCAGCCGAATTCGTCAACCGGGGCCAAAGCTATCGCGCGGTGCTTTATCAGGACTCTGCCGGAAACTCCAACTATTACAACCCGGCCGGCCAGAGCATGCGCAAGGCGTTCCTGCGCGCCCCGGTTTCCTTCACGCGTATCAGTTCCAACTTCAACCTGCGGCGCAAACACCCGCTCTGGAATCGAGCCATGCCGCACCGCGGCATCGATTACGCGGCGCCCCGGGGAACACCGGTCATCGCTGCAGGCCAAGGCAAGGTGATCAAGGCTGGAAGAACTGGCCCGAACGGCAACTACATCGTCATTCGACACGGCGAACAGTTCGTCACCAAGTATCTCCATCTTTCCCGTTTCGCCCCCGGAATTCGCCCAAACACCACGGTAAGACAGGGCCAGACCATCGGCTACGTCGGTTCAACCGGCTGGTCCACGGGGCCCCACCTGCACTACGAGTTCCTCGTCCACGGAGTGCACCAGAACCCACGCACGG
>CAZNFI010000010.1:3200-6060 GCA_964572185.1 uncultured Pseudomonadales bacterium
CGAGACTGAACTCGCCCGTTTCAACCAGGTGGCCGGGTCGCGTTTCGATCTCCTCGACGCCAGAAAGCAGACCCAATTGGCCTACCTGGGCCGATAGACTGCTCTATCTCGGCGCAATCACCGGCACCAGCGTCGATGCACTCGACCTGGCGCTTTTGGACATTACCGAATGTGGCATCGAACTCGTTGCTTTCGATACCGTTCCATTGCCAGGTGAATTGCGCAACGAACTGATTTGCCTGGCACAAGGCGTGGACGACAATCTCGACCGGCTCGGCCATGCGGACACGGAACTCGGTCGGCACATCGGCCAATCCATCAATAACTTCCTGGCGGATCTCGAGCAGCCAAAGCGGGCGCTGCGGGCCATCGGCAGCCATGGTCAAACGGTTCGGCACCGACCCCGCGGCCCATCTCCATTCACGATGCAGATCGGCGACCCGAGCCTGATCGCGGAAACCACCGGCATTACAACAGTTGCGGACTTTCGTCGGCGCGACCTTGCAGCCGGGGGTGAGGCGGCGCCGCTGGTACCGCCCTTTCACGCCAGGCTGTTCAGCAGCCGGGACGAACGCCGTGCCGTAGTCAACATCGGCGGCATCGGCAACGTCTCTACGCTCGACCCGTTGGGCGGATTCGATACGGGCCCAGGCAATGCGCTGCTGGACGCCTGGTGCGAGTCACACAGAGGTACGCCGTACGACTCCGAAGGCCGCTGGGCATCCGGCGGCAAGATCATCGACGATCTGTTGACAGCGCTGCTGGCGGACCCCTACCTGCACGGAACACCCCCGAAAAGCACCGGCAAGGAACACTACAACCTGGCGTGGCTGAATGGGCTGCTTTCCCCCGGGCTGCACCCGCAGGACATTCAACGCACGCTGCTGGAATTCACTGCCCGCTCCATCACTGATGCACTCCGGCGTTGGGCACCGGGCACCGAGCGCCTGCTGGTATGCGGCGGCGGGCGACTCAACAGACTCCTGCTAAGGCGCCTGCGGGCACTGGCCGATGCCGATGTGGAGACCACCGACGCACATGGCTGGAACGGCGATGCCATCGAAGCCGCGGCCTTTGCCTGGCTGGCATACCGACGACTGGTCGAGCAGCCCGGCAACGTACCGGAAGTTACCGGAGCCAGGGGGCCGAGACTGCTTGGCGCAGTTTACGCCGCCTGAGTCGCGCCCGCTTCCGGCTACCGACCGGCGGCAAAGTCGGAGACGGGTTTCAGATGGCGAAAGAGTTCCCGCACCCGCATGTGGAACTGGCATTGGGATTGCTTACGACAAATTGTGCGCCCTGCAGGTCCTCCTGGTAGTCGACCTCGGAACCGGACAGATACTGGTAGCTCATGCTGTCGACAACCAGTGTCACACCACCACGCTCAACGACGGCGTCGTCGTCGGCAACGGTCTCATCAAAAGTGAACCCGTACGAGAATCCGCTGCAACCGCCACCGGTGATGAATACCCGAAGCTTGAGGTCGTCACCTTCCTCGTCGATCAGTTGCCGCACCTTGGTGGCAGCGCGTTCGGACAGAACCATCTGGGCTTGCCAGGTCACTTACGGTTGTCCCCGGAGGCTTGAAACAGAATCCGCAATCATACAGGACGTCACTGTTTCAACGCACCCGAACCCCCGTCTTCCCGGGAGCCGACCGGCAAGGCGTGCACGTTCGCGGCGGCACTTTCCTGCGGAATCATCTTGCCGTTGATGACCGCTCCACTGTGAACCGCAATCAACTTGTAACAGATATCGCCGAGCACCCGGGCCTGCTTGCCCAACTCCACCCGTTCGTCCGCTTGTACATCGCCCTCAACCGTGCCGCCAATCACCACGTTGGGGACGCGAATCGCTCCTTTTACCGACCCTTCCTCGCTGACTATCAGCGTGGCGCTGGCACCCTTTCTCGCCTCGATGTCGCCCACGACATGCCCGTTGACGTAAAGTTCACCCGAATACCGGACATGCCCTTCAAGGGTAGTATGTTCGGCAATGAGTGTGACGCCCTTGTCGGTTTTCGTCTTCACCTCGATTCCTGCCTTTTCAGCATCAGTCCCCCATATTAGCGCAAGTCGAGGGCTTCGGCTCTTGCCAACCTCGCTCTACGTTCATTCATGAACAGGTGCGGTCAGTGTGCTGTCCCGCAAGCAAGTGTGATTATTCGTGGCCCTTTTGGCCCCCGGCCGCGTTGCTCCTCCTTGTGTGGCGGGCATGGTTGAGCGACCGCAACGCGGCCAGCCGGGATGCATCGTCGTTCGAATGCAGCGAGACTTTTGCCACGGGCTAGACCGAATCGTCCGGCCACGGGAAACTGCGATCGATCTTTCTGTCCTGTTCGCCACTCACCGCCAGCCTTACCGTAACCCGCTGCGGGTGAAAGCCATCCGGCAGCGTCAACTGTCCGGTGAGCCGCTGGATGTAACGGAACCTGAATTTCAGGGGATAGCTATCCATATCGGCGATTTCCGGCAAGGAAAGCACTCGCTCGCCGTCCTGCCCGTACTGGCGCCCGGCGACATCCAGCCTGACATTGCCGCTGATCCAGTCGCCCGTTCCCGTCGGCCGCGTCAACAGCAGCCGGTATTCGTACCTGTCGGAACGGTCCACTGCGATCACTTCGATATCGGCGATCTCCAGACCCTGCTCGGAAGGCGATTCGTCCATCAGCCTGCGATAGAGCGCCAACTGCACCTGCAATTCCCGATTGGCCGCCTCCTGACCAGCCATCTCCTCACGTTGAATCGCCAACGCCTGGCGATCGACCTCCCGAGCCAGGTTTGCATCCGCAAGCTGGCGAGCGGTGCTTTCAAGCTCCAGTTCCAGCGCACTGATTCGCTCTCCCAGGCGTCCGAGGTCA
>CAZNFI010000010.1:6073-26190 GCA_964572185.1 uncultured Pseudomonadales bacterium
CGCTGTGGCGCTTGCCGAACAGGTAACCGGCCGCACTGCAACCGACAATCGCCGCCAGCAACCCGATGATGACCAGGTTGCGTCTCATGGGTGTCCAGGAGACCACCGTCATGTGTCGGTGCACCCTGGACTTGTCGCGGGGAATCACCATGCCGTTTCCGCAAGTCCCGCCCTGTTGACCGGCAATCCCCGGGACTATACCAGCGTATGACGAACAGGCCGTGAAGCCGGGCGCTCCGCCCGCGACTTCACTCCGACGCGGTTCGATCCCCCGAAACCCGTATCCGAAGGTAACCCAGGGATGGGATGTTCCGTGGCGCAAGTGGCTGTACACTGCGCCACCTCCACTCTGCGGGCGGGCCAATGACCGACTCGGCGATTTTCGGAACCGGCTATCTGTGGGTAAAGGCAGCGCACATCATTGCTTTCGTGTGCTGGTTCGCGGGGCTGTTCTACCTGCCACGGCTGTTCGTCTACCACCGCGCGGCAACCGATGCGGTCAGCCGCGAGCGCTTCGCGATCATGGAGTCCAAGCTGTTTCGAATCATCATGAATCCGGCCATGATCGCCACCCTGGCGTTCGGCGTCTGGGCGCTCGTAGACACCTGGCAAATCTATCGATACGCTGCCTGGCTATGGGCCAAGGTGGCGCTGGTCGTGCTGTTGGTCGGCTACCACCACTATTGCCTGCGCATCATGCGGGCGCTGGCCAACGACAGGCCCGCACACGGTGACCGGTTTCTGCGCGCGTTCAATGAAATGCCCACCGTGGCGCTGATCCTCGTGGTCGTGCTGGCGGTCGTCAAACCCTTTTAGAATGCTCGAGGCACGTTGGTGTAGGCAGATGAGTCAGGTTGGCAACGGTCCACTGGTTTCTCGACAGGCTGGGACTTCGCCCGGTTAGCGCGGGTTCGGGAATGGATCGCAGCAAATCGGAAGCCCTGTTCGCGCGCGCGTCCCGCTCCATCCCCGGCGGCGTCAATTCGCCGGTCCGGGCATTCAAGGGGGTCGGCGGCCACCCGGTTTTCTTCCACTCAGGCGACGGTGCCTATCTCGAAGACGTGGACGGCAACACCTACATCGACTATGTGGCTTCCTGGGGCCCCATGCTGCTTGGACACCGCAATCGCAACGTCGTCGACGCCATCAAGGCACAAGCCGAGCGGGCGCTGGGTTTCGGCGCCCCCACCGAACAGGAGGCGGAACTCGCCGAACGGGTGGTCGCCATGGTGCCTGGCATCGAAAGCGTGCGACTGGTCAATTCCGGTACCGAGGCGACCATGTCCGCGATTCGCCTGGCCCGGGGGGTTACCGGCCGCGACCTGATCGTGAAGTTCGACGGCTGCTATCACGGCCATTCGGATTCGCTGCTGGTAAAGGCGGGTTCGGGTCTGTTGACGCTGGGCATCCCTAACTCCCCCGGCGTGCCCGAGGCGGTTGCCGCCAATACGCTGTCCATTCCCTTCAACGACCTCGCCGCCGTGCAGCGCGCATTCGAGAACTACCGGCGGCAGATCGCCGCGGTCATCCTGGAGCCGGTGGCCGGCAACATGGGGTGCGTGCCGCCGCTGCCGGGTTTTCTCGAAGGTCTGCGCGAAATCACCGCAGCCGACGGCAGCCTGCTCATATTTGACGAGGTGATGACCGGGTTTCGCGTGGCGCGCGGCGGTGCCCAGGCGCTGTACGACGTGATGCCCGACTTGACTACCCTGGGCAAGATAATCGGCGGTGGCCTGCCGATCGGCGCATTCGGCGGGCGCGCCGACATCATGCAGCAGCTTGCGCCCGCCGGCCCCGTCTATCAGGCAGGAACCCTGTCCGGCAACCCGCTCGCGGTGGCGGCCGGCATCGCCATGCTTGGCGCGCTCGATGACGAGTTCTACGCCGTACTCGACGAGCGGACACAACACCTTGCAGGCGGATTTCGGCGACTGGCAACGCAGCACGGTCGCAATCTGACGGTGAACGCTGCGTGCGGCATGTTCAGCCTGTTCTTCGAGGCGCCACCGCAGGTCTCGGAGTTTCGTCATGTCGCGAACTCCAGCGCAGAAACCTTCAATCGGTTCTTTCACGCGATGCTCGACCGCGGTGTCTACCTGGCGCCCAGCGCTTTCGAAGCAGGCTTTCTGGGTCTGTGTCACACGCCGGACGTGCTGCAGGCGACTCTCGAAGCCGCGGCCGGCGCATTCGCCGAACTGTAGCTTCGGCAGGGCCTGCTTCTCATGTACGACGTCTACGGATTGGGCAATGCCCTGGTCGACCTGGAATATCGGGTGGATGACGGGTTCCTGGCCAGGCACGGCATTGCCAAAGGCCATATGACGCTGGTCGACGAAGACCGCATCGACACCCTGACGCAGGCTCTCGGCGGCCGGCAGGTGGAGCGAATCAGCGGCGGCTCCGCGGCAAACACCGTCGTCGCGGTTCAGGGCCTCGGCGGCAGCGGCTTCTACTCGTGCAAGGTGGCGGACGATAGGACCGGCCGTTTTTTCCTGCAGGACATGGCTGATTTCGGCATCGACACCAACCCCGGTGCCACCACCGAATCGGGGAAGTCAGGACGCTGCCTGGTGCTCGTTACCGAGGATGCGGAAAGAAGCATGAACACCTTTCTCGGGGTTTCAAGCGCACTCGGTGGCGCGGAACTGCACGAACCGGCCCTGGCCAACTCCAGGATCTTCTACGTTGAAGGTTATGTCGGTTCGACTCCGGAAGGACTGGAAGCCGCATCGAACTGCCGGCAGATGGCGGAGCACCGGGGCGTGGCCACGGCGATCAGCATGTCGGACCCCAGTATCGTCACGCTGTTTCGCGACAACCTGCAGCAGCTACTCGGCAACGGCGTCAACTACCTCTTCTGCAACGAAGAGGAAGCCTTGACCTGGGCGCGCAGCGATCGCCTCGACATCGCCATCGCCGAGCTGAAAGACATCGGGCGAACCTGCTACATAACCCTGGGTGTGCGCGGCAGCCTGTCTGTCGCAAACGGTCGAGCCACAACCGTACCCGGTTACCCGGTATCCGCCAGAGATACCAATGGCGCCGGAGACATCTACGCCGGCGCCTGCCTCTACGGACACGCGAAAGGCATGGAACCGGCAATTGCGGCGAGGCTGGGCAACTTCGCCGCCGCCACCCTGGTGCAACACTATGGCGCCCGCTTGCGGCAAATCGACCAGTACCTCGACATCCTGCACGCTTTCGAGCAGTCGCGCCCGCCCCCCGGGCACGGGTAACCGGAGGGGGGCGACGGTGCCTGTTCAGGGATGCCCGGTCACCTCGGGGAAACGAACGGCAACTCGTCAGCCAAACGCATTTGCGTGCTGCTGATCGCGCATCCCCAGGCCCGCACTTCAACCCCGGCATCGATGGATTCCCGAACGAGTTCACCGTAGGCAGGATGCACCTCATCCGCCGTAGTGGCGACCCGCACGCCAGTGTGCATGACACAGAAGATCAGCACTGCGCGGCCACGGCGCTCACGGCAGCAACGCATCAGTTCGCCGACATGCTTGAGTGCCCGGGCGCTCACTGCGTCAGGGAAGGCGCCGTAGCCTGCAGAGAGCCCCAGCGTCAGGCTCTTGACCTCCACATGGCAGTCGCGCCTGGAGGCATCCTGCAACAGAAAGTCGAAACGCCCGCCTCCGCCGGGCATCGGCGGCTCACGGCGAATCTGCGCATAGCCCGCCAGGGGGCCGATCGACCCTGACCGCAGGGCTTCCTCCACGAGTTGGTTGGCCCGACCCGTGTTCACGCACACGAGGTGTTCCCCCGCCGCAACCAGCTCCAGGGTGTAGCGGTACTTGCGACCCGCATTGGCGGAGTCCCACAGCCACACGGCACTGCCGGGCCGATTGCATCCGGTCATTGCACCGGTGTTCGGACAATGCACCGTGCGCACTTCCCCGTCCGGCATCTGCACGTCAGCCAGAAAGCGCTTGTAGCGTCTGATCAGCCGAGCCTCGATCAACGGTGGGGAGAAGATCAACGTCCCCACGCCGCAAGCGCCCGGCCGATGCGCTCGATACCCAACTCGATCGACTCGTCGTCCGTCGTGTAGGCGAAGCGCACGAAACGATGCGCCGAATGCGCTCCGAAATCGATTCCAGGGGTGACGGCCACTTGATACTCGTCGATCAGCCGCCAACAGAAATCATGGGAATCCATGCCGGTGG
The DNA here is from genome assembly GCA_964572185.1 of uncultured Pseudomonadales bacterium. Lineage (GTDB taxonomy): Bacteria > Pseudomonadota > Gammaproteobacteria > Pseudomonadales > Azotimanducaceae > Azophilus. The sequence continues at coordinate 10,249 of CAZNFI010000010.1, forward strand.
AAGCCACGTCCACGTACAGGTAGAACGCACCATCCGGCTTGGCGGGCACCCCGAATCCCAGGTTCTCCAGGCCGGCCAGCAGCTTGCCACGGCGAACGTCAAATCGATGCCTGCGCGCTTCGTGAATCGCCATGGCTGCCTCGGAGAACGCCGCAAGCGCCGCCCGTTGCGCCACGCTTGATGGCGAAATGAACAGGTTCTGGGCCAGGCGCTCGATGGCCTGCATGCTACTCTGGGGTGCTACCACCCACCCCAGCCGCCAGCCCGTCATGCCAAAGTACTTGGAAAAGCTGTTGAGCACGAACAGTCGGTCGTCGACCGCCAATCCGGTGCTGGCGAGCCGCTCGCCGCTGTAGATCAGACCCTGGTAGATTTCGTCGAGAATGAAGAACGCTCCCCGTCCGAGCACGAAACTCGCCAGTTCCTGGAGCTGGCCATCATCGATCACTGCACCGGTCGGGTTGGCCGGCGATGCCAGCAGCACTCCGGCAGTATCGTCCTGCCAGGCCAGCGACAGGTCTGCAACCGAAGGCACGTAACCCGCTTGCGGGCGCAGGACGACGCGTTGCGGCCTGCCGCCCACTACCTGCACAAAGGCCTCGTTGCACGGGTACCCGGGATCGGCGATCAACAGGCCGGCACCGGATTCGAGCAACAGCGAACAGAGCAGCATCAAGCCGCCGCTGGCGCCGGAGGTGACGGCAATTCGACTGGCGGGAACGTCAACCCCGAGCCGTTCCCGATAGTCCCGGGCGATCGCCTCCCGCAACGACCGAAGCCCAAGTGCGTGCGTATACTTCGTATGACCATCGGCCAATGCCCGCTGCCCCGCCTCGATGATCGGCCGCGCCGTCGTAAAGTCCGGCTCCCCGACTTCAAAGTGCACGACCCGGTGCCCGGCGCCTTCGAGTTGCTCCGCGCGTTCCATGAGCTCCATCACCCTGAAGGGGGAAATTCGGGTCACCCGCTCAGACAACATGCCTCCTCCGAAAAACTTCCCCGATCCATATGGCCAACGTAATTTTCTTCTGGTAGCTTACGCGCCCCTCAAATCATCCCACCGCCCCCAGGTGGCCACAGGAGCGAAGGATCACGCCGCGCAGGAATTAGAGCATATGGAGTCAATACGACGAAGCAAGAACAACGAGGGCATGAACGACTCCCCGTTCAGAAGTTTCAAGCCGTATGAGCCCGGGCAGGACGAAATCTACATGAGCGACGATCAGCTCAAACACTTTCGTCACATCCTCAACCGCTGGCGGCTCGATCTCATGCAGGAGGTCGACCGAACAGTGCACCACATGCAGGATGAAGCCGGCAACTTTCCCGACCCGGCGGACCGGGCGACCCAGGAAGAGGAATTCAGCATTGAACTGCGCACCCGCGACCGGGAGCGCAAGCTGATCAAGAAAATTGACAGGACCATCGAGCGGCTCGACCAGGACAACTACGGCTACTGCGATACCTGTGGCGTCGAGATCGGCTTGCGGCGCCTGGAAGCGAGGCCCACGGCTACCCAGTGCGTGGACTGCAAGTCACTGGACGAGATCAGGGAACGGCAGTTGCACGGCTGAACGCAGCCACCGCACACCAAGCGCTGCAAAGCCCCTGACATGCGCAAGGCGGGGCGGTTCGCACCCTCACCCACCGGGCCCCTGCATCTCGGTTCGTTGTACACGGCGCTTGCCAGCTATCTGGACGCGCGCTCGCTGCAGCACGACTGGCTGGTGCGGATCGACGACCTCGATGTTCCGCGCACGGACCCGCAAGCCGAGTCGCGAATACTGCGCGCTCTGGAAGCACATGGGTTGCACTGGGACGGCAGCGTGCGCCGGCAAAGCGATCAGGTCGACGTCTACGAGCAGGCACTTGCGCAACTGCACCGCGCTGGCTACCTGTATTGCTGCACCTGTTCGCGCCGGCAACTCCGCCACCTGCCCCGCTACCCGGGCACTTGCCGCAACCGTGCCCAGCCGCTGACCAACGCCGCCTTGCGTGTCAGGGTCGACCAGGCCACGCCCCGATTCTTCGACCTGCTTCAGGGTGAGCAGGTGACTTCCCTCGAAGCCGCGGTCGGCGATTTTATCGTCAAGCGTCGCGACGGCATCGTCGCCTACCAGCTGGCCACTGCGTTCGACGACAGCGAGCCCGCGATCGCGAGGGTGGTGCGCGGGCGCGATCTGCTTGACAACACACCCCGGCAGATTCACCTGATGAGCCTGCTCGGGCGTCGCCATCCGCACTACGCCCACCTGCCGCTGCTGCTGAATGACGCCGGGCGGAAGCTATCGAAACAGTCCGGCGCCCAACCAATCGACTCATCGGCACCCCTGGCCAACATTCGCATCTGCCTGGAAATGCTCGGTATCGCACCCCTGCCCGACACCGGCATCGAACCGCTGTTGCACTGGGCCATTGGTGCATGGCACCTGAGTCGTGTTCCCCAACAGGATCACCTCGTGCCAGCCCGGGCCGCGGTCTGATCAGGGCCGCCGGGCCGGTATTGGCCGATATTCAGATCGACCCGCCGACTCGGTTCGCAAGCCTGCGCGCACCGAGCGCATCCCGAAGTCCTGGACAACGCATTGCCGGCGGCCCGTCCGGCACCGCCTTCGGGCAGGCAAACGACTCGCGCCATGCCTTTGATACCATGGACGCATGGCACACTTGCTGTTGATCGAAGCCGAAACCGACCGGCAGCAGTCGGTCGAGCGGGTTCTGCACCAGGCGGGCTTCGAGGTGACGCGGCATGCACCGGACAACCGGTTGCCCGACGAAAGCCTGTCCATGGCCGATGCCATAGTTGCCGGCGCGGAAATTCTCGACCACACCGAGGCGATGCGGCAGCTGTCTTCCATGCCGCTGGTCATCATCGATCAGAACGCCAATGTGCGTCAGGCGGTTCGCGCCATGAAGCTGGGCGCCGCCGATTACCTCTCGGGACCCGCGCATAGCCACGAACTGATCGCCTCGATCAACGAAGCGCTGTCCCGCTCGACAGCGGGTTCGCCAGCAACAGGCAGCCCAAGGACACCATTTCCCATGATCGGCTCCAGTTCCGTGATGCGGGAGTTGCAGGGCCGCATCGACAAGGTGGCGCCCACCGATGCCGCCGTGTTGATCCAGGGCGAGCTCGGCACCGGCAAGGAACTGGTTGCCCGAGCCCTGCATGCGGGCAGCGGGCGCAGCCTGGCACCCCTGATTACCGTCAACTGCGCGGCAATTCCCGAAGCGTTGATCGAGCGGGAACTGTTCGGCCACAGCGACTCGATCGCCGACCACGGCGGCGGCCTGCTCGAAGCCGCCGACGGCGGTACGCTGTTCTTCGACGAAATCGGCGAATTGCCAATGCCTGCCCAGGCCCGCCTGCTGCATTTTCTGGACAACAACGGCGCGCCAAATTCGACGGTCACCGCAGGCGATGCGCCGAGCGTTCGCATCGTCGTCGCGTCACACCTGGACCTCAGGCAGTTGGTCGACAACGGCAGGTTTCGCGATGACCTGTACTATCGGTTGAACGTGGTGTCGTTCGTTCTGCCACCGCTCAAGGATCGCGAAGGAGATGCTACGGAACTCGCCGAGTACATCCTCACACAGGTGTGCGACCTGCTCGGCAAGCCACGGCCAGAGTTATCGTCAGGCGCGTTGGAGGCAATCGCCGCCTACAGCTGGCCGGGCAATATTCGCGAGCTCGAGAACGTGGTTGAGCGCGCTGCAATTCTCTGCGATGGAGGCACCATCGATCCCGGTCTGCTGGCCATCGACCTGCGCGCGCATGAAAACACGGACGAGCCGCGACCGGCCTCAGAAAACGTGTCGCTTGAAGAGTATTTCGTGCGCTTCGTTCGCGAAAACGAGGCTCACCTTACCGAAACGGAACTGGCGGAAAAGCTGGGAATCAGTCGCAAGAGCCTGTGGGAGCGGCGCCAGCGGCTCGGTATTCCGCGCAAGAAGACCCAGAAGCGGGGTCCGCGCCGCGGCTGACCGCTTGCGGCGCAGCTTCTGCGTTCTCGATTGCTCCAATATCACCGGCAAGTTTCACCCGAGTTAGGCGCCTCAGGCCCCTGCTGGTAATATTTCGACTTCGCCCCAAGGCGGCCCACAGATGCAACTGCCAGCTTGAACGCGCAATCCGCCGCTGTCACAAAGCTGAATGCGAAGGCCCTCAACGTTACCCGGGATCGGGTCGACCGCAATGCCCTCGACGTCGTCACACGCCTGCGCGAAGCCGGGTTCCAGGCACTGCTGGTCGGCGGCTGCGTACGCGACCTGCTGCTCGGCGCAGCCCCGAAAGACTTCGATGTCGCTACCGACGCGACGCCCGAGCAGGTGCAGCGGCTGTTTCGAAGATCGCGCATGGTGGGTCGACGCTTCAAGATCGCGCATGTGCACTACGGCCGCGAGTTTGTCGAAGTGTCCACCTTTCGACGTTTGCTGGCGGTCGATGAAGACGGCGATCACGCCGCCCATCCGACCGGCCTTATCCTGCGCGACAACGCCTACGGCACCCTGGACGAAGACGCCTTCCGCCGCGACTTCACGGTCAATGCCCTGTACTACGATCCGCATGACGAAGAAATTCTCGATTTCGTCGGCGGCATCAGGGACCTGAAAAGACACCGTCTGTGCTGCATCGGCAACGCGCATGAGCGACTCAGGGAAGACCCGGTGCGCTTGCTCCGGGCATTGCGCTTCAAGGGCAAGCTCGGTTTCGAGCTCGACGCGGCGATTACCAGCGACGAGGGCCTGGCCGCTGAACGGCTGACTGCCATCCCGCCGGCTCGTCTTTTCGAAGAGTTCACCAAACTGTTCCTGTCCGGCTACGCGGCGGACACCTGGCGGATTATCAGTGCCTCTCCGGTATGCACCGTACTGTTTCCTACCGTTCCGCCAGACAGCGAGCTGATTCGGATCGCCATGGAAAACACCGACCGGCGGGTTGCCGAGGGCAAGCCGGTAACCCCCGGATTCATGCTCGCGGTACTGCTCTGGGAGGACTACCGCGCACGCCGCCAGGAAATCGAGGCATCCCGGGGCAGACAGCGGCTGGTCACGGAAGCGGCGCTCGTGGCAGCACATGAGGCAATCGCCGCGCAGCGCCTGACCATTTCCATCCCACGCCGTTTTTCATCGTTCATCCATGACGTCTGGCATCTGCAGGAGCGGCTGGAAACGCGCCGTGCCAAACAGGCTATCCGTGCCCTGAACCACCCGCGCTTTCGAGCCGCATACGACTTCCTGCTGCTGCGCGCCGAATTGGGCGAAGTCGAGGCGGAACTGGCGGACTGGTGGGGGGAGATTCAGGAAGTCGACAGTGAACGCGAGCAAGCCATGTTGAAGGCACTGCCCGGTACCGGCACGCGCAGGCGCAGGCGGCGTCGGCGGCGCAGGCGGCGGCCGAACACGGACGAACCGAAGTCGTAGCGCTGCCCATGCAGACATCAATGGAAAACCAGGCACCGCTGATGGCCGAGCTGAGGCACAAGGCATCGGATGTCGACTGGCCGAGTTTCGTCGTCATCGAAGGGCCGATCGGAGTCGGCAAGACCACGCTGGCGAAAAATCTGGCCACCGTGCTGAATTATCCATTGCTGCTTGAACCGGCCATGGAAAACCCGTTCCTGGACCGATTCTATCGGGAGAACGGTCGCCATGCCCTGCCGACACAGTTGTTCTTCCTGCTCAACCGTGCGCGGCAACTGGCCGACCTGTCGGACGCAACGCTGGTCGAGCCGGTTCTGGTGTCTGACTACCTCATGGACAAGGACCGCCTGTTTGCGAAGGTGACACTGGACGAAAACGAGTTGCGCCTGTACGAGGAAATCTACGCCAGTCTCGATGTTCAACCGCCCCGCCCGAGTCTGGTCATCTACCTGCAGGCTCCGGTCAACATGCTGCTCGACCGCATCCGCCGGCGCGGTATCGATTTCGAGCAGCAGATTGAAGCGCGTTACATCGAGACCATCGCCGAAGCCTATGCCCGCTTTTTTCACTTCTACGACGCCTCGCCATTGCTGGTGGTAAATGCCGCCGAAATCGATTTCGCCAGAAACCCCATGCACCTCGAAGCGCTGCTCGACTGCATCATGTCCATGGACGGCGGCCGGCAGTATTTCAATCCAAACCCGTCCCTCCTTTGACCGCATGCTGGTCGGCAGAATTCATCGAGTGACCGGTAACGATGGTCGAGTGTCCGCTCAGAGGACCCGGTGCGGAACAACCGTTCGCGGGCGTGTCTGTCCGCCATGAGCCGACCCGCAGCCGACCAGCTGCCGCCCTGGGGGCGGCTTGCCCGTCTTGCCGCGAACGCCTCCACCCTGCACCTGCGGCAATTGCCGCAGGACGCCGAAATGCTCGAAACGCTACGGGTACGGGTCGACAGCCTGCTGTTCGACTTCTCAAGACAACGGGTTACCCGCAACATTCTGGATGAGTTGCTGAACCTGGCACTGGCACGCCGCTGGCAGGAGCGCGCGCACGGACTCATGGCCGGCGACCCGGTCAACTCGACCGAACGAAGACCGGCGCTGCACACGGCACTGCGCGCCGCGCCCGGCGAACAGCCGGATATTGCCAAAGACGTGCCACGCACCCTGGCCCGGCTCAGGCAGTTTACCCGCGCCGTGAACACGGGCGTCTGGGCGGGCTGTTCCGGCAAGGCCATCAGCGACGTGGTCAACATCGGCATTGGCGGTTCCGACCTTGGGCCACGGCTGGTCGTGGAGGCGCTGCAACCGTCAAGCAACCGCCTGAACGTGCACTTCGTGGCGAATATCGACGGCCACGCGATCACCCGGACCCTGGCCGACCTCAATCCTGAGACCACCCTGTTCATCCTCGCCTCCAAGTCGTTCACTACCCAGGAAACGCGGGTAAACGGGGAAACCGCCCGAAACTGGTTCATTGAACGAACCAATCGCCCCGATGCGCTGCAGCGCCACTTTGTGGCCGTTACCGCGAAGACGGAAGCCGCCGCCGCCTTCGGCTTGCCGAGCGAAAACGTGTTTCCGCTGTGGGATTGGGTCGGGGGCCGTTACTCGCTGTGGTCGGCAGTTGGCCTGCCCATCCTGCTGGCGCTGGGCGCCGGCGGATTCGACGAGTTGCTCAGCGGCGCCCGCGCCATGGACCGGCACTTTCGCAACGCGCCCGCGGCCGCCAACGCGCCGTTGCTCGCAGCGTTGCTGGGCATCTGGAATCTGAACTTTCTGGGTGCAACCAGTCACGCCGTGCTGCCTTACGATGAGCGGCTGCGGCTGCTGCCCGGCTATCTGCAACAACTCGAGACGGAGAGCAACGGCAAGCGGGTCCGCCATGATGGTTCCGAGGTGGGCGTACACACCATGGCGGTGCTCTGGGGCGGCACAGGCACCACCGGACAACACGCTTACCACCAGTTGCTGCACCAGGGCACGCGCTCCTTCACAGCGGACCTCATCGTGGCCGCAACCGCGGACCACGGCCTGGATCACCATCACATCGCCCTGCTGGCGAACGCCATCGCCCAGGGCAAAGCCATGGCGCTCGGCAACGACACGCAGGACCCGCACCGGGCAGTGCCCGGCAACCATGCCACCACCAGCATCGTGCTGGACAGCCTCAGGCCCGCATCCATCGGTTCGCTGCTTGCGTTCTACGAGCACAAGGTGTTTTGCCAAGGACTGATCTGGGACATAAACTCCTTCGATCAGTGGGGAGTGGAACTCGGCAAACAACTTGCCAGGACCATCGACGGCCAACTCGCCGGCAAGTCGGCGGCAGACCAGGATCCTGCCACCCGCGCGTTGATCGAGTACCTGGTCGACCACGGGCAGGCCGAGGGCAGCCGCTCCCAGGACTGAGCCGGCACTGCCGAGCCCCGGCAAGAATCGGCATATGGTCAACTTCACACAGGCCCGAGGACCACGATGAGCTACCCGGTCAATCCGTTCATGGCGCAACGCGCCTTCCTCAACGACGATCAGTACCAGGCCATGTATGCCCGCTCGATACAGGACCCGCAAGGCTTCTGGTCGGAACAGGCGGACCTATTCCTGGACTGGGAAAAACGCTGGCAATCGGTCTTCGAGGCGGACCTGCCAAACGGGCGAGTGCGCTGGTTCGACGGCGCCGTGCTCAACGCCAGCTACAACTGTATCGACCGGCACCTGCCGGACCGTGCCGGTCAGACCGCCATCATCTGGGAAGGCGACGACCCGGGTGATGACGCCAGGGTAACCTACCAGGAGTTGCATGACGCCGTCTGCCGGCTGGCGAACGGGCTGCGTTCCCGGGGCGTGGCCAAGGGCGACCGGGTCTGTATCTACATGCCCATGATTCCCGAAGCTGCTTACGCCATGCTTGCCTGTGCCCGGATTGGCGCCATCCACTCCGTCGTCTTTGGCGGTTTTTCCCCGCAGTCGCTCAAAGACCGAATTCTCGATTCCGACTGCCGTACGGTCATCACAGCCGACCAGGGCGTGCGCGGCGGCCGCGCGGTGCCGCTCAAGGAGAACACCGAAACAGCCCTTGCGGACTGCCCCAACGTGCACACGGTGGTAACGATTCAACGCACCGGCGCGGACGTGCCCTGGCGGGAGGGGCGTGACGTCTGGTACCACGATCTGACCGGCGACCAGCGGCCGGCCTGTGACCCGGAGCCCATGGCGGCGGAAGATCCGCTGTTCGTCCTCTACACATCAGGCTCCACCGGACGCCCCAAGGGCGTGCAGCACGGCACCGCGGGCTATCTCCTGTATGCGGCCATGACGCACAAGTACGTGTTCGATTACCACGACGGCGCCATCTACTGGTGCACCGCCGATGTCGGCTGGATCACCGGCCACTCCTACATCGTCTACGGGCCCCTCGCCAATGGCGCTACGACACTCATGTTCGAGGGCGTACCCACCTGGCCGGACGCCTCGCGGTGCTGGCAGGTGGTCGACAAGCATGGCGTCAACATCTTCTACACCGCGCCTACGGCCATCCGGCAACTCATGGGCCAGGGCGATGACTTCGTGACGCGCAATTCCCGGAAAAGCCTGCAACTCCTGGGCACAGTCGGGGAACCCATCAATCCCGAGGCCTGGGAGTGGTACCACCGGGTAGTTGGCGACAACCGTTGCCCGATTGTCGATACCTGGTGGCAGACCGAAACCGGCGGCATCATGATCACCCCGCTGCCAGGCGCCACCACGCTCAAGCCGGGCAGCGCCACGCGCCCCTTCTTCGGCGTGCAGCCGGCGCTGGTCGATACCGACGGCAATCTCATCGAAGCAGTGGAAGCCTCCGGGAACCTCGTGATCACCGCCTCCTGGCCGGGACAGATTCGCACCGTGTACGGCGACCACCAGCGCGTCATCGACACCTACTACGCCGCCTATCCCGGCTACTACTTCACCGGTGACGGCGCGCGTCGCGATGCCGATGGCTATTACTGGATCACCGGGCGCGTGGACGACGTGATGAACGTTTCCGGTCACCGCATCGGCACCGCGGAGGTCGAAAGCGCGCTGGTGCTGCACCCACTGGTCGCCGAAGCCGCAGTGGTCGGCTATCCCCACGCCATCAAGGGCGAGGGCATCTATGCCTATGTCACGCTGATGGCGGGCAGCAACGAGAGTCCCGACAAGCTGCAGCAGGACCTGGTCGCCCTGGTGCGGCGCGAAATCGGGCCGTTCGCTCGACCGGACGTCATCCAATGGGCACCCGGGCTGCCCAAGACCCGCTCCGGGAAGATCATGCGCCGCATCCTGCGCAAGATCGCGGCGGATGACCTCGACGACCTCGGCGACACCACCACCCTGGCAGACCCCAGCGTTCTCGACGATCTCAAGGCGAACCGCTCGCCGCCGACCTAGCGTTCTTGAGGATGCCCCGTCTTGACAGTTGAGCAAAGTTTCATAACGCCGTTGGGAGAATGCGTGAGCATTCTCTCGAACGCCGGTAGCCCAGCGAATCCTGTTCCGTATACTGTCGCGATGAACAACTACCTGTTGCGAATTCCTGTCGCCTACGCCGTAGCAGTCGCCGTGGCGGCGGTGCTCGGCTGCGCCGGGTCGACACAGTCGGTTCTTGCCGGGTTGCAAGGGCTCGGTATCGACGTGCCCCTGGCAGACCGGTTGTCGGCCACCGTTCACGACATCGTCGGCATGGGGCCGTTGTACGCGCTCATCGCGGCCGTTGCCTTTCTGCCGGCATTCGCCATCGCCGCGACACTGTTGCGCTGGGTGCCCGGGCCGCGTCCCTTCTGGTTTGCGGTTGCCGGCGGCGCCGCTATTGTCTCGGCAATCCTGATCATCCGCTACGTTGTCGGAGGCACCGTCATCGGTGGAGCACGCAGCGCGTCTGGCCTGCTTGTGCAGGCACTTGCGTGCGCGGTCGCCGGCTGGCTGTTTGCCCGGCTCCTGGACTGGAGGCATCCCGCGTGAGGCGCCTGTCGGGGCTGTTGATGCTGGTACTGTGCGTGGGCTCGAAGCAGCCCCTGGCGGCGGTCGACTACGAGGTCGAGACGGTTGCACAAGGGCTGGCCTACCCCTGGTCGCTGGCCTTTCTGCCCGATGGAGGCCTGCTTGTCACCGAGCGGGAAGGGCGCCTGCGCATCATTCGCGACGGCCGGTTGGACCCGAAGCCGATCTCCGGGGTACCCGACACCTATGTGCAGGGTCAGGGCGGATTATTCGATATCGTCCTCGACCCGGACTTCATCGCCAATCGCCAGGTTTATCTCTCCTATTCCCAGGGCACACGCAGCGCCAACCGCCTCGTCGTCGGGCGCGCCCGCTTTCAGGCCGATGCCCTGTACGGCTTCGAACCGATCCTGATCGGCGAACCCGACAAGGACACGCCACACCACTTCGGCGGACGCATGGCTTTCCTCGACGACGGTACGCTGCTCATCGTCTCGGGCGATGGATTCGACTACCGCGAACAGGCGTTCGACCTCGGCAGCCTGCTGGGCAAGATTCTGCGCATCGGTGCGGACGGCTCGATCCCCAGGGACAACCCCTTTGTCGGGCGCGACGATGCGCGCCCGGAAGTGTGGTCCTACGGTCACCGCAATCAGCAGGGCATTGTCGCTACGCCAGCGGGCGTCTTCATGCATGAACACGGTCCCCGGGGTGGTGACGAACTCAATCGGGTCGAGCCAGGCAGAAACTATGGCTGGCCGGCGATAACCTACGGCATGGACTACTCCGGTTCCTATATCTCGCCCTACACCGAGCATGCGGGAATGGAGCAGCCGATCGTCAACTGGACTCCCTCCATCGCGCCAGCCGGCCTGGCCTACTACGACGGCGAAGCCTTTCCGCTATGGCAGGGCGATCTGTTCGTCGCAACGCTGGTGGAACAGTCCGTACGCCGCGTCGATCTCGAAGGCGGCCAGCCGGCTGCTCAGGAAATACTGTTCACGGAACTCGGCATGCGGCTGCGCGACGTGCGCGCCGGCCCTGACGGCTTTCTGTACCTGCTGACCGATAGCGCCCAGGGCAGCGTGCTGCGCGTCAAACCCGCTTCCGGGCCGTAGCAGCAGCCTGCCACGGCCACATCAGCGCGCTCGTGAACCACCCGCAGTCACCAGCAACGGCTTTCCGGCGGCCGCGGCCGCCGGTCGAGCACAATCTCGACAGAACCCCGGCCTGGATAACCAGCGTCAGGCAGTGCGCACCCCGTAGCCGGCCCCGCGCACACCGGTGCCCGAGATCGCCGGCCAACGGCGATGACGCACGCCACTGAGCGGGTCATCAGGCCGTCTGGGCGTAGTTTTCCACTTCCTTCATGCTGAGCTTGATGCGTCCACGCTGGTCGACATCGAGAACCACCACATCCACCATCTGCCCTTCTTCCAGGTAATCGCCGACGGTCTCGACCCGTTCCTTGGCGATCTGTGAAATGTGCAGCAGGCCATCCTTGCCAGGCAGGATACTGATGAAGGCGCCGAAATCGACGATACGTTCCACGCGACCGTTGTAAATGCGACCGACTTCCGCCTCCGCGGTGATCTCTTCGATACGGGCCACCGCCGCATCCTTGCCTTCGGCACTTTCCGCATAGATGCGCACGGTGCCATCGTCCTCGATATCCACATCGGCACCGGTCTCGTCGACAATGGAGCGGATGGTCGCGCCACCCTTGCCGATCACATCGCGAATCTTGTCCGGATGCACCTTGATCACGGTCATCGCCGGCGCGTTCTCGGAGATCGAGTCTCGAGACCTGGCGAGAACCTTGTTCATCTCGCCGAGAATGTACAGGCGCGCTTCGAGCGCCTGACCGAGCGCGGTCTCCATGATCTCCTCGGTGATGCCCTCGATCTTGATGTCCATCTGCAGTGCCGTTACGCCGTTTGGTGTTCCGGCCACCTTGAAGTCCATGTCGCCGAGATGGTCCTCGTCACCGAGGATGTCGGTAAGCACCGCGAACCGGTTACCCTGCTTGACAAGGCCCATGGCAACCCCGGCCACCGGCGCCGTGAGCGGAACGCCGGCGTCCATCAGCGCCAGCGACGAACCGCAAACGCTCGCCATGGAACTCGAACCATTCGACTCGGTGATTTCGGAGACCACCCGTAGCGTATACGGGAAGTCGTCCGAGTTCGGCAGTACCGCCGATATGCCCCGGCGCGCCAGGCGCCCATGACCGATTTCACGGCGCTTCGGACCGGTCATGAATGCCGCTTCGCCCACCGAATAAGGCGGAAAGTTGTAATGCAGCATGAAATGGTCCTTGTACGACCCTTCCAGGGCATCGATGAGTGCCGCGTCTCTGAGCGTGCCCAGGGTCGCAGTGACGATCGCCTGGGTTTCGCCACGGGTGAACAGCGCCGAGCCATGGGTCTTGGGCAGCAGGCCCACCTCTACGGCGATCGGCCGCACGCTGTGCAGGTCCCGGCCATCGATGCGCGGCTCACCATCGAGAATGCGCTGCCGCACCAGGTCTTTTTCGACCTTGCCGAACATTTCTGCCACGGCATCGGCATCATGGGCCGCGTCATCGGCCCCGCTCAGGCGCTCGATCACGTCGCGGCGCACCTCAGCGACCCGAGCCTGTCGTTCAAGCTTGTCGGTCACCCGGTAAGCCTGGCCCAACTCGGTTCGCGCCGCCTCGGCGACAGCCTCGAGAAGCGCTTCGTCAACGGCAGCGGGTTGCCAGTCCCAGGCCGGCTTGCCGGCTTCCTCCGCCAGTTCCTTGATGGCCTGTATGACGACCTGCATTTCCTGGTGCGCGAACAGCACGGCGCCCAGCATCTCGTCCTCGCTCATTTCGCGTGCCTCGGACTCGACCATGAGCACGGCGCTCTCGGTTCCCGCGACCACCATGTTCAATTCCGAGTCCTGCAATACCGAATGACTGGGGTTGAGCAGGTATTCACCGTCGACATAGCCGACCCGGGCCGCGCCGATGGGGCCCTTGAAGGGAATGCCGGAAAGCGACAGCGCGGCCGATGCACCGATCATGGCGGCAATGTCCGGGTCGCGATCCTTGTCTGTCGACATGACTGTCGGTATCACCTGAACCTCGTTCAAGAACCCCTTCGGAAACAACGGGCGAATGGGGCGGTCGATCAGGCGGCAGGTCAGTATTTCCTTTTCCGACGGCCTGCCTTCGCGTCGGAAGAAGCCGCCGGGAATCTTGCCCGCTGCGTAGGTCTTCTCCTGATAGTTGACCGTCAGCGGGAAGAAACTCTGTCCCGGACGGGGCGTCTTCACGCCTACCGCCGTGGTGAGTACCACGGTATCGCCGATGGTGACCATGGCGGCACCGGTTGCCTGCCTGGCGATGCGACCGGTCTCTATCCGTACCGTCTGGTCGCCAAACTGAAATTCCTTGATTACTGGATTCAAAATATTCTCCTTGCTGCGGGCGCGCGCGGCGCCCATGCGTCCGATTGGTGCAAGCCGGTTGCCAGGCTACCTGCGCAAGCCCAGGCGCTTGATCAGCGACTGGTATCGCGAAACGTCCTTGTCCCTGAGGTAGTCGAGCAGCTTGCGGCGCTGATTCACCATGCGAATCAGGCCACGACGCGAGTGATGATCTTTCTTGTGGGCTCGGAAGTGCTCCTGCAGCCCGTTGATGTTGCTGGTCAAAAGCGCCACCTGCACCTCGGGGGAGCCGGTGTCGCCTTCCTGTAGCTGATATCCCTTGATGATCTCCAACTTTGTTTCAGCCGATAAAGCCATAATGGTCTCCAAATACGCCAGAGCTTGAGGACGCGAACCAACCAGGCGTATTTCCAGTCGTCTCACGCATGTTCACTGCCTTGCCGCGGCGCCTGTCAACAGGCGGCGCGGCGCAATTCGGCCATCGTCGAGTACTTCGCCGACGCCCAGAAAATGGCACCTGCTTTCGGACTTCTCCAACAGGCGCACCCAGCCGCTGGTGGGCGAGTGGGGCACGATGACGGGCTGTCCGTGGCGCAGGTAATAGGCCATGTCCGTATTCAGCAGCACCTCCGGCCACTCGCGCACGGCGCTCCAGACCGGTTGCAGGTAGGGGTCCAGCGACCCCTTTTCCCTGGCCTGCTGCAGTTCATCGAAGGTGACCAGGTCGGACTCATCGTAAGGGCCGGCCTGACTCCGGCGCAGGGCGACAACGTGCGCGCCGCAACCGAGCATTTCGCCCATGTCCTCGGCGATGGCCCGGACATAGGTGCCCTTGCTGCAGTGCGTCTCCAGTTCGAACTCGTCGTCTTCGAAGTCGAGCAACTCATTCGAATAGATGGTGACCGCACGCGCCTCGCGCTCCACCTCAATCCCCTGCCTGGCCAGCTTGTACAGCGGCTGACCCTTGTGCTTCACCGCCGAAAACATGGGCGGAGCCTGCATGATCTCACCGCGAAAATTGGCCAGTGCTTTCTCTACATCCTTGCGGCCGATGCCCTCAACGGACCTGCGGGATGTGGTCTTGCCTTCCGCGTCACCGCTGTCCGTGGCAATGCCGAGCTTGATACGCGCCCGGTACTTCTTGTCCGATGCCAGCAGGTACTGGGAAAACTTGGTCGCCTCGCCGAAACACAGCGGCAGCACTCCGGTAGCCAACGGATCGAGGCTGCCGGTATGTCCCACCTTGCGCGCCCCCCACAGCTTTTTCGCCTTCTGCACGGCGTCGTTGGAACTCATGCCCTGCGGTTTGTCGATGGCCACGATACCGTCGACCGGGCGGCCTCGGCGGCTACCCATCGTGGCCCACGCCCCGGTCCGCGGCGACCGCATCGGCGATCACTCTTTCCAGGCGTGGTCCGCGCTCGATGGACACATCGTAGTGAAACCTGGGCTTGGGTGTGGTGCGCATGGCATTACGGCCAGCGAGTTTCGAGCGGAAAAAGCCGGATGCGCCATTCAACACCGCGACAAGGTGCTGCTGCTGCTGCGCATCCGGGGTGTCGAGCGATGAAACATAGACATCGGCAAACGCCAGGTCCCGGCTCACCCGCACATGGTTCACACTGACCGAACCGATCCGCGGATCACGCATCTGGCGGTGGATGATGCCGGCGAGCTCTTCCCGCAGAAAATCCGCCACCCGCAGATTCCGTCCGTATTCCCGCATCAGACTGCTATCCAACCGGGCATCACAACGCCCGGGCAACCTCGCGGGATTCGAACACCTCGATCATGTCGCCGGCGCGCACATCGTTGTAGTTGCGCACGCCGATGCCACACTCGGTGCCGTTTCGTACCTCCTGAACGTCGTCCTTGAAGCGGCGCAGCGACTCCAACTCGCCTTCGTAGATGACCACATTGTCGCGCAGCACGCGAATGGGGCGATTCCGGTACACGACACCTTCGGTGACCATGCATCCCGCCACCTGACCGAAACGTGGCGAGCGGAACACTTCGCGAACTTCGGCTGTACCCAGAATCTCTTCCCGTGTCTCCGGCGCGAGCATGCCGCTCAACACCTACTTGACGTCGTCGATCATCTCGTAGAGGTTCTCACGCCAGAGAATGTACTCGTGCGAAT
>CAZNFI010000010.1:26200-35108 GCA_964572185.1 uncultured Pseudomonadales bacterium
CTCGTAGATGACGCTGTAGTAACGCACGTCCAGGCCTTCCCGCTCGACTACCGCCTTGGCTGCGTTGTCGGCCCGTACATTGAAGCCGAAGACGGCCGCCCCGTAGGTCACCGCCAGATTGACATCGCTTTCGGTAATGGCGCCAACGCCGGAACCGAGCACGGTAACCGCCACCTCGTCGTTGCCGAGATCTCCCATGGACTGCACGATGGCTTCGAGGCTGCCGCGAACGTCGGCCTTGACAACCAGTTTCAAAACCCGTTTTTCCCCGTCGCCCATGTTGGCGAACAGGTTGTCGAGTTTGGCAGCCTGCTGCATGGCCTGGCGCTGTTCCTGGGACTTGTCACGCCGGAACTCGGCGAGATCGCGGGCCGAACGTTCGTCGGTCACCACCGAGAAGCTGTCTCCGGCGGCCGGCGTGCCGCTGAGCCCAAGTACTTCCACGGGTTGCGAAGGGCCGGCCTGCCGGGTCTGCCCACCCTGATCGTCCAGCATGGCGCGTACGCGGCCATGAAACTCGCCGGCAATGATTATGTCGCCCTGCTCGAGCGTGCCGTTCTGCACCAGCACCGTCGACACCGGGCCGCGACCCCGGTCGAGCCGGGATTCGATCACCACGCCACGCGCCGGCGCATCCGGAACCGCTTTCAATTCAAGCAGCTCCGCCTGCAGAAGTATGGCTTCCAGCAGGTCGTCAACACCGTCGCCGGTTACCGCAGATACCTTCACGAACTGGGTATCGCCCCCCCAATCATCGGGGGCCACGTCCTTGGCAGCCAGTTCCTTGGTGACCTTCTCCGGGTCGGCGCCGGGCAGGTCCATCTTGTTGACCGCGACCACGATCGGTACATCCGCCGCCTTGGCATGCTGGATGGCCTCCTCGGTTTGCGGCATGACGCCGTCGTCGGCGGCAACCACCAGGACGACGATGTCGGTCACCATCGCACCCCGTGCCCGCATGGCGGTAAACGCCGCGTGGCCGGGCGTATCCACGAAGCTGATACGACCATGATCGGTATCGACGGAATATGCGCCGATATGCTGGGTAATGCCGCCCGCCTCGCTGCTGACCACCCTGGTGTGACGGATAAAGTCCAGCAGCGAGGTCTTGCCGTGATCGACATGGCCCATGACCGTTACCACCGGCGCTCGCGGCAGGCCATCGCCCTCGACCTGCAGCGATTGCTCCAGCGCCTGCTCGATCGCATCTTCATGAATCAGCTTGACCTGGTGGCCCATCTCCTCGACCACCAGGGTGGCGACATCCTGATCGATCATCTGATTGATGGTCGCCATGACGCCCAGGCCCATGAGCGTCTTTATCACTTCGCCGGCCTTTACCGTCATGCGCTGGGCCAAATCGCCCACCGAAATCGCGTCCGGTACTTCCACCTCCCTGGCGATAAACTCCGTGGGCTTGAACTCGCCACCGTGCTGTTCCACCTTGACCCGCGTGGGCCTGGGGCGGCGGCGGCCGCGACGCTGCGACTTCAGCGACAGCTCGCGACGCAGGTTTCTGCCATGCCCGAACTCACCGCGCCCGCCTCGTTCCCGTTCCTTGCCCTTGCCTCGCTTGCCGGCCTTTTCGCTGGCCTGTGCCTTGGCCTGTGCCTCCACCGCCGCGGCGGCCGCCTTGGCCGCTGCATCCTGTGGCCGGTCAGCTTCCTTCGCCTGCTCCCTGGCCTGTTTTTCGGCAGCCTCCAAAGCAGCTTTCTCTTCCGCGGCCTTGCGCTCTGCTTCAAGCCTTGCCGCTTCCTCTTCTTCGCGGCGTCGCGCTTCCTCGGCCTTGCGCTCCGACTCGGCGCGGCGCGACTCCTGTTCGGCTGCCTTGCGCGCCAGTTCTTCTTCACGAATGCGCTGCGCTTCCCTCTCGGTCTGAGACGGTTGCCGCTGCGTGGGTGTTTCCGGCTTCACCGCCACCGGTTCCGGCCGCTTGACATAGGTGCGCTTGCGGCGAACCTCGACCGTCACGTTGCGGCCGGTTCGTCCCTGGCCAGTTTTCAACGTGCCGACAGACTTTTTCTTGAAGGTAATCTTGCGCGGCGCCGAAATTGATGAACCGTGGCTTTGTTTCAGGTGCGCGAGCAGGGTCTGCTTCTGCGCTTCGGTAACCGGCTCCCCGTCCGAGGTGTGCGGCAAGCCGGCATCAGCCATCTGCTTCAACAGCCGATCAACCGGTGCGCCCACCGTTTCCGCAAGCTGTCTTACCGTCACATCAGTCATGACACAATCTCCGGCAATGCGCGCCAGCCCAAGCCGCGCGCCTAGCCCGCCACCCCGGCGACGGCGCCGCCGCCGGCCGCGCCTTCCTCCTGGTCGACGGCCGACTCCTCGAACCAGGGCGCGCGCGCGGTCATGATCAGTTCCGCGGCCCGCTCCTCGCCCAGGTCTTCGACAATATCGAGCAGGTCCGGCACGGCCAGCTCGGCAAGGTCTTCCTGGGTAACCACGTCGTGACTGGCCAGGCGGAAAGCCAGTGCCTGCTCCATGCCTTCCATGTTCAGCAGATCGTCGGCGGGCTGCCGGTCGCCCAGCAACTCCTCGCTGGCAATGGCCTTGGTCAGCAGAGCGTCTTTCGCCCGGTTGCGCAGTTCAAGAACGATTTCCTCATCGAATCCCTCAATGGCCATCATTTCCTCGATGGGCACGTAGGCAATTTCTTCCAGAGTGGTAAATCCTTCCTCGACCAGGGCTGCCGCGACATCTTCGTCTACCGCCAGCGTTTCCATGAATTCGCCCATGAAACGCCCGGCTTCCGCTTCCTGTTTTTCGGCGGCTTCCTCCTCGGTCATGATGTTCAAAGTCCAGCCGGTGAGATCGCTTGCCAGGCGCACGTTCTGGCCGCCCCGCCCGATCGCCTGGGCAAGATTGTCTTCACCGACCGCGATATCCATCGAGTGCGCGTCTTCATCGATAATGATCGAAGCCACCTCCGCCGGCGCCATGGCATTGACCGTCAATTGCGCCGGGTTCTCATCCCACAGCACAATGTCGATACGTTCTCCGGCCAGTTCGCCGGAAACCGCCTGTACCCGCGAACCACGCATGCCCACACAGGCGCCTACCGGATCGATACGCCCATCGTTGGTCTTTACAGCGATCTTGGCGCGTGAACCCGGATCCCGGGCAGCGCCGCGAATCTCGATGACGTCTTCGGAGATTTCGGGCACCTCGATCTTGAACAGCTCCTGCAGCATGGCCGACGAGGTTCTGGTAAGAATGAGCTGAGGGCCGCGATTGTCGGGCCGCACCTCCAGCAGCAGCGCGCGCAGCCGATCACCGACCCGAAAAGATTCCCTGGGAATGAGATGTTCCCTCAACAGCAAGCCTTCGGCATTGTTGCCGAGATCAACGATGACATTGTCACGGCCGATGCGCTTGACCGTTCCGCCGACCAGTTCCCCCAGGCGCGGAAGGTATTCCTCCACCACCTGCGCCCGTTCGGCCTCCCTAACCTTCTGCACGATCACCTGCTTGGCGGTCTGTGCGGCAATGCGCCCGAACTCGACCGAATCGACCGGTTTTTCTATGGTGTCGCCGATTTCGAGACCTTCCGCGCGGGAGTCGTCGGGCGTAATCTCGGCCGCAGGATTGGGTTCCTGCTCGCTTTCCAACTCGGTGTCGCCCTCGAGCTCGATCTCAAGTTCGGTCTCGGCGTTGGGGTCGACTACGGTCCACACGCGAAAGGTATCGTATTCGCCCGTTTCCCGGTCGATGGCAACACGGAATTCGGCACCGTCCTCGTATCGCTTCTTGGTAGCCGTGGCGAGCGCACTTTCGATGGCTTCGAATATCACATCCTTGGAGACGCCTTTCTCGTGTGACACCGAATCGACTACAAGCAGAATTTCTTTCGACATTTCGGTTCGTATCCTCAATCGAATTGCGGAATCAGCCTGGCCCGCTGAACGTTTTCCAGGGGCAGCAGGTACTCGGTGTCTTCCTGACGCACCAGCGCCTGCGCATCCTCGACATCGACAAGCGTGCCGACGAATCGCTTGCGCCCGTCGAACGGGAAGTTGAGCCGCACATCCACCTTGGCCCCGACATTGGCCTCATACTGCTCCGTCGTGAACAGGATGCGGTCGAGACCGGGTGAGGACACTTCAAGCGTATAGCCCCCGGCGACCAGGTCCTGCAGGTCGAGCACGTCGCTGATCTCTTTGCTGACCATCTCGCAGTCGTCTATCGAAACCCCGTCCGGCCTGTCGATGTAGATCCTCAACTTCGACCGTTTTCCCGACGAAAAGTACTCAACACCCCAGATCGCGCAGCCGCAACTTTCCACCGTCTGCCTCAAACACGCTTCGATCTGTCTTTCCGTCCTGTTCAATACGCACCAACAAAAAATGGGCTTACGCCCATTCTTCCCAGATTCCAGCGCGACACAAAACGCATCGCGCGCCGCAGGCCATGCTTCTTGACGCTGCGGGAACACGGGCCACAAGCCTTTAACCCGACCGGCCAAACATACGCCGACCGGGCCTTGCTCAAATGTCCTACTAAAAAGCCCCGTATAGGGGCTTCCTAGTATCCTTTGGTAGCGGGGGCAGGATTTGAACCCACGACCTTCGGGTTATGAGCCCGACGAGCTACCAGACTGCTCCACCCCGCATCAGCAAGGAACGAGATTATAGGGACGCAGTGCCGCTGGAGCAACTGCCCCAAAGCGGCTGATTCGCCCGCGAAAAAACGGCCGGCAGGGGCGCCGGAGGCCGCTTGTCAAACACCCGACAACGCCGGGCGATCATGGTGCCGAAGGCGAGACTCGAACTCGCACGGGCTGTCGCCCACTACCCCCTCAAGGTAGCGTGTCTACCAATTTCACCACTTCGGCAAATGACCGCATCGGCCGGCTCAGACATCGGGGAGGCCGGAATCTACACCTTCTTCCTCCGGAGTCAACTGCTGCGGTGATTCGATGGGCTGCTCGACGGCGGGCACCCCGAGATCCTGCAGACCCTCCGCCCTTTCCTTGGCGAAGTAGGCGAGCCCGAAGGAAATCACGAAAAAGCCGATAGCCAGCCAGACGGTCAGCTTGGTCAGGAACGACGTGCTGCCGGCACTGCCGAACATGGTGTTTGCAGACCCGGCACCGAATGCTGCCCCGACATCGGCGCCCCGGCCCTGCTGCAGCAGCACCAACCCCCCGAGAGCCACGGAGTCGAGCACCAGAAGAATCAGCAATATTGTTTCAAATCCCATGATTTCCGTCTCAGTCGCCTGTCTCTGTCGTTGGTCTCTTCTTCTGTCTCAGTTGCCGCCGGTCGTACAATCGTCATCCACGGCAGGCGATGGCCTGCCGGCGCCGACTATGTTCAGAAAGCTGTCCGGCGACAGCGCCGCGCCTCCCACCAGCCCGCCATCGATGTTGTCCTGGGCGAACAACTCCGCTGCGTTCTCCGGCTTGACGCTACCGCCGTAGAGAATTCTGAGCGCCCGCCCTGCCGCCTTGTCCAACCGCCGGATACCGTCACGGATAAAACCGTGCATGTCTTCCGCCTGCGCCGGCGTCGCCGTCCGGTCGGTGCCTATGGCCCAGACCGGCTCATAGGCAACCGCGCCGCGGTTCAATCCGCCCGCACCGACCACCTCCAGCACCGCCTGGAGCTGGCCGTGCACCACTGCCTCGGCAGACCCGGCCTCACGTTCTTCCAGGGTCTCTCCCACACAGAGGATCGGGGCCAGTCCCGCATCCACGGCGGCAACGCACTTTTGCGCCACCACCTCATTGCTTTCGCCGTTGTACAGTCGTCGCTCGGAATGACCGACCAGCACCCAGCGACCGCCAAGGTCGTGAATCATCGACCCGGACATCTCGCCGGTGTAGGCGCCTTCGGGCTGCACATGCAGGTTCTGGGCACCCACCTGTACGCGCAACGGTCCCAGGCCCTCCACAAAGGCCGCCAGGTAACCGACCGGCGGAAACAGAAGCACTTCCACATCGTCATCGAGCCGGCTGGCATGCAACGCCCTGCAGAAGCGCGTCACCCGGCCCAACGACCCGTACATCTTCCAGTTGCCCGCGACTATCCGTCTACGCATGCCGGTGCCGGGCCTAATGTTTGACAGGGCGATGCCCAGCCGGCCGCAAAAGCGGTAAACCGGTGCTAACTTGACTCATTTGACAACCTGATCCGCGAACATGCGGTCGCAAAGGGCGCGCAATAGTAAACGCTGGGGTGATGTTCGACAATCAGACAGCCTGGCGGACAGCTTCCGCCAGATCTTGGGCAATGCTCGCCACTTCCGCGCTGTCTTCGCTCTCAACCATGACCCGAACCACGGGTTCGGTTCCCGAGGGCCGGATGAGCACCCGTCCGCGGCCGGCCAATCGACGCTCCCTGGCAACCACGGCGCGTTCGACAGGCTTGCAATCTGCAATGGATGCCGGGTCGGGAACGGCAACATTGACTGTCGCCTGGGGCAGCTTGGCCATCCCCTGTTTCAGTTCGTGAATGGAGTTGCCGGATTCCACCATGGCCGCCAACGCCTGCAGGGCGGCGATAATACCGTCCCCGGTGGTGGACAGATCGAGGCACAGTATGTGGCCGGACGATTCGCCACCGAGACACCAGTTGCGGCGCCGCAACAGCTCCAGCACATGGCGGTCGCCGACCTGGGCCCGCTCGAACGCAATACCCAGATCACGCAATGCCCGCTCCAGCCCGAAATTGGTCATGACCGTACCGGCGACGCCACCCTGCAGAAGGCCCGCCCGGTGACGATGGTTGGCGATGATGAACAACAATTCATCGCCATCCACCACCTCTCCTTGGTGATCCACCATGATCACGCGATCGCCATCGCCGTCGAAGGCAATACCGGCATCGGCCCGGCGGGCGATAACCTCGGCAGCAAGCCGCTGCGGATGCATCGACCCACAGCCGTCATTGATGTTGAAACCGTTCGGCGCATTGCCGATGACCGTGATGTCCGCCCCCAACTCCTCGAACACTCCGGGCGCTACGTGGTAGGTGGCGCCGTGCGCGCAATCGAGGACGATGCGCATGCCCTGCAGGCGGAACCCGCGGCTCACCGTCGCCTTGCAGAACTCGATGTAACGGCCGGGGGCGTCGGGAACGCGAACCGCCTTGCCGAGACGATTCGATGCCGCGCAGACCATTTTTCCCTGCAATTGCGCCTCGATCTGTTCCTCGACCTCATCGCCAAGCTTGTTGCCGCTGGCATCGAAGAACTTTATGCCGTTGTCCTGGTAGGGATTGTGCGAGGCGCTGACGACAATTCCGGCGTCAGCGCGCAAAGTGTGAGTCAGGTAGGCAATCGCCGGTGTCGGCATGGGCCCGAGCAGGCTGACATCGGCACCGGCCGAGACGAGCCCCGACTCGAGTACGGATTCGAGCATGTACCCGGACACCCGGGTGTCCTTGCCGATGATGATCTGGCAGTCGCCCTGGCGCGTGAACACACGCCCAGCCGCCCAGCCGAGATGCAGGCAGAATTCCGGGGTGATCGGAAACTGCCCGACGGTCCCGCGGATTCCATCCGTTCCGAAATACTGCCTCGCCATGCGCCGTTAGCTGCCCCGTTCAATCAGTCTCTGACCGTAAGGCGGGCTTGCTGCCTTACGCGATATCGGTCACGCGGAAGTGCCTGGCAGGCCGATGCAAAGCACGCCGCCCAAACGAAGCCTTGCCGGTAGATACCCGGATGCGAAACCGCCTCGAGACGCTCAATGCTCTCCTGCCGGACCGCCAATGGGCGCTTCCGACGCACCGGACTGGCTGTCGCGCCCCTTGCCAGGCGGGTTCGGGTCCCGGGGTTTTGCACCCGCCATGATGTCGTCAATCTGCTCGGGCAGCAGCGTTTCGAACTCGATGAGAGCCGCCGCCATGCTGTGCAGCTTGTCTTCGTTTTCTTCCAGCAGACGCGTAGCACGCTGGTAGCACTCATCGATGATTCGGCGCACCTCCTCATCGATTGCCCGTGCCGTTTCGTCGGACTGGGGCTTGGGCTTCACGCCCACCGACATGCCAAGGAACACCTCGCCGTCGTCCTCGTCGTACATCAAAGGCCCTAGCCGTTCCGAGAGGCCCCACTTGGTCACCATGCTGCGCGCGAGCCGCGTGGCGCGCTCGATGTCGTTGGAAGCGCCGGTGGTCACCTTTTCCGGGCCGAGGATCAACTCTTCGGCAATGCGGCCGCCGAACAACCCGCAGATTTGAGCCCTTATGTTCTGCCGGCTCAGGCTGTAGCGATCCTCCTCGGGCAGGAACATGGTGACACCGAGCGCGCGGCCGCGAGGGATAATGGTCACTTTGTACACCGGGTCGTGGCCCGGCGTGAGCTTGCCGACAATGGCATGCCCGGCCTCGTGATAGGCGGTGTTGCGCTTGTCTTCCTCGGACATGACCATCGATTTGCGCTCGGCGCCCATCATGATCTTGTCCTTGGCCTTTTCGAGCTCTTCCATCTCGACCAGCTTCTTGCCCGCCCGGGCGGCGAACAGGGCCGCCTCGTTCACCAGATTGGCAAGATCGGCCCCGGAAAAGCCCGGTGTACCTCGAGCGATAATGCTCGGCTCGACGTCCTCGCCAACCGGCACCTTGCGCATATGCACCTTTATGATCTGCTCGCGACCGCGAATGTCGGGCAGGCTCACCACCACCTGGCGGTCGAACCGGCCCGGCCGCAGCAAGGCCGGGTCGAGTACGTCCGGCCGGTTGGTCGCGGCGATGACGATGATGCCGTCGTTGGGCTCGAAGCCGTCCATTTCCACGAGCAGCTGATTCAGGGTCTGTTCGCGCTCGTCGTGACCGCCGCCGAGCCCGGCGCCCCGATGCCGGCCGACAGCATCGATCTCGTCGATGAAGATGATGCAGGGCGACTGCTTTTTGGCCTGCTCGAACATGTCGCGCACCCGGGAGGCGCCGACACCCACGACCAT
>CAZNFI010000011.1:0-18108 GCA_964572185.1 uncultured Pseudomonadales bacterium
GGCGGACCGGCAGGCGGACTCCCACCGCACCACCGTTGTTGCGAGGGTCCGACATGGCGAACACGCCGTCCGCGCCGCCGGCCACGGAGTTGGCATCGCCAATGCCACCGCCGAACGTCCAGGCCACCAGGTTTTGGTGACCCATTGCCTGCAGCAGCGATAGCGTGTCCGGAGAAAACCCCGGCCACTCGTACACCACCCGGTCCGGCAACCATTGATGGTGAAAGCGTGGCTGGCCGACCGCATCGGAGACCTGCATGCCGTGGTCGATGGTGTTGACGATCACCTGCAGCACCGTGGTGATGATGGTGCTGCCGCCTGGTGAACCGGTAGCCAGCACGGTGTTGCCGTTGTTGACCACCAGTGCCGGCGTCATGGAACTCAGCATGCGCTTGCCCGGCTCGATGGCATTCGCTTCCCGGCCGATCAGCCCGAAGGCATTGGGCGTATTGTCCCTGGCCGAGAAATCGTCCATCTCATTGTTCAGCAGGAAGCCGGCTCCGGTGGCGACGATCTTCGAGCCATAGCCGAGGTTCAGCGTAGTGGTATAGGCAACGGCGTTACCCGCCCCGTCGATAACCGACAGGTGCGTCGTTTCCGGGCTCTCGGCCGGCGGGGCGGCCCCGGCGGCGATGTCCGCCGAACGGCTGGCGCGCGTTGGGTCGAAGTCGGCGAATCGTTGCCGCGCGTAGCCCTTGCTGGTCAATCTGGCGACAGGCACCGGGTAGAAGTCCGGGTCGCCCAGGTATTCCGCGCGGTCGGCATAGGCCCTGCGTTCCGCCTCGATCATGTGGTGCATGGCGGCCGCGCTGCCCGGACCCATGGCGCCGAGGTCGAAAGCTTCGAGCATGTTCAGCATCTGGAGGAGCAGCACGCCGCCGGACGAGGGCGGCGGCATGGAGATGATCTGGTGACCGCGATAGGAACCCTGCACCGGCTGCCGCCAGACGCTGCGGTAGTCGGCCAGGTCTTCGTGCGTGATCAGCCCACCGCCGCGCTGCATTTCCGCAACGATCAGATCGGCGGTGATCCCCGCATAGAAGCCGGCCCTTCCCTGGTCCCGGATGCGTTCCAGGCTCGCCGCCAGGTCCGGCTGCCGGAACAGCTCACCGGCCTCGTGGGCGCTTCCGTCGGCGCGCAGGAACACCGCCGCGCTGCCCGGATAGCGGGCAAACCGGTCGCGGCGTCGGGCAAGGCCCGAGGCCATGTCGCTCGGCATGGCGAAACCCTGGCGGGCCAGATCGATGGCCGGTTGCACGACCTGTTCGCGGCTCATGCTGCCGAACCTCTCCAGCACGCTGAGCAGGCCATCGACACTGCCGGGCACGCCGACAGCGAGGTGCGAGTCGGTGGACAAGCCCGGCACGATCTCGCCATCCGCATCCTGGTACATGCCACGGGTGGCGGCAGCGGGCGCCTTCTCCCGGTGATCGTTGGCCGCCACCGTGCCATCCGCCAGGCGGATGACCATGAACCCGCCGCCACCGAGGTTGCCGGCCGACGGCCAGGTGACCGCCAGTGCAAAACCTGCCGCTACCGCGGCATCCACCGCATTGCCGCCCTGCCGCAACATCTCGGCGCCAACCTCGGAGGCCAGCATCGAACGGCTCGCAATGCCACCATCGGCGCCAAAGGTGGCCGGAGCACCGGCCCCGAGCACACCCGGTGCAGCCGCCAGCAGCACACCCAGCAGGGTGTCGCGAAAGCGGTGCGCCGGCGCACGGCGGCGAGCACGACTATCCTGACGCCGGCGGCGGCCGGCAACAGTGTATGGGGGCAACGTCGTTTCTCCAGGGCAACTCGATGGGGCAGCGATTCTGACCGCATCGATCGATCAGTGCCAGCGCCGGTCAGCGGCCCGGCCCGGCCATCAGGTGCGCACGGGTCAGCGAATGGCCACCGGATTGATGATCATCTGCACCGCGCCGCGCACCTTGGCCTGGCCGAGCACGAACAGAAATTCATAGGCCTCGTCGCGGACCAGGGCGCCGGTGTTCATGGTTTCCAGCACATAGATGCCGTTTTCCTTGAGCAGCGTCACGTGTCCCTGAAAGGGCCGCTCCGGGTGTTGCGCAGGCACCACGTCGAGCCCCCAGGTATCGGACCCGGCGGCGACGATGCTGTTCTGGGCCAGGTAGGTGGCAACCTCCTCCGAGATTCCCGGGCCACCGGCTGCCCAGGCCTGTGGGTCGCTGTCGATCTTGGCATCGGTCCAGCCGGTGTGAAACAGCACCACGTCGCCTTCACGCACCGGCGTGCCCTGCCGCTGTTCGACAGCCTTGACGTCCTCGACGCTGAAATGCCGACCCGCCTCCATATACGGCACCTCGAAATGCGCCGCCATGTCCAGCACGATGCCGCGGGCGACGATCGGCGGCACCTTCTCGATGCCAAGCCGGGTCAGGCCGCTGATCGCCGCAAAGTCTTTCGCATCGTTGCAGTTGTAATACTGCCCGTCCTCGCCGAGGTGACCGAGGCCATCGAGTTGCGGGCCGATGCCGAACCAACCCATGAAAATGTCGTCGTTGTACACCATGTTGTTGAACGGGCGCGCACCTTCCTGCTGATTGGGCTGCACCACCGTCAACGACAGGCTGCGCGGCGGAAATGCGGGTGTCTCCGGGCCGACGGTGATGCCCAGGCTGTACACCTTGCCGGTCTTGATGAGTCGGGCGGCCTGCAGCACCGAGTCGGCGGTGATCAGGTTGGCGTTGCCGATCTCATCGTCGGCGCCCCACCGCGACGGCTCGCATTTCTCCCCGGCCAACGCAGGCACCGCCAACGCCGCCGCGGCTAACCAAAACCAGCGCAATGTCTTCATCCTTCGCTCCGTCAGTTCTGAAAAACGACCCGGGAGTTTAGCAAAGCGCCACCGGTCGGGGCTGTTGCCCGACCGAAGCCGAGGCGTATCGTCAGGAACAGGCGCACCGCCAGGCGCCCGCCGACAGTGCGGTTGCGGCTGAGCGCTCAGACTGGTGTCTTCCCGCCCTCCCGGCAACGTTCTGACCATCCAGAACGTCAGACATCTCAATCTTCCTGTGTCACCATGGAGAACCGCGCCGGAATCGCGCATCAGACTTCACAGAGTGCGGGACGGCTCCCGGGCAACGCGAGCAACCGGCTCCACAGACGGATAAAGACGAATGATTGACGACTCAATGATCTCGGGTATCGAGGAAGCCGGGCTCGATCGCGCCAAGGTGGATGAACTGCTCGCGCGGGCGCGCCGCGAAGTGGACGAGGGCCTGCTCTCCGGCGTTCAGGTGGCGCTCGCCCGCCATGGCAAGCTGGCACTCCTGGAGAGCTTTGGAGATCTCCGCGACGACAGCCTGGTGTGCGTGTTCTCCGCCACCAAGGCCGTGACCTCCGCCGCCGCCTGGATACTGATGCAGGAAGGCCGGCTGCGCGAAGACGAGACCGTCGCCGAAATCGTCCCGGAGTTTGCCGGCCACGGCAAGGACACCATTCGCGTTCAACAGCTCTTCACTCACACGGCGGGCTTCCCGGCAGCGCCGTTCAAGGCCGTCGACTGGGCCGACCGGGCACGGCGCCTCGAGCGGTTTGCCCAATGGCGACTCAACTGGCCGCCCGGCAGCCGATTCGAGTACCACCCGACCTCCAGCATGTGGGTTATCGCCGAGATCATCGAACGCCGCTCCGGGCAGGATTTTCGCGAATTCATACGCCAACGAATCGCCGCGCCCCTGGGGCTTGACGACCTGCATGTCGGCCTGCCGGAGGGCGAGCAGCAGCGCGCCGCCCCCTGCGAACATGTCGGCGAGGCGATGACCGACCAGGATTGGCGGAGCCTCGGGCTCCCGCCTCCACCGGTCACCGAGGTCACCGAAGAAGCCATCCTGAGTTTCAACCGCCCGGAGATTCGCACCGTCGGCGTACCGGGCGGCGGCGCCTTCATGAGCGCCGCTGAGTTGGCGCTGTTCTATCAGGGCCTGCTGCACGGTGGCCTGGGCGGCAGACGCATCTGGGACGACGCCATGCTCGAGCGTGCGCGCACGGTGCTAAGCGGCGGCTTTACCGATCTGCTCGGCACGGTGGCCAACCGCGGTCTCGGCATCACCATCGCCGGCGACGGTAAGCGCAGCTTTCGCGGCTTCGGCAAAACCAATTCGCCGCTGGCCTTCGGTCACAACGGCGCCGGCGGGCAGATCGCCTGGGCCGACCCGGCAACGGGGCTGTCACTCGGCTACTGCACGAGAAGCCATGACCGCCATGTCATGCGCCAGGGGCGCCGCACCGTTGCCATCTCGAGCATAGCCGCCGACTGCGTGGCGTAAACGCCAACACCCTTCCCAGCCTCGGTGCCTGTAGTTGCGGTGGCGGATGTGGCGCCAGCGCACGCCAACGTGGCAACGCCATGACAGGCGGCAAGCCCTTCAGCTGATTTCCCGCTCCGCCAGGGCGACAGCCTCGAATTCCTCTTCCGGCGCGTTTGCCACCAGGTGGTGCCGGCTGTGGAAAAAGAAATAGCCGATCATCACCAGGTAGAAGACCGCGCTCCAGGTGGCTGCCTCGAAACTGGCCAGAAACGTGGAGACGAACGCCGCGATGGCGAGCAGCAGGGCGATGCCCGAGGTCACCGTACCGCCCGGCGTCCGGTAGGGACGCTCGAGGTCGGGCTCGCGTTTGCGCAGTACGATGTGCGAAAGCGTCATCAGTGCGTAGGAGATCGTCGCCCCGAACACGGCCATGGTGATCATCAGGTCGCCTTCGCCGGTGAGCGACAGGCCGAATCCGGCCACGCCCGGTATCACCAGCGCCAGCACCGGTGCCTTGCGGCGACTGGTGACCGACAGTACCCGCGGCAGATAACCCGCCCTGGACAGGGCGAAGACCTGCCTGGAATACGCGAAAATAATGGAAAAGAAGCTGGCGATGAGCCCGCTCAGGCCCACCCAGTTGACGAAGGCGGCCAACAGGGAATCGTCTCCGTACACGGCCTGCAGGGCGCCGACCAGCGGTGCGCCGTGGTCTTTCATGAAATCGGCTCCGGCGCCCCCCGGTGCCAGCAACAGCACCAATGCGGCGAAAACCAGCAGCAACAGCATGGCGGCGATGATTCCCCGGGGCAAATCCTTTGCCGGATTGCCTGCCTCCTCGGCGGCCAGGGGCACGCCCTCAACGGCCAGGAAAAACCAGATGGCGAAGGGAAAGGCGGCCCACACGCCGAGGTAGCCCTCCGGCAGAAAGGCGCTCGCGCCACTTGCACTGTCGTTGACGGCAATGTCGAACAGGTTTGCGGCGCTGAAGTGGGGCAGCATGCCGACCGTGAAGACAGCGATTGCGACAACCGCAAGCAGGGTGATGACGAACAGTATCTTGAGTGCTTCGCCGACCCCCCACAGGTGCAGGCCGACAAACACCAGGTAGGCGCCCAGGTACACCATCCAGCCATCGACACCGACCAGGGAATTGACGTAGCCGCCGATGAATACGGCGATGGCGGCCGGCGCCAGGGAGTATTCGAGCAGAATGGCGGTGCCGGTGAGGTAGCCTCCCCAGGGACCGAGCGCCCGGCGTGCGAAGCTGTAGCCACCGCCCGCCGTCGGCAGCGAGGCCGACAGTTCCGCCAGGCTAAGCACCATGCACAGATACATGGCGGCCACGATCAGGGTGGCGATCAGCATGCCGCCGAAACCGCCGAGGGCGAGCCCCAGGTTCCAGCCGGCGTAGTCGCCCGATATCACGTAGGCAACGCCCAGACCGGCCAGCAACACCCAGCCGGCGGCGCCCTTTTTCAGCGCGCGTGCCGCGAGGTAGTCGCTGGACACCGATTCGTACT
The DNA here is from genome assembly GCA_964572185.1 of uncultured Pseudomonadales bacterium. Lineage (GTDB taxonomy): Bacteria > Pseudomonadota > Gammaproteobacteria > Pseudomonadales > Azotimanducaceae > Azophilus. Next base: position 5,801 of record CAZNFI010000011.1, read on the forward strand.
CGACGCCGCGCCCCGGAGTGGAAGAAACCATGCTGTACCCCTGCTTGTGTGTATGCCGGTCGAACCGCCTGTCAGATTCCCGCCCGGTGACCCGCCGGCGCCCGTTCCGGATGTTCCAGCCGGAGCGGACAGGAACTATTGAGTAACACTGCCTGGCCTTGAATGCCAGCCGGCATGCCAAAGCGCCCCGGCAGGCCAACCCGCGGCCCTTGCGGCGATTTGCGTGCCAGGGATCGCCCGACCAGGCCAAGCCGCCGCGCCCGACGGGACCGCAACCCGTTCGTCACCGCCCTGAACCGGATACGGCGTTGCAACCATGGTCGCCGGCCAGCGTCGCGGCCTCCCGGGCGTCACTGCCCTGGCAGGCCGGGACAACTCTGCCGGGGCCGGGCTCGCGCGATCGCTCTACTACCCCGGCAATGCGGTATCGATCACCCGCGCCGGCCCATGCCGGCTCTGCAGCCACCAGCCACCGTCCTGGCGCCAGGCCACCAGGGCATCCAGGAACTCGACCTCGGGCCCGTCAGCCGCTTCGCCCAGCAGACGATTGCGAACCAGGTGCAGCGTGATGTCATGGGAGACCAGCAGGTCGAGCTGCGGTTTGGCGACCGGCGTCTGCAGCTTGCCGGTCATCAGCCGCAACACCAGCCGCGCCGCCAGGTCCGCCGGAACCAGGGCATCGCCCGGTGTGCGCCCGCCGAACCAGGCATCCAGGAAGTTGACCATGCCCCCGGACTGCTGCATCACCTGCCACATCTTCATCTGGTCGAGCGCGTAAAAGACGCCGAGCCCTTCCACGGGCCGGCAACGCGTGACTGCGCCGCCACCGGCCTCGTGCGCGGCCATGATCAACTCGCCCGTTTCCATGCACCGCTGGGCGGGGCTCGCGTATGCGCGAACGGTGAGCGCCCCACCGAATCGGCGGCACAGATCCCGGCCCTCGTCAGTCAGGGGATTCAGCAGGTCGTGCATGTCCCGGTTGTATTCCCGGGCCGAATGCCGCAGCAACACCGCCGCGTGCTCCGCGCCACCGTCGAACACTCGCTCGATCAATGCGACCGACCCATCGCCCGGCTGGGGTTTTTCCACAGTACCTCCTTCGATTGCCCAGAATGTTCACCCGACTACCGGCCCTGACCGATGCGCGCAGCATTCGCCGCCGGATGAACAAAGCCGTCAGTTTATCGTTAGAATCACGCCGCAAGTACCACGACCCCAGGGCAATGCCCAGAGGTCAGTCGAGCGGAGACACAGCATGGGGCGACTTGAAGACAAGGTGGCAGTGGTGACCGGCGCCGGTCGCGGCATCGGCCGGGAAGTCGCGCTGATGATGGCCGGCGAAGGCGCCAGCGTCGTCGTCAACGATCTCGGCGGCGCCGCCGACGGAACCGGCGGCGGCCGCATCGCCGATCAGGTGGTCGCGGAAATCGAGGCGCTCGGCGGCAAGGCGGTTGCCAATACCGAGTCGGTGGCCGAGGTGGCGGGCGGCGAGAGCCTGCTCAATTGCGCGCTCGATGCCTTCGGCGGCATGGATATCCTGGTCAACAACGCCGGCATACTGCGGGACAGGTCGATCTTTAATCTCGATGAGGCCGACTGGGATGCGGTGATCGCCGTGCACCTCAAGGGCCACTACTGCTGTTCGCGGCCGTTCGCGAAATACATCCGCGAGACCGGCCGCACCGGTTGCCGCATCGTTAACTTTTCCAGCGTCTCCGGATTGTTCGGTAACTTCGGTCAGTCCAACTACGGCGCCGCCAAGGCCGGCATCGCCGGATTTTCCCGGGTGCTCGCGCTGGAAATGGCCAAGTACGGGTGCACCGTAAACACCATTTCGCCCGGCGCGCTGACGCGCATGACCATTCCGCTGCTGGAAAACCGCGGCGATGAAGTCTCGCAGGCGCACCTCGACGACAGCGGCCCCCAGCATGTGGCGCCCATGGTGGTGTGGCTGTGCACACAGGAAGCCGCGGGCATCAGCGGTGAGATCTTTCACACTGGAAGCGGCACTGTCGCCATCATGCAGCAACCGGCGGTCATCAAGGAATTCACCAAGTCCGGGAGCCTGTGGACGCTCGAGGAGCTCGACCGCGCGGCTCCGGAACTGGTGCAGGCGCGCCGCGCCAATGTCGAGGCTGCCGAGCAGTCCGGCGGCCGTACCCTGCTCTGACAGGCGGCGTCATGCTTGCCGCACTGCTGGCCATCGCCTTCGCCGAAGCGGCTGCAGTGGCGGCTGCTACGCAGCCGGCGGCTGATGATCGGCCGGCGGCCGACGAACAGCCGATCGAGATTCAGGCGGACCAGTTCGAAATGCTGCTCGCGGAGCGCCGGACCACCTATACCGGTAACGTGGTGGCGACCCAGGGCGAGCGCGCCATCACCGGTGGGGTACTCGTCGTCCAGTTCGACGACGACAACGAGGTCTCCGCCATGCATGCCAGCGGCGACCCGGCGACACTTACCGACCACCGGTCGGGGCGAACCCTGTCGCTATCCGGCACAACCCTGAACTACGACTTCGATGAATCGGTGGTACGCGCCGAGGGCGGCGGCGTGTTGAGCCGCGATGGCGATGCCCTCGCCGCGCAGACCATCGTCTACGACCTCGACACGGAGCGGGCCCGAGCCGTCGGCACCGGCTCGCAGCGAGTGAGATTGACGCTGGCGCCGCGCCTGTAAGGCGCCACAAGGCGGGTTCAGTCCTCCTGCCGCACCCCTACGAAGCTCGCGAATCGCGGCAGCCCTCCGGCGGTTTTTCCGCGATAACGGTACGTGACCGTTGCACCCGGAAGCGGCGGATGGCGGCGTTGCGCGTCCGAGAACCCGGTGCCCAGCTTGAAGCGCCGCCCCTCCGGGGTTTCCACCAGCAGTGCGCCGAGCATGCCCTCGTACTTGCCCGCGCCCGGCAGATGCGCAAGAACAATGGCTTGCGCGTCGCGGTGCAGCTTGACCTTGAGCAGATCGGCTGTTCGGCCGGCGCGGTGCAGCGAATTCGCGCGGCGCAGCATCAATCCTTCGCCGCCTTGAGCCGTAACCGCGGCCAGACGATCCATCAACTCGGCATGGTCGGCTACCCGGAACTGTTCGACCAGCCCGAGCTGTGCCGATTCGACATCGCTGAACAGGTTGCGCAGACGGGCCAGGCGGTCATCGAACGTTCCGGAGTGCGCGGGCAGATCGAATACCATGTAGCGGATGCCCCTCCAGCTCTCCGCGTCGGGAACCTTGCGGCGAACTGCACCGGACAGCACTGCGAAGGTGCCCCTCCCCATCCACAGTTCGCCATCGAGAGGCACATCAGGAAACTCCCGCGTAAACCAGGGAGGCACCGCAAATCGATTGCCACGCCGCGAGTGCAGGTTGCGCCCGTCCCATAGCGCCCGCACACCATCGAGTTTTTCGCTCACCCAGTAGTCGGCGACATCCACCCCTTCCCGGTATTGTTCGGCCAGAGCCGGGCCGGGCAAGTGTGGGCCGGCTGCGGTAGCCGTCCAGGCAAAAAGCAGGCTCAAAGACAGAACTAGAACACGGGGCACCGGCGTCGCTCCTGCAACGATCACCACGCCACCATACGAATTCCGGTCGCGGCGATGCAGCGGAAAAGCGCCTCGATTCGAACCGGATTTCGTTCCCCGCATCCGTGCGACAAGGTTCACCCCGGGCAATGCGGGTGCGATTCAATGTCCGGGCCGACTGTGTCATATTGAACACCGACACAAGCGCGGCAGGCCTCCGCGGCGGCCCGCCGCCCGGTACATTCAGGGGTCATACCATGCGAACAGCATTCCAATTCGCGACGTTGGCGGTTCTTGTACTCGCCATGTTCCCGGCGCGGGGCTTCGCCGCCGAGGTGGGCGGCGCCGCGCCGCAGTTTCAACTGCCCGGCAGTGACGGGCGGATGCACGCGCTGGCCGATTACCGCGGCCGCCATGTCGTTCTGGCATTCTTTCCCAAGGCATTCACCGGCGGCTGAACCCTGCAATGCAAGGCGCTGCGTGACAGCGCCGCGGAAATCGACGGATACGACGTCGCCTATTTCATGGTCAGCGTCGATAACGTGGAAACGAATACCGCATTCGCCGAGCAGAACCAGGCGAACTTTCCCATCCTCGCCGATGCAGACCGTGCCGTCTCGACAGCCTACGGCGTACTGGCCGACGCGGGCTACGCCAGGCGCTGGACCTATTACATCAGTCCCGGCGGAGTGATCGTGCGCATCGATCGCGAGGTAGACGCACGCACGGCCGGCGCCGATCTGGTCGCCCACCTCGATGCACTGGGCGTGCCGCGCAGCAAGAACCCGCCGGCCAGCGACGGTTGACCGCCCCGCGCAAGCAGCAAATGGTGCAGCGACTTGAATCGGGGACTGCGTCCGGCCGGCAAAGCCGCGGCGCGCAGCCGACGCCGGTCGGACCGTTGCCGTCAGCCCGTGCGCCGGGCCAAGTACGGCCCGGCGCTCAAAGGTAGTAGACCCAGCGCGCGAACAGCCTGCCTGCACCGCCGATGGTGACCGCATCGCCCGCCAGCGGCACGCCACCAAACTCCTTGCCGGCACCGCCCAGGGGTTGCAGCCATCCCACCTGCACGCGCTGCCGCTCTCCCGGCTCAAAGGTCAGCGAGGTCTGCACCAGCGCGCTGCCGTCCTGCAGATTGCCGATCAGTGTGAAGGCCTGATACCACAGTGGATGCCATTCCAGGTTGCCGCCGACCGCCAGGTAGTCGCGCATCAGGTTGAAAACCTCGCCGCGGCCCAGGCGTTGCACCAGTTCGGCGGGCAGTTCAAACGGCGTTGCCGGCAGGGCGTGCACGCCAAAACCGTTGTGAAAATACTCGGCATACAGGTACAGGTTGCGTTGCAGAAACACCAGGCTGTAGTCGATGTTGACGATGCCGGAAAACTTCCACCCCGAACCAAGTGCGCGAGTTGCCACCAGGTCGGCCCGGGCCAATGCACCCCCCAGGGGAAACCGGGCGCCGACCCCGGCCACCTTATCGCGGTAATGCCGGGCCGCGACCAGTTCCAGCTCGCCCTCGCCAACGAAACCGTGCCACTTCAGGGCGGTACTCGACGCATCCCAATCGAGATCGCCGTCGATGTTCTTGCGCCCCACCACCATGAGTTGCAGATCACTGCCGTTTGCAAACAATCTCTCGATCAATAACAAGTCATCCCCCGCTTTGTAATCTCGGTCGACCGTGGTCGGTGCAAACGGACTGAACAGCCCCATGGGCTGAAATACCATGCCATTGCCCCAGCTCGCTGCCTGGCGGCCCAGGGTCACCGACCAGTCGCCTTTGCGATAGCGAACTGCCAGCCGGTCGAAGCGATGCCAGGACCGGTGCCCGGAGCCGTCTTCAATCTCCCAGCTCAGCTTGAAAGCGCGCTGCTCGTCGGTGGCAGGCGTCTGGTCGAGGGTGGTTCCCGGCGCATTGAAGAACGCGAACGAATCGCCGCCGATTCGAGTGATCGAGTGATCGACGATGAATTCAAGGGAGCCGGCGCTGTGGCGGAACATCGTCCGCAGGTCGAGGTTGGTGTCGACCGCCGGCGTTTCGTCCTGCAACCGTTGCACATCGTGATGCGGCAACGTCGCCAGCGTGCCGAATCCCTTAAGGCGCAGGTCGAGTTCAGCGGCGCTCGCCGTTTCCGCCTGCAACAGCCAACAGACCACCGCCAGGAGTCGCGCGTACGCGCTTGTGGTCAACCGCATTGTGTTCGCCCAGTCATGGAACAGACTTTCATGGAACAAATCGTTAAATTCAATATAATCAATAAGTTAAGGAAAACGTATTTAACATAATGTTGGATAGGTTACGCGCTGATGTTCCTTGCATGTCAGCGTCCCGGCGCGCCGGGTTCCCGACTCGCATGGAACCAAATGTCTGGCGAGGTGGTTTTTGCGGACACCGAGCGGCCATGAGGTGCGGGCCTCCGGCACGCTGAGCGGGCTTTCTTTGCTCGACTGTAACGGTGGTTCGACAAACCGGTCCCGCAACACAGTTGCGGGGCGTCGCCACCTGCTGAAGCGGTGCTCCGGATCAGGCGTCCTCAGCAGCCGAGTCCTCGATGATGGCGCCGTCGCGCAGGTTGATGTGTCGGCGAGCGTAGCGCATCACCATGGGATCGTGAGTGGCGGTCAATATGGATACGCCGCGGTCCTCGTTGAGCCGCCGCAGCAGTTGCAGCAGATCCTCGGTGGTCGACGAGTCGAGGTTGGCGCTCGGCTCGTCGGCGAGCAGCAGCACCGGGTTGGTGACGATGGCCCGGGCAATGGCCACCCGCTGCTGCTGTCCGCCCGACAGTTCGCCCGGGCGGCGGTGGGCGAGTTCTGCCATGTCGAGGGCGGCGAGCGCCTCGGCGGCCCGCTCCGCCCGCTCGCTCGGCGCAATGCCCTGCAGCTGCATGATGAACTCGACGTTTTCCCGGGCGGAGAGCACCGGGATCAGGTTATAGGACTGAAAGACGAAGCCCATCTTGGCCAGCCGCAGGTCGGAGAGCTCGGTTTCGTTCAGGTCGTTGAGCGCCACACCATCCACCGTCACCGTTCCCGCGTCCGGGCGGTCGAGGCCACCCATGATGTTCAGCAATGTCGACTTCCCCGACCCCGACGGCCCGGCCAGGCTGACGAATTCGCCACGAGCGAAACTGAAATCCACGCCGCGCAGCGCATGCACCGGCACGGACTCTTCCTGGTAGGTGCGGGTCACCCCCGCACAGACCGCAACAACCTCTTCGCTCATCTTCTAAGCGCCTCCAACGGTTTGATTCTGACGATGCGCAGCGCCGGGTACAGGCTGGCGACAATGCCGAGTACCAGGCTCATGATGCCGATCAGCACGACGTCGCCCATCAGCGGCACCGGCTGCAGCAGCCCGCGCAGGCCGAACGCCTCGACGCCCTCGGCCCACTGCGTGAGGTCGATGCCATCGCCCAGGCTCACGATCAGCAACCAGCCCGCGAGCAGACCCGCCGCCACGCCGATAAGCATCAATACACTGGACTCCAGCACCACCTGCGCCACCACTCCCTTCGAGCGCATGCCGAGCGCCCGCAACATGCCCAGTTCCCGAACGCGTTCCATCACGGAGGTGACCAGCGTATTGACCAGCCCGAACACCAGCGCACCCATCATGATGAAATACCAGATGAAGAAGGCGGAATCCGCGAACACGAACATGGCCGCTGCCTGCGGTTCCAGTTCCTGCCAGTTCAGCACTTCGAGCCCGGTGAAAAACTCCACCAGGCGCGCCTTGAGCTGAAACATGACCGGCTCCTGGCGCAGGCGGATGGAAATCTCCGTGTACACATCGGCGCCCACCATCGCCTGCAGCCTTTCGACGCCGGTGAAAACGAAGGTTTTTTCCAGGCCGGTTCCATCCGCATCGTAGAGGCCCGCAATGCGGTAGCCGGATTCCCGGTTCAGGCCGTCGGCGCCCTGGGTGATCAGTACCAGGCGCCGGCCCAGCCCGGTCTCGAGTTGCTCGGCGAGAGCCTTGCCGACCAGAATGCGGCCATCTTCGGCATTGGCCAGGCGCTCACCTTCGACCGGTGCGCCGCCGATGAAGGAAATGTGCTCCTGGCCCGGGTCGATGCCGACGAACTGCACGCCGCGCGTGCCCCGCTCGCTCATGATCACCGCCGGCACCCGCACCCGGGCAGCCCACCCGGCCAGGGCTTCCTCGGCCACCTCCGGCTGCCAGGTTTCCGCCAGGGCAAAGCTCTTCTGTATGTTGGGATCGTCGCGATAGCCGGGCGCCAGGATCTTCACATGTCCGGTGAGGTTGGCGACCGCCGCATCGGCCAGGTCGTGTTGAAAGCCACGGATGAGTGCGCTCATGAACACCACCGCCGCCACGGCTACGACGATCGCCGCCAGCAACATGCCATTGCGCCGTTTGTGACGCAGGATGTTCCGTAACGAAAGTTGCAGCAGCAGCTTTGGCGGCATGGCTGTCACTCCTGGGCTCTCAGCGCATCGACGCAGCGCAGGCGCCACAACCGCCGGGCAGGCACCAGCAGCGCCAGTTGCGTACCGGCAAACATGACCGCACCCGCCGCCCAGGCCGCTTCCCGGCTGAACAGCGGATACATCCTGTCCGGCATGTTGATGACGGCGGTGAGATCGGCGGCCTCGACGGGCAGCGGAATGCCAGCCACCGACATGGGCAGGATCATCGCCACGCTCACGGCGATTGCGATACCCATTCCCAGGGCCCAGAGCCAGACGGCCTCGATCTGCAGCCCCAACAGGATGTTTACAGGGCGCATGCCGATGGCTTTCAACATGCCGAACTCCGGCGTGCGTTCGAATATGGTCATCATGAAGGCATTGACTACGCTGAACGTGACGATGACTGCGACGATCACGAAAAACAGCCAGGTGCCCACGATCTTGAGCTGGATGAACTCCTCGACTTCGGGCATGAGTTGCTTCCAGTTCAGTGTCTTCCAGCCGGTAACCACGCCCGCCACGTCGCGCGCCAGCGGCAGGCTGTCGCGCACATCGTCGGCGACCACCACCAGGGCGTGCGCTTCGTCAGGGTCGAGGTTCCATGCCGTCCGGAAATCCGCCAGCGGAACCTGCACGACGGACCGGTCGAGGGCGACCATGCCGGTGGCAATCAGCCCCACGACCCGAGACACCGTCGCGGCAACGCCGCCCTCCTTGGCGGTACCCAGAAGCACGATTTCATCCCCTACGGCAACCCCCAGATTGCGTGCCAGCACTGAACCGATACAGGCCTCGCCCGCGCCTTCCAGGTATCGGCCGTCGCTGATGGAATCCGGAACCGTCGACCACTGCCGTTCCCGGCCGGCTTCAACCCCCTGCACCAGCGCCGCAAAGCTGCGCTCCTCGCTGGAAACCAGCGCCATGGCCTGCCCACGCAGGGCGGCCGAAGCGACGCCCGGCAGTGCTTCGACATCTGAACGAATCGACGGCGCGCCGCTCAGCACGTACTCCAGCCGCGGATTGTCCTGAAAGTCCGGGTGCTGAACCTGGACGTGACCCACCGTTATGCGGGTGCTGTTGTCGAGCATCAGGGTAAAGGTGCCATCCTGCAGCGACAGGCTGAAGATCAGCATCCAGGCGGCAAAGCCGATGCTGCCCGCCATGAGCCAGGTGCGGCGCCGGTTGCGCCACAGGTTGCGCCAGGCAACGGCGGCCGTGCCGCGGGAACCGCCGGCAACGCGGCCTGCGCCCGGTTGTCGGGCAAGGGCCGCTTCAGCCATGCGCGTTAACCAGTTCGTTCATCCGCACAGGAATGTCCAGCCTATTCCGCACGCAGCGCCTCGACCGGCTGCAGCCGGCGAATGCGCAACGAGGGAAGCAACGCCGCGATCTGCGTGCCTGCAAGCATGACGGCGGGAATGCCCACCAGAACCTCGGGCGCCAGCGCCGGATACAGCCTGTCCGGCAGGTACATCGTTTCGGCAAGCTCGTGCAACTCGTCACCCAGGTATACGCCGCTGGCGCCGAGCCACGACACCACCGGCACCGTCAGCGCCAGGCCCAACAGGGTGCCCAGCGCCCAGACACAGGCCGCCTCGATCTGCACCATGCCGACGATCCTGCCGGGCGGCATGCCGATGGCGCGCAGCATGCCGAATTCCCGGGTGCGCTCGAACACGGTCATGATGAACGCATTGACGACGCTGAAGGTGACCACAACGATGAGAATCCCAAAGACAAACCAGGCGCTGATGCGGTCGACGTCGATGCTCTGCCGCACCTCCGGCAGCAGTTCGGGCCAGTCCCGGGCGATCAGCGGTTCGCCCAACCAGCCATTCAGCGCCGCCGCGAGGCGCGCGCTGTCGGCCACCCGGTCGGCACGGACCACCAGGGTATGCGCCGTATCGTGCAGCCCGAAGGCATCCTGCACCGAGGCCAGCGGCGCCGCCAGCATGGCCCTGTCGATGGCTGGCTGCCCGGTGCGAAAAATACCCACAACATCCAGCGCCAGTACCGCCACGCCGCCTTCCTTGCCCGAGCCGAGCAGCACCAGTTCGCCGCCCAGGTCGACGCCCAGGTTGCGCGCCAGTGTTTCGCCGACCACCGCTTCGTCCGCGGCGGCCATCATGCGGCCCCTGGCCACGCGGTCGAAGAAACGCACGGTCCGCCGTTCCGCCGCCACATCGACGCCGAGCACCCGGGCGCCGAAGCTGCGTTCATCCGCAGAGACCAGCGCGAAGGCTTCGACACGGGGCGCCACGGAGGCAAGTCCGGGCTGCTCCTGCAATCGGACCAACAGTGATTCCACGCCATCGATGGACTGGTCGATGCGGGCCTGGTCCAGGTAGGCACGATTCTGAATCTGCAGGTGACCGGTAAGGAGCGCCGTGGAATTCTCGATCATCTGCGCATAGCCGCCAAACTGAAATGACATGCCGAACACGACCAGCGCAATGGCGAAGGCAATAGCGCCGGCGGTCAGCCAGGTGCGCCGTGCATTGCGCCAGAGATTGCGCCACGCCACCGCCAGCACCAGCCCGCGTCCGGCGCGGGGGGCACGGCCAAGCGGCGCAGCGGCAGCTTCCGCCACCCTAATCGCTACCGCTGGCCGGGACCGCGCCGCTCTGCAGGGTGAAGGTCGTAAAGAGGCGTTCCTCCAATGGCAGGTCGAACTGCGCGGCATGCCACCTCATCTCAGTGTAGTGGTCTGATTCATCCAGTTTCGACATGCGCATATGTAACGGCATGACCCGACCCCCGAGCGCCCCGATCTCCAGGGTCTCCATGCGCTTCAGGGGCTGGAAGTCCTGATCGTAGAAAGTCTGCCGCAGCAGCACGTTGTCGTCGCGTACCACCCACTCTTCCTTGCCCCACACCACCGGTGCCGAATCGTACGGCACCGCCTCGATGGTGTAGACAGTGTGGCCATCGACCTGTTCGGTGCCGGTGATGGTCAGTTCGTAGTAGTGCAGCACGCTATCGGAACGGGACAGGTCGTTGTAGGAGAAGTCGGACCCTGCCCAACTCTGTGACATCAGGCTGAATGGAAGCCTGATAACACGATTGAGCTTTGGCGTGTACGTCCACATTTTTTCACCCTTTTTCAGGGTTGCGTTACCTGCATCCTTGGCTGGGGCAGTAAACCGGATCAGGGCATCGCCGCGGCCCCGCGTCCAGGCCACCAGCGACGAGGTGCGCTGCCACTCGGGGCGGTGCACGGACATGCTCATTTCGCCATAGGACGTGCTGCTGCGGGTGAGGTCGATGGTTGCCGCCATCAGTGCGTAGGGATCCGGCGCCGCGGCGCTTGCCTGCGCCATGCCGCAGGCAAGCAGCCACCCCAGGCATGCCAGAACGATCTGTCGGGCCAGCGGTCGATACATCGCCATCACCGTTTCGATGGATAGCCCGGATTGTACGCATTCGCATCGGGCTGCGCATGGGCGGGAACTCTCCATGGCACCCCGTTGTCGAACGCTGCCATTCCCCTGTCAATTGACAACGTCAAGACGCAAAGCGGCCGCGTGTTGCAAAAGGCCGCCAGGAGACTGCCCCATGCTTGTAGGTTTCGTGGATTCACGCGTTCGACTGCAGTACACCTCCCCTCCCTTGATTCTCGTGGGACGCCACCTCCCATCCGCCTCTTCGGGCAGCAGAAAACCGCAGCCGGAAGAACCTGCGGTTGCACCATCGGACAAGCGGCCTTTGCCGTGAACGATCGACACTTTCGGGTGCGACGAACAGGCAGTCCTCGCACCGTAGCCACCCGTGCTGGCGATAAATCGGAATCTCCTGTCGCACACCGCAGGATGCGCTATGCCGTATCCCGGCGCACGCTGTTGGCCATCTTGCTGATCTGCTGTCCGCCGCTGGCAACCGCCCAGGCCGTGACTGTTTCTTCTCCCGCGTTCAATGGCGGCAATGTCCGGTTTCATCTCTCCAACGTCCAGGACGGGGCGTTTCGTGCTTACATCAACGCGAACGGGCAGGAACGGCAGGAAGGTAGAAACCCTGTCCACTACTTTGGCACTGAAGTGTCGTGCAGTCCGTTCGAGTGGCCGAGTGGAAACACTACCTTCACGATGAACGTCTATACCCGATCGAGCGAGTACGACTGTGGGCCAGACTCCTGTGCACCCTGCGATTCATTCAAGCTGGGCGCCCGGCATGTCGTAGTGGACCGGCAGTGGTGCCTGTCGATGCCGGACGGAACATTTGAAAACGGCCCGTGCCCCGGCGGCACCAGCACCGGTGGTACCAGCACCGGCGGCACCAGCACCGGTGGTACCAGCACCGGCGGCACCAGCACCGGCGGCACCAGCACCGGCGGCACCAGCACCGGCGGCACCAGCACCG
>CAZNFI010000011.1:18208-32540 GCA_964572185.1 uncultured Pseudomonadales bacterium
CCAGCACCGGCGGCACCAGCACCGGCGGCACCAGCACCGGCGGCACCAGCACCGGTGGTACCAGCACCGGCGGTAGTGGGGCCGGTGGTGGTGGTGGTGGAGGCAGCGGTCCCTGGATTGAAATCGGCGACGTCACCGTGGACGAGGATGCCGGGGAGGCCCGATTCGAGGTGTCGCTCAGCACCAACAGCCGTTACGACATTTCCGTCGATTACACGACCACGGACGGGACGGCACTGGCGGGTTCCGACTATGAGGCGGTCAGCGGGACTCTGGCCATCCCTTCCCCTGATTTCGGCGGCACCATCGTCGTACCGATCCTCGATGACTTCGATGACGAACCCGACGAGTCGTTCACCGTCACGCTGAGCAATCCAGAGCGCGGCAGAATCCATGACGGCGAAGCCATCGGCGCCATCACCGACGATGACGAACCGCTTCCGCCCGGAGTCCCGAGTCTGAGCATCGACGATGTGTTCATCGGCGAAGACGGCGGCGCTGCCCGGTTCACCGTAACGCTTAGCGACACCTTCGAGCAGGCGGTGTCGGTCGACTACGGCACCATGAGCGGCACCGCGGATGCCGATGTGGATTACACACATACGACGGGAACCCTGACGGTCGATGCGGGTTCACTGACCGGAATGATCTCCGTTCCCATACTGGACGACGAACTCGACGAACCCGACGAAACCTTCACGGTGACGCTGAGCGACGCAACCAATGCCTCGATCACGGATGCGCAGGGGCTTGCTACGATCACCGACAACGACGAGCCACCCAGCCTCGGCGTCGACGACGTGACCGTAGCGGAGCATGCGGGCAACGCCGAATTCACCGTGACGCTCAGCAATGCCTACGAACTTCCGGTAACCGTCCAATACGCCACTAGTGACGGCACCGCCGAGGCCGGCAGCGATTACACCAACACCAGCGGCACGCTCACCATGGTCGCGGGTTCCCTCTCGGCCAGTGTCCTGGTTCCGGTGCTCGACGACGATCTGGTCGAACCCGATGAAACTTTCCAATTGAATCTTGGCCAGGCAACCCATGCCACGATTGCCGACGGGCAAGGCCAGGCTACTATCGCTGAAAACGACCAGCCACCCGCAACCGGTGTAGTGGGTGTTGCCAAACAGGCTGTTGACACCCACATCACCAACTCGGGAACGGTTCGCTCGGTGATCAGGATTCATATCGCCAATGTCGGTGATGGCGAAGCCCACCGCGTGCAGGTTGCAGACGATCTTGCCCAGGCGTTTCCCTCCCCGGCCGAGGTGTCCATCGTAGAGGCGCCCGGCCTGACCGGAGCGGCCCTGACGTTGAACCGCGCCTACGACGGTACCGGAAACATCGAGCTGCTTTCCGGTACCGACACCCTCGCAGCCGGCGCCGCGGCAACCGTCGAATTCACAGTGGAGGTAGCGCTGAATGGCGCCGTGGGCCTGTTTCAGAACCAGGCAACGGCGTTCTCCGAAGACGACGCCGGCGTCATCACCGAAGACCTTTCCGACAACGGCGACAACCCGGACCCCGACGGCGATGGCGATCCATCCGGGCCCGGCGAAGACGACGCGACGCCGGTCGGGTTTCCCGCGGCCCTGCGCGGCACCGTTTTCGCAGACCGGGATGTGGACGGCGTGCAGGACGCCGGCGACCCCGGTCTGGCGGGCTGGCTGGTCGAAGCCGCTACCGCCGACGGCGGTTCCGTATCCAGGACCACCACCGATAGTGCCGGCGGCTACCTGCTGGTTTCCGTCGACCCGGGCGATGTCAGGGTGCGTTTCCGTCATCCGGAGTCCGAGGCGGTCTGGGGCGAGGAGACCGCCACCGTCACCCGGCACAGTGTTACCACGATCGACCATGGCATTGTCCCCGGCGGCCGTGTCTACGACAGCGCAACCAGAGCAATCATTGTCGGGGCCGTGGTGGCTCTCGCCGATAGTACCGGCCGACCCGTTTCCGACGCCTGTCTGCTCGACGGCCAGCAGTCGCAGCGTACCGGCAGCGACGGCGCTTATCGATTCGACATCGTGCATGGCGCGCATGGCGATTGCCCCAGGGGTGCGTCCAGGTACCGGGTCGAAATCACGCACATGCCCGACGGTTACAACGCACCGCCTTCTTTGCTGATCCCTCCGGCAGGGGATGCGCTGACGGTTTCAAGCTGCCCCGGCGACCCCAACCCGGAGGCGCCCTGCGTCGTCTACGCCGAGGCGCAACCGCCAACCGGCACAACCACTGCCGATTATTACCTGGCCTGGGTCGCCGCGGACGGCGACGGCACGGTGGTGCACAACCATTTGCCGCTCGACCCGGTTTCAGTCGTGGCGCCAGACCGCCTGGTTACCGTAACAAAACGGGCAACGGCGCGGAGTGCGAACCTCGGCGATCTCGTCGGGTACATCGTGCAGGTATCCAACCCCACGTCGTTCAACATTCACAACCTGGAACTGGTGGACGACATACCGGCCGGGTTCACGTTTGCCGAGGAAACGGCATCGTTACAGAGGCCTGGCCCCGACGGGACCCTAGGCACGCGCGACGACCCGAGTACGGCACTGGCCACGACCGGCACCGACCCCATTGTCTTCGCGCCCATCGACGTTCCGGCCGGTGCCGTGGTCAGCCTGCGTTACCTGACGCGCATCACTGGCGGGGCATCGCCCGGGCATCATGTAAACCGCGTGAAACCCCTGGTTGCCGGGCAACTCGTCGGTAACGAGGCGACCGCCGGCGTCGAAGTGTTGAGCGACCCGATGTTCGAGAAAACCACAGTGATCGGCAAGGTATTCGACGACCGGAACGGCAATGGATGGCAGGACCCCGGTGACCGGGGCGTACCCGGAGTGCGCCTCGCCACCGTCAGCGGGCTGATCGTGGAAACCGATGCGCACGGTCGCTACCACATCGCCGACGTCAGCGTCGGCGACGCCGAACGCGGACGCAACTTCATCGTCAAGCTCGACCCGAAGACCTTGCCGAGTGAAACCGAAATCACCAGCGAAAACCCGCGCGTCATCCGGTTGACACAAGCATTGATGTCGAAGGTGAATTTTGCGGTCAAGCTGCCTGCACAGGCACAGGCTTCGGCGATTGAACAGAAGCCCGGCGGAAACAGACTTGTCCGGGAAATCCGCTCACACAATTTCGAACGCATTGAGCCGGTTCGCTTTGCGTCCGGAAAATCGGGCATTTTGCCAAGTTACGTCGAGCGGCTTCGCGCCCTGTTAGCGGCCTATCGCGGCAAGCCGAACCTGCGTATTCGGTTCTCGGGCCACACCGACAGCCAACCGCTCGGTCCCATCGCGCAGCGCATCTTCAGCGACAACCAGGGCCTCTCGGAAGCGCGGGCGCGCCAGGTGGCCAACGTCGTCATCGCTGAGCTCGGCGTTTCCGAGGACATCATCGAAATCACCGGCCATGCCGAACGCATGCCGGTGGCCACCAACCGTACGGATGAAGGCATGGCCCTGAATCGCCGGGTAGAAACCGAGGTGCTCTACGACGGCTACGCGGAAGAAGAACGCATCCTCACTGAAGAACAACCCGGGGCGGCGCCCTTCAAGGCGGCGCGGTCCGCTGCAGTGGAGCGCGCCGAGGAAACTCCGGTCGGGGCGCAGTCCGTCAAGGCACCCGCCATCGCCGTGACGGAGCCCAGCGATGCGCAGTCGTCGCAGGCGCAACCTCACAAAGCACTGTCGGTTGCGGTACAGCCCAAGCTCGCGCACTCCGCCGAATCGCACACCGGAGGCCTGCAGGTCGCCGACGTGCGGGTAGCAGACAGTCAGGCAGGTGCTCCACAGCCCGGTGGCCGGTATCCCGTCGGCAAGGCGATCACCGAGGTCCGCCATGCCGTGGAAACCACGCGCGTGGAGCCTGCCCGCTTTGCCTCCGGCCGCACCGGTCTGAGCAGCGACCAGGCTGCCAGGGTCGATCGCTCGCTGGAACCCTTTGCGGACATGCAGATCGTGGGCATCAAGGTCGTCGGTCACTCGGACGCCCTGCCGGTGCTGACCGGCAATGCCGACGAGAATGACAACGAAGCGCTGTCCAGGGCTCGTGCGCAAAGCGTCGCTGCGTATCTGGCCGGCAAGCTGCAACTCGAGCCTGGCCTTGTCGTGGTCGACGCAAGGGGTTCCTCCGACCCGATTGCAGACAACGGCACCGCTGCCGGGCGGGCACTGAATCGCCGGGCCGACATCGAACTGACCTATCGGCGGGTGGCGGAAACGGTCACAACGCGGGTCATCGCACTCGCGCCCGTGCAGATTGCCGCCACGCAACACATCGGCGGCGGCAGGCTGTGGTTGACTGAAGATGCCCTCGCCCACCGGCCGCAACTCGATGTGCTGGCGCTCAGCGACCTAGCGGTCGATGCGTCCGGCACGATGAAAACACCGGTCGAGTTCGCGGCTTACACCAATTATGCGGCATGGACAAACGAGTACAGGCTGGAGCTCTATCGCGAGTCCGACACCGATCTGGTCAGGCCACTTGCAACCTTGACCACGGCGCGCCTGGAGCAAGAGAAAGCCTTTGAATTCTTCGATGAATCCCTGAATTTCAAACGTGGCGAACGGCTCGCCTACGTGCTGAAGGCCACCGACGAAAAAGGCCGCGAAGACCAGACCCGCCCGCGCCTGGTCGGCACCGTCAACGCGCGCCGGCCGCAACAGCCGCGCGACCCGGCATCCATCCGGGGTCAGTCCAATCTGGCCAAACAGTCGATTGCCGTGCGGGGAAGCCGCGTGCGCATTCACGGCGAAGGTTATGCGCCCGGCGAATCCCTGCGCGTAGACGGTCAGCAGGTAACAGCCGACGGCAACGGCGGCTTCGTGGCCGAGCTGCACCTCTCGCCGGGCAGCAGGCAGATCGTGGTGTCCGGTGAGAGCGACGGCCAAACCTGGTCGCAGTCGCTGACCGCCGAGGTCGACGAGAATTACACCTTTTTGGTCGGCCTGGCCAACGTGACAATCGGGCAAACCAGCGTTTCGGACAGCTTCGAGGAAATTGACCCGGACGACTCCTTCGATGAGTCGGTGAACGTCGACGGCCGGTTGGCTTTCTACCTGAAGGCGAAAGTGCGTGGCAGATACCTGATTACCGCGCAACTCGACACCACGGAAGACGAACTCGACAACCTCGGCGACAACCTCAAGCGCAAGGATCCCCGGCGCGTGTTCCGCCAACTCGACCCTGACAGGTACTACCCGGTCTACGGCGACGACTCCACGACGGTCAGCGACGTCAACAGTCAGGGCCCGTTCTATCTGCGAGTGGACTGGGACCGCAGCCAGTTGCTGCTCGGTAATTTCAACACCGGGCTGACCGATACCGAATACATGCAGTACAACCGCTCGCTGTACGGCGGCAAGTACGCACACAAGAGCGTCGCCGAGACCCGTTTCGGCGATTCCAGGCGCTCGCTGACCGCATTTGCATCGGAGGCCCAGTCGGCCGCCGCGCATGTGTCGTTCCGGGCAACCGGCGGCTCGCTCTACTATCTAAAGCACACCGACATCGTGCTCGGCTCGGAAAAGGTGTGGGTGGAAGTCCGCCAGCGCGACACCGCCCAGGTACTCGAACGCCAGGACTACATCGCCGGGCGCGATTACGAGATCGATGCTCTGCAGGGCAGGATCATTCTCAACCGGCCGCTGTCCCAGGTGATAGCCGACCGCGGGCTGTCGATCATCCGCGCGCGGCCCCTGGAAGGGGACGACGTGTTCCTGCTGGTTGACTACGAATACGTGCCGGACGCCTTCGATGCCGACAAGATGACCTACGGCGCACGCGGCAAAGCCTGGTTCGGCGATCATGTCGCCGTCGGCGCCAGCAAGATCGTCGCTCAGAGAGATGGCCAGGATTTCGACCTGGAAGGCATCGATGTCACGCTGAAAGCCGGCAAGGGCACCTACCTGAGCGTGGAAGCGGCGCGCAGCGAATCGCTATTGAGTTCCGCCGGATTCGACTCGGTCGACGGCGGGCTGAGCTTCCTGGCCCGTTCCGGGGATGCCTCCTCGTCGTCATTGAGCGGCGATGCCCTCGCCGTTGAAGGACGCGTGAATCTCGCCGAGTACAGCGATCGACTTGCCGGCGATGTGCGCGCCTGGTGGAAACAACGCGATGAAGGATTCTCCGCCGGACGCCTCGGTCACCGCCACGACACTGTCGAGAAAGGCATCGACGCCATCGTCCAGGCCGGCGAAAACATCAATTTGCAGGCCGGCTATGCGGAACGCAACGAAGGCCCGCTGGCCACCAGTCGTGTCGGGCGCCTGCAGGCCGATGTACGCACCGGCCGCTTCACGGTCGGCGGCGAACTGCGCCACGAGGACATCCGCCGCACGGCGCCGTACGGAATAGAAGTACCCGATGGCGATGCGCTGCTCGCCGGTGTCCGCCTTGGCTACGACCTGGACACCATCCGCACCATCTACGCCTCGGCGCAGACCGGCCTTGACGAAAGCGGCAACACTGTGGAGAACGACCGGGTCGCGCTCGGCATCGATACCCAGGTCAGCGACAGCCTGGCCGTCAGCCTGGAAGCCAGCGAAGGCGACCGGGGCAGTGCGCTTTCCGGCGGCTTTGAATACAGCCCGGCACAACGCTACGGCCTCAAGGTCGACAGCGGCATCGGCTCCGGCGCCCTCACCCGGTTCTCCGGCAACTACGCCCTCGACGAGGGCCACGAACTGTATGGCAGCTATGCCCTGGACCCGGATCGAACATTTGGCGAGCGCAACCTGCTGACCCTCGGCCAGCGCCGCGACATGGGCAATCGCCTGGGCATCTTCACCGAGTCGCAGTTCGGCGACGACGACCGGATCGCTGGCGCCAGCCATCCCTTTGGCGTGGACTACTAGACCGACCCTGGCTGGATTCTCTCTGGCCTGGTAAGCGTTTCCGACAACGAAACAGCCCCGGCTTCAATCGCGCGGCGCGCGTATTCGTTCGGAGCCTCCATTCAGCGGCCGGCGCATCGATTCAGCAGCAGGCTCGAATACCGCAAGGACGAAGGCCCGACGATCAATGTCGACCAGTACATCGGCAGCACCAGCTATACCTACCTTGCCAGCGACAGCCGGCGCTGGCTGGGACGGCTGAACGTATCCTGGACCGATGACCGTTTCCAAGGTCAGCTCGATGCGCGATTTGTCGAGTTCGACATCGGCCACGCCTATCGACCGGTCGACAACGACCGCTGGAACACCCTGGTCAAGTACGGCTATTTCCACGATCTGGTCAGCACCGGGCAGGATGCCGTGCGTCCCGACCAACGCGTGCATGTCTTCTCCGCGGAAGCTCTCTATCGTGTGACCCGGCAATGGGAGCTCGGCGGCAAGATCGCCCTCAAGGAGGGCCGCATGCGTTCTTTCCGGGATGCCGGTTCCTGGCACTCGGCCAGCGTGATGCTGGGCGTGCTGCGCGCGCGCCGCCACATAGCCAATGAGTGGGACGCGCTTGCCGAATACCGGATACTGCGCGACCGCAAGGGCGACAACCGCCGTCACGGCGCCCTGCTGGGAGTCTACCGGCAATTCGGGGAGCAGATCGAGATGGGCATCGGCTACAACTTCACCGACTTCACCGATGACATCCGCGATGCCCGCTATGACCGGCGCGGCTGGTTCATTGACCTGATTGGCAAGCTGTAGTTGTTCGCAAGCTCATGCGGAAGTGCATGGCGCCAGCCGCCAGGTGGCGGAGGCCGTGCAGGGGATTATGGAAATCCGCTTACAGCATCTAACCTGTTGTCATACGCATTTTTCTGAAAAAACAAGTCATCCAACGTCTCTGTTTAAAAATCCCTGCATGGCGAATGCGCCTTTCATCGTGTTGTTGTTTGTAAAACAGTAGATATTTGACTACGGATTATCGCCGAACACGGATAAACGAAGATGTCCGGGAACAACAATTCTCTCCACGCCCTCGAAAACAAGTTCCGTTATCAGTGCCAGCATAGCTGCCGGAACGGCTCCCTGAAGAACTAATGACATGTCATTCAACGCCAACCCCGTGACTATCGGATCGCCCAGGCCTCCCGCTCCAATGAACGCCGCGAGCGTTGCGGTACCGATGCTGATGACCGCGGCCGTACGGATGCCCGCCAGCATGCCGGGCAATGCCAGGGGCACATAGACGTGGCGCAGTCGTTCCCGCTGCGACAGCCCCATGGCCACCGCGACGCGGCGCAGCGACGGCTCCACGCTTGTCAGTGCCGTGACCGTGTTGCGCAAGACAGGCAACAGGGAATAGAGAAACAGCGCCACGACCGCCGGCAGCACGCCGATGCCGAAGACCGGAATCAGCAGGGCGAGCAGCGCAATACTGGGCACTGTCTGCAGCAGGCCGCAGAAATAGATGATTGCGCGCGCCGCGCCGCCGTGCCTGAAAACCGCCAGCGCAACACCCACGCCTACCAGCACGGCGCCAATGAGCGCGGTAAAGGTCAACTTCAGGTGCTGCAGGGTATTCGCCCACAGGCTCGCCCAGATTCCAGTGCTGGGCGCCCGGGCTTCGATGCCCCGGTCTGCCAGGAACTCCGCGGCTGCCTCGGCGAACGTGCTGCCATCGAACTTGACCCGGGCGTTCAACGCCTGCATGCGTTGCTCATTGAGCGTTCCTGCCAGGCTGTCAAGCAGTTCAGAGACTTCGCCGGTCATGTCCTTGCGCACCAGTGGCGCCGCATCATAACGGGGGAAATATCCACGGTCGTCGGTCAGGATGAGCAGGTCATGACGCAGTAACTCGGCATCGGTCGAATACGCATCGGTGATGTCCAGCGCCCCTTCCCGCATGGCCCGGTACGCCAGCCCATGTTCGATGCCCGTCACCGCGCGCTCTATCCCGTAGGCACGCGCCAGGCCCGGCCAGCCGTCGTTGCGCTCGATGAACTCGTGGCTCAGCACCACATCCAGGTGCGGGTGCCGGGCCAGGTCACCGATGCTGCGCAGGTTCAGCGCCTGCGCCTGTTCACGGCGCGCAACCATCGCATAGGAATTACTGAACCCCAGCGGCTGCAGCAGGCGCAGGCCCCGGCTTTCAAGTTCCTTGCGCAACTCGGCGAGCCCGGCATCGCCGCCGAGGTGCAGCACCGCCTGGCTGAGCGTACCTGTATAGTCGAAGTACAGATCGATTTCATCGTTCACGAGCGCATCGAAACAGATCAGCGTGCCACCCAATCCGAAACGCCGTTCCACTTCGAAACCCTGCCCTTCGAGCAGTTGCGCACCTATTTCGCCCAGCAGGTAAGACTCGTTGAAGTTCTTGCTGCCGATTCTGATCGGTTGCCCCGGCTCGCGCGCCCACCCGCCGACCGTCCAGGCCGCGACCAGCACGGCCAGCAACGCACCGGCAACCGTCCTGGCCGCGCGGCCGATCACAGTTGCGACTCCAACAGCCGTCGCACATAGGAATGCCGGGGATCGCTCACGACCCGCTCGGTGACACCGCTCTGCAACACCCGGCCCGCCTGCAGCACCACCAGATGATCGGACAGCCGCACCGCTTCACGGACATCATGGGTAACCAGCAGTGTGCTGACGCCTTCCTGCCGCTGCACCTGTTCGAAGCGTTCGTGAATGCCCACGCGGGTGATCGGGTCGACCGCCGAAAACGGTTCGTCCAGCAGCAGCAGGTCGGGCTTCAGCATCAGTGCGCGACACAGCCCGAGCCGCTGCTGCTGGCCTCCGGACAACTGCGCCGGAAACCGGTCTGACACACTCGCCGGCAGGCCCATTTGCTCCAGCAGTTCCCGGTACCGGTCTTCCACGGCCTGCTCCCGCCAGCCTTCCAGTCGCGCCAGCAGCACCACGTTTTCGCGACTGCTCATGTGCGGAAACAGGCCGGAACCCTGTACCGCGTAGCCGATACGCCGGCGAAAGCGCTCGAGACGCAGCCGGGGAACCGGCGCCCCGAATACCGCCACCTGACCCGCATCGGCCCTCTGCACCGCATTGATCAACTGCAGCAGGGTGGTCTTGCCGCTACCGCTTTCGCCCACCACGGCGGTGGTCTTGCCGGCCGGAAACGCCAGGTCGATGTGGTCGAGCGCGACTTCATGCCCGAATCGCCTGGTCACGCCCGACAGTTCGGCAACCGCTGTCACAACTCGTAGGCCGCCTGTATTTCGTCGCCATGCGCCTGCAGCGCCTGCAGGATCTCCCGTTGCGGTTCCTCGCAGTTCGCCAGCATTTCCCGCACCTCCTGCCGGTAGCGTCGCAAGGTACGCCAGGGAACCTCATCGGCGCTGAGCTTGGCGCGTACCCAGGCACGCCACTCCTCCCGTTCGCCGGCACTTTGCAGGTCACCAAAGGTCCTGGCCTTGAGGCGTGCCGCGAGCGTTTTCAGGCGCTTGTCCTGATAGTCGAGGTCCAGCCACCGCCCCTGCTCCAGGGCGCCATTCAGGCTCTCGCCGCGCGCCTTGTCCTGCTCCCGCAGAAACCCCTCATACAGCGCCGCATCCACATCCGGAATCGGTTCCCTGGCAGTGCGCTCGAAGACGCGACTGACTTTCTGCGCCACACCGGGCTGGCGCAGGCGCCGCATGCGTCGCTCTGCCAGCCCACGGTCGAATTGCAGTCGCTCGGCATCTTCGGCCCTGACCACGTCCGCCACTGCCACAAACGGACATTTGTTGATGCGTATCTCCTTGAGCGGCGGGCGCACGGGCGCATCCCTGGTGTACAGCGCCTCGCGGATCTGCTCCGCCGACCAGTCCAGCAGCATCTCCACGTCTTCACCGAGGTCGGCCACCACGATGGAATTGCTGTTCGCCGGGTGCCGGCAGATCGATACCACCGGCGCCAGGCCATGGCGGTGTCGGGGGTACATGCCCGAGACATGTATCAGCAGTTGCTTTGCATAGGGCTCGAGCAGACTGCGCACCTGCCGTTTCGCGCGGCCGTTTAAGTGATAGGCAAACAGCTTCGGCTGCCTGGTTTTCAGCAGACGCGCCAGCGCCACCGTTACCCGGGCATCGGCCAGCGCATCGTGCGCTCGCCCGTGACCGAGGCCGTTGGCGGCCGCCAGGGCTTCCAGCCTGAATACCGGCAGGCCTTGCTCGTCCGCCGGCCACTCGATGCCCTCCGGGCGCAGGGCGCCGGCGGCACGTACCAGGTCGATGAGGTCCCACCGGGAATTGCCGTTCTGCCACTCCCGCGCATACGGATCCATCAGATGGCGATACAACCCGTAGCGAATGAACTCATCGTCAAAGCGCAGGTTGTTGTATCCGGCCACACAGGTGTTCGGTTTCGAGAACAGCCGCCTGATGTGTCGCAGGGCCTGCCATTCACCAATGCCTTCCCGGCGGGCCAACTGCGGAGTGATACCCGTTACCAGCGCAGCGCCCGCATCGGGCAGCACGTCGTCGGGCAATCGGATGTAGGTGCTGTACTGGTCGCCGAGTTCATTGAGGTCGGTATCGGTACGCAACCCGGCAAACTGAACGATTCGGTCCCAGCGCGGTTCGGTACCGGAAGTTTCCAGGTCATACCAGTAAAGTGTTCTGGACAATAGAACCCCCAGCCAGGTCGGTGCCTGACACGGTCAACAATCCACTCCCGCGGCATTCTCGCACTGATGGCCACTAACCTCACCATCTGACCCACGCAGACGGCAGCAGCCGCGGCAAAGGACGGCGCAGCCGTTGCGACCCTGTTCGCACGCGCTCCGGCGCCGCTGGAAAGGTCGTTATTTCTGTGTTAATCAACTGGCATGGGATGGTTGAAGGGTTCGTTTTCAATCTGTTACATGCTGGCGCACACCATTGTAGTGTGCATGCCGCTCTACGCGATGGCCTTGCTGCGCCTGCTGCTGAGCGGCTCCTGGCATCGCGCACTGACGCGCCGCATGGATCTGGCCATCGACTTCTGGGTGTCCTGCAACCGCTTGCTGATTAGAGCGCTGGGGCTGACAAAGGTCGACATAGAGTGGCCATCGGACAGGCTCACCCGGTCACAGTGGTACGTCGTGGTCAGCAATCACCAGAGCTGGGCCGACATCCTGTTGCTGCAGGACGCGTTTCGCACCGTCATTCCGCCGCTCAAGTTCTTTACCAAGCGGGAGCTTATCTGGCTGCCCCTGGCAGGGCCGGCAATGAAGTTCCTGGGATTTCCCTACGTCAGGCGCCTGAGCAAATCGCAACTGGCGGCCGACCCCACGCTCAAGCATGCGGACCGGGACAGCACCATCGACGCCTGTGCCGGGTTCCGCAATCACCCGACCTCGGTGCTCATCTTCCTGGAGGGAACGCGCTTCACCCAGGCAAAGCGCAGCGCCCTGAACAGCCGCTTCGATCACCTCCTCAACCCCCGCACCGGCGGGCTCGGTTACGTGCTTGGCGGCCTTCGGGAAGAACTCGAGCAACTGATCGACGTGACCATCGTCTATCCGCAAGGCCCACCCTCTTTCTGGGAATTCCTGCAGGGCAAGTGCAGCACCGCCCGCATGACCGTTCGGGTCGTGGACCTGGCACCGGCCATGCACAGCGCAGAACAAACCGACCGACGGCAGGCCCTGATCTCCATGGTGGAAGGGCTGTGGCGGGAAAAAGACGAAACGTTGCGCCTGACCGCCCCGAGCTGACCGACCACACCAAAACAGGAGCGGCAATCGATCGCTGGGGTTCATCACGGGGCGGGTCGCGCCGGCCCCGCGCCGATGCGTCACCTCGCGACGGGAAGATCAGAGGGTAGGCGTAGCGCCCAGGGCATCGAGCCGCTGTTCGATATCCACGAGCCTGGTATTGAATTGCCGCCGGTAGGAGTCGAACGCGGCAATGGCCTCTTCGTGTTCCCTGACGCTGCTGCTCATGCCGGCGACCGTCTGCGCCGCGGCATTCACCTTGTCGACCAGGTCGCGCTGCCCGCGCAATACGCGCTGCAGGTTCAGTTCCACTGCCGCAAGCTGGTCGGCCACCTGCTGTTGCCGGCCAAGCGCCGTCTCGTGACGGGCCACGCTGCTCTTCAGCGACTTGTTGGTGGACTGCAGTGCTTCCAGGCTCTGCTTGTGGGCATTCAGCAGCTTCTGGTTGTCCTGAATCCACGCCTTGTTGCGCTCATTGGACACCGCCCACAGTTTCCTGATTTCAGACTCCCAGAAGTTGATCTGTTCTCCCGTCTGGGCATCGGTTTCGCTCATGACCTGGTCGGTCATGCGCAGGCGCTCCTCGAGCGCCTCGATGCGCGTGTTGGCATCGGCGACGCGGCGCTGTTCCGCATCGAGCATGCGCTGCTGATTGGCAATGAACCAACCGGCGACGGCCAGCCCCGCCGCCAGTACCGCCAGCACCAGCGTGAAGCCCACCAACCTGCCGCCGCCACCGCCGTCACGGCGGCGCGATGCCGGTGCCGGCCGGCGGCGCGCGTCCTCCGGCGCCGCGGCGATACTTGGGGTCTGCAGATTGTCTGACATTATCAGAATCCCGTTAAATCTCCTGTTCGCGGACCAGGTTTTCCAACGGGTCGGGTTTGCACCCGTTCACTGCTGTCCCGCCGGGCTCGGCCTCGCCCCGTCAACACAGCCCGGGGTGCCGACTCAAAAAGGGCATGCACCGGGCAGGTTGCCGTCGTAATTGTAACGACATCGGCAACCGCAACGACCCCTGATTGCCCCAACGCCCTCTCATCAGGGACACCACCGGCCCAGGCCATCGCCGCGCCACAAACCCGCCCGGAAGGCCCGGAAGCCGATGCTCCGGGCGTCAACCATCCCGGTCTA
Source organism: uncultured Pseudomonadales bacterium (assembly GCA_964572185.1). Lineage (GTDB taxonomy): Bacteria > Pseudomonadota > Gammaproteobacteria > Pseudomonadales > Azotimanducaceae > Azophilus. Next base: position 31,937 of record CAZNFI010000011.1, read on the forward strand.
CAGAATCTTCAACAATCCCCACAACACCGCGAACAGCACGAAACCGGAAACGATAACGCCGCGAACCGAGGCGATCGGGCCGGGCTTGCCGACTATCGCATTGATTTCGATTGCCGCGACAACGACCAGGGAGGCGATCAGGGCGTTCATTTCACTGGTCATGATGCCGTTCGACAGGTTTGCACTGGTCGAACCCATGAAGAACAGCATTGGAATGGAAAAGAGCACGTTCGTGCGTGAAGCCAGTGCCGCCTTGGGCGCCGCCGCAGCCGCCTCCGGCAAGGCTTCGCCGCCGCCCGCAATCTGTTCGTTCGAGGCGATCAGTATCTTCTGGTTGGGCCAGATGATCAGCCAGACGTTCAGGAACATCAATATGGCCATTACCGAGCCGACCATGAGATCGACGCTGACGCTGATTCCACGGAAGTAGAGCATGACGAGCCCGGTCAGCAAGGTGAGCATGGCCGCCCAGCGGAACCACCAGAGCGCCCGCGGCACCAGTTTGGTGAAGGCATCGGTGCGAGCCCCGGCATCGGCTTCCTTGAAATACTCGGTCTGCACGAAGTTGAAGTAGTAGAGCAGGCCGATCCAGGTGATACCCGCC
>CAZNFI010000012.1:0-3664 GCA_964572185.1 uncultured Pseudomonadales bacterium
ACCGAACGCGTTACTTTTATTGGTATTGGACCCATTCGGGAAACGATTGTTCTTCCGGCATGGTTGAGCGGTCGCCTGGTGTTTCCATTCACCTTCAGAAACACAACATGACAGCCGGGTGGGACACTGACCGGCGATTGGCGGGCCAAGCCTGTCGATTTGCCTGAGATTTCTTGATATTGGCGGCCCCTGCGCCTACGGTGCCCATACGATGAGGAAGCGGGGTACTGTTGCGCCCATCGGTGTGACGATGGGCGATCCTGCGGGGATCGGGCCGGAGGTTCTGGTGAAGGTGCTTGCGGCGCGCGTGCCCAGCAGCCCGCCGCTGGTGCTGATCGGCAGTCGCTGGGCGCTCGCGGCAGGCGCTATGGCAGCCGGCGTGACGATGCGCAAACTTCCGGCCATCAGCGACATGCGCAGCCTGAAGGCCGGTACCGGGATCGTCGACGTCGGCATCGATCGTCCCGCCGATTTCCGGTTTGGCGCGGTCAGCGCGGCTTGCGGGGCACACGCCGTGGCCGCGGTTGAGCGTGCTGCCGAACTGTGCATGGCGGGGCACTTGGCGGCGCTGGTCACGGCACCGATCAACAAGCAAGCCGTGCGCGAAGCCGGCTATCTTGAAGACATCGGCCACCAGGAAATTCTGGCGCGCAAGACGCGAGCGACGCTCACCGCCACCATGCTGATGACGCCGGGCCTGCGTGTCGTGCACCTCTCCACGCACAAGCCATTGATCGATGCGGCCCGCTTCGTGACCCAGCCGAACGTGCTGGGCAAGCTGGCGCTTGCCGACCGCTCCTTGAGCGACTGGGGTATTGCACGTCCGCGCATTGCGGTAGCGGCCCTGAATCCCCACGCCGGCGAAGGCGGCATGCTGGGGCGCGAAGAGGTCGATGAACTGGCCCCGGCGGTTGCCGCGGCGCGGCACCAGGGCATCGATGCACACGGGCCGATAGCCGCGGATTCCGTGTTTGGCCGGGCCATTGCCGGCGAGTTCGATGCGGTACTGGCTCTTTACCATGATCAGGGCCACATCGCCGTCAAAGTGCATGACTTTCATCGCAGCACCACCGCCACGCTCGGCATCCCATTTGTGCGCACCTCGGTAGACCACGGCACGGCATTCGACATTGCCGGCACCGGCAAGGCAGACCCGCGCGGCATGATGGCCGCACTCGATGCGGCCAGCGCGCTTCTGCAGCGGCGGCTTGCGAGTCTCTGGCCGGGTACGGCACACTCGACCTCTGTGCCGGATTGAAGGTTCAAGCGATGAAAGCAGCCGTATTGCGCGAAGCTGGCGTGCCGATGGAAATCGAGGACATCGATGTGTCGTTGCCCGGGCCGCGGGAAGTGCTGGTGCGCACGGCGGCCACCGGCGTCTGTCACAGCGACCTGCACTACTACAACGGCACCTATCCGGGTCGCATGCCCATGGTGCTCGGGCATGAAAGCGCCGGGGTTGTCGAGGCGGTCGGCGATGATGTCCGCTACGTGCAGCCCGGCGACCATGTCATCACCTGCCTGTCGGTATTCTGCGGACATTGCGAGCATTGCCTGACGGGCCGCATGAACCTGTGCCAGGAACCTGAAACCAGGCGCAGCCGCGATGAGCAGCCGCGCATCAGCCAGGACGGCGCCGGCCTCGAACAGTTCGCCAACCTGGGGTCGTTCGCGGAGTACATGCTTGTGCACGAGCATGCGGTGGTCAAGATTCGCGACGACATGCCCTTCGAACAGGCGGCGCTGATCGGGTGCAGCGTGGTGACCGGGGTGGGTTCCGTCATTCATACGGCCAAGGTGCAAGCGGGTGAAACCGTGGCTGTTATCGGCTGTGGCGGTATCGGCCTGTCCTGCGTGAACGGCGCCGCGATTGCCGGCGCCAGCCGCGTCATCGCCATTGATACGGTGGCTTCCAAGCTGGATCTGGCCCGCAAGTTCGGTGCTACCGATACGGTCGATGCCGGCGAGACCGACCCGGTCGGGGCGGTAATGGCGCTCACCGGCGGCGGCGTGCATTACTCGTTCGAGGCGATCGGCCTCAAGGCCACGGTGGAACAGGCCTTCCAGATGCTCCGCCACGGCGGTACGGCCACCGTCATCGGCATGGTGCCCCCGGGCGAAATGATCGCCATGCACGGCTTCGATTTCATCATGGAAAAGAAGATTCAGGGCTGTTTCATGGGCTCGAACCGTTTCCGCGTCGACATGCCGCGCTTTGTGGATTTTTACCTGCGCGACAAGCTGCACCTCGATGACCTGATTGCCAGCCGCATCGGCCTCGGCGATGTCAACGAAGCCTTGCTGGCGCTGGAGTCCGGTGAAATTGCCCGCAGCGTCGTTGTTTTCGACTGATTCATCGTCGGCGCCGGCCGACCGGATCGCGCGCCTGGTCTGCGCTGCGGCTCCGGCCCGGCGGGCCAGTGGGTCTGGCGCGTGAAAATCGAAGCGGTGAAAGTGATCGTCACCTGCCCGGGGCGCAATTTCGTCACGCTGAAAATCACCACCGACCAGGGCATCCACGGTATCGGCGATGCGACCCTGAACGGCCGCGAACTGGCGGTGGTGTCCTATCTCGAGGATCACGTTGCCGACTGCCTGGTGGGCCGCGACCCCAGCCGGATCGAGGACATCTGGCAGTACCTTTACCGGGGTTGCTACTGGCGGCGCGGTCCGGTGACCATGGCCGCGATCGGCGCCGTGGACATGGCGCTGTGGGACATCAAGGGCAAGGCGGCGGGCATGCCGCTGTATCAGCTGCTTGGCGGGCGCAGCCGCAGGGGCGTCATGGTATACGGCCACGCCAGCGGCCGGGACATCGAGCAAACTGCCGACGAGGTGGCGCGATACATTGGCCTTGGCTACAAGGCCATCCGCGCTCAGACCGGGGTGCCGGGGCTCGACACGATGTATGGCGTCTCCGCCGATGGCATGTACTACGAACCGGCGGATGCCTCGCTGCCGACCGAGAACGTCTGGTCCACGGAAAAGTACCTGGACCATGTGCCCAAGCTGTTCGATCGCCTGCGTGACCGGTTCGGCTTCGATCACCACCTGCTGCACGATGTGCACCACCGCTTGACACCCATGGAGGCGGCCAGGCTCGGCATCGCCCTGGAAGACTACCGCCTGTTCTGGCTCGAGGACGCAACACCCGCGGAGAACCAGGAGGCGTTTCGCCTGATTCGCCGGCATACGGTCACACCGCTCGCCGTGGGAGAGGTGTTCAACACAATCTGGGATTGCAAGGGCCTGATCGAAGAGCAGTTGATCGACTACATCCGCGCGACGGTCACCCACGCGGGCGGCATTACGGCGTTGCGCAGAATTGCCGACCTGGCGGCGCTTTACCAGGTTCGCACCGGATGCCACGGGGCGACCGACCTGTCGCCGGTGTGCATGGGGTCTGCACTGCACCTCGACACCTGGGTACCCAATTTCGGCATTCAGGAATACATGCGGCACACCGAAGCGACCGACGAGGTGTTTCCGCATGACTACAGCTTCCGAGACGGTTACCTGTTCGCCGGGGAAAGTCCGGGCCACGGGGTCGATATCGACGAGCGGCTGGCAGCCAGATATCCGTATGAAAAAGCCTATCTGCCGGTGAACCGGCTGCAGGACGGAACCATGTGGAACTGGTAGCCGGCTGACGGGCGCGGGCCGC
>CAZNFI010000012.1:3764-17667 GCA_964572185.1 uncultured Pseudomonadales bacterium
CGGCTGCAGGACGGAACCATGTGGAACTGGTAGCCGGCTGACGGGCGCGGGCCGCCGGGCCGGTCAACGCTTCGGGGCTTCCGGTTCGCCAGCATTGCGCGCACGGGTGTCGGCGAATTTGTAGCCCACGCCCCAGACCGTGACAATGATCTCGGGGCTGGCGGGATCGGTTTCTATTTTCGATCGCAGGCGGTTGATGTGTGAATTGACGGTGTGTTCGTAGCCCTCATGGCCGTATCCCCATACAACGTCGAGCAACTCGCTGCGCTTGAATACCCGCCCGGGGTGGCGCGCGAAGTGGCTCAGCAGATCGAACTCACGCATCGTCAATTGGATCGTGCGGCCGAATTTTCGGACTTCACGACGGCTGGGATCGATGGTGAGTGAGCCGGCTGAAATTTCGGTGGGGGTGGTTGCAGCCTCCGTGTCGCCCTGCCGCAGGCTCTTCACCCGTCGCAGGATGGCACGTACGCGCGCCGACAGCTCGAGGACACTGAAGGGTTTCGGCACATAGTCATCGGCGCCGCTCTCCAGCCCCAGTACACGGTCGAGTTCGCTGGATTTCGATGTCAGGATCATGATGGGTTGATAGTCGCGTCGGCGGCGAACTTCACGGCAGATCTGCAATCCGTCCATACCTGGCAGGCGCAGGTCGAGAATGATCAGCGCCCACTCCATGCTGGTCGCCAGTTTCATGCCTTCATGGCCGTCATTGGCGATGACGACCTTATCGCACAGATCGCCAAGGTGCAGCGCCACAAGTTCGGCGATGTCCTGATCGTCTTCGATCAGGAGGATTTGAGTCTCGACCACTTAACAGCGCCCGCTTGAGCCAGTTTCGGGTGTACAGGAGCGAACCCGCACCATGTTTGACCCGGCAACGCTTGAAAATATCCATATTCGCCAAAGGGTTGAGTAATCGCGGGGCCGCAGGCCGGCCAACTCTCGGCGCGCGCAACGTCGGATGAGATTGGAATGACGGGCCCGGCGCGCCCCTGTTGGCGGTGCAGGCTTCCGGCAGTTCGAGGTCAGTCGCCCGCCGGGTAACTGACCCCCATGCCGGCACGAACGTCGTTGTTGACGCCGTAAGGTGGAATGGGGTAACGCAGCCCGTTCCGCGACAGGGCATGCAGCCCGGCGATGGTTTTTGGCAGGAATTGCGGCGGCAGCGCCATCAACAGTTCGTCCTCCATCACGCCGCCATAGCGGCGTTCGGCAAAACAGGGAATCGACAGGCTCGGCTCACCGGTTTTCAGCGCCCGTCCCCAGGAATCGGCACAGGACGATTCGCCAACACAACCCCACTGCAGCTTGCGGTAGCCGGTCCACTGCAGGCCGTTGATGAACAGGATCATCTGCGCCGGGGTCGCATAGACGAGGCAGATGTCGGGCGGGTCCAGCCGGCCGTTCGCCAGTGGACTGACCGCCATGGCTTCAAACCTGCCGAATGGCACCACGTCCATGGCATGCTGGTGGGCAGCGGCGTCTCGGTCGCTTTCGTACCACACCCCGGCCATGCGCTCGCCGGCGAGCCATTCGTCGCTGCGCGGGTGCAGTCCGATCACCGTGCTGCACTGGGCGCCGACCAGATCGTCCACCGTGATGCCCACCGTCCAGCCGTTGCGGGAAGCCTGTCCCACGATCTGGTCGGTGGTGTGGATGGCATTGGGGCGGCGAATGCGCGGTATGGCTTCCATTTCCGTACGGCTTTCGAACAGTTTCATGCCGATCGGGGTGGTGCGTAGCCGCAACAGGCGGTTCAGGGCGCTGACGAGTTCGGGCCAGTCGTAGCTGGACTGGTCGGTTGCGATCACTTTACTCATGGCAATTCTCGCCGGGTCCGGTTGTCGGGTGTGCCCTGTGCGGGGAATGAGACGACCGCTCTGGCACCAAGCCGGAAAGTTAACCGATAGGGGCGCTCGAAAGTAGGGGGCGCCGGGCGGCAGCCGTTTCGATGGACGTTGCCGCCGGCAAGGGTGACAAAGTCGGTCGAGTCTGATTTCATTTCCGGTTTGGCGCGCAGCAGGCGCATCAGGGAACGACGAGGGGTCCGGAACACCATGCCGATGATTCTCAATGAAGAGCAGAACATGCTCAAAGACACGGCCAGGGATTTCTGCGCCAACAACATCCCCATATCGCAACTGCGTCGGTTGCGGGACGAAAAGTCTGAAGACGGGTTCGACCGTGAAACCTGGCAGTCGATGGTGGGGCTGGGTTGGGCCGGGATTCCCTTCCCGGAGGCGTTTGGCGGCCTCGAGTTCGGCTACAAGGGGCTCGGCGTGGTCACCGAAGAAACTGGCCGCACACTGGCGGCCAGCCCGCTGTTTGCGAGCGTGTGGGTGTGCGGCACGGCCGTCAACCTTGGCGGCAGCGATGCCCAGAAGTCGACGCTGTTGCCGGGCATCTGTTCCGGTGAACGCCTGATGGCGCTGGCACTCGAAGAGTCTCACCGCCACTCCCCCTATGGCACGTCCACATCGGCACAGCCGTCGGCGGGCGGATTTGTGCTGGATGGCAGAAAGTGCTTTGTGCTCGACGGCCACGTCGCCGATCAGTTCATAGTCGTGGCGCGCACCGCCGGCCAGCCGGGTGAGCGGGACGGCATCAGCCTGTTCGTTGTGGACAGCGATGCTGCCGGGGTCGATGTGCGGCGCACCAGCATGGTCGACAGCCGCAATGCGGCCAACCTCGAGCTTGCCGGGGTGCAGGTCGGTGCGGATGCGCTGCTTGGCGCTCTGCATCAAGGCGCCGACATCCTCGACCCGACGCTGGACATCGCCCGCATCGGCATGGCCGCGGAAATGCTGGGCGGGCTGCAGGAATGTTTCGACCGTACCATCGCCTACCTGAAAGAGCGTGAACAGTTCGGCGTGCCCATCGGCTCCTTCCAGGCACTGAAGCACCGCGCGGCCAACATGTTCTGCGAAGTGGAGCTTTCCAAGTCCTGCGTCCTCGAGGCGCTTACGGCCCTCGATGAGGGCAGGGACCAGGCCGAAATCGCCAAGTTGGCGAGCCTCGCCAAGACCAAGGTGGGCGAGACCTACAACCTGGTTTCCCGCGAAGGCATTCAGATGCACGGTGGCATCGGCATGACCGACGAGTTCGATATCGGCTTTTTCATCAAGCGTGCCGCGGTCTCCGAACAGACGTTTGGGGACATCAATTTTCACCGCAACCGCTACGGCGAACTCGAAGGGTACTAGCGTTCTTGAGGATGTCCCGTCTTGACAGTTGAGCAAAGTTCCGCAATGCCGTTTGGAGAATGCGTGAGCATTCTCGATCGCCTCGCCGTCAGGCGAGGCGCCTAGCGTTCTTGAGGATGTCCCGTCTTGACAGTTGAGCAAAGTTTCATAACGCCGTTGGGAGAATGCGTGAGCATTCTCGACCAACGCATGAATGAACGACTGCGGCCGTCAATGGCGGCGAAACTTCAGGGCCTGCTCACCGTGCTGTCAGGTACGCCGGTGCGCGCTGTGGCCCGCGCCACCGAGTGCTTTCACTACCCTTGCCGGCCTCGCTGCGTTTATTCACCAACAGGTCTGGCTCGGGCGGTGCCACCGAATTAGTGGATGGCTGTCCGATCGCGCGCGGCCTGAATCGCAAAGAGGCGATGCCATGATGCTGCGAGGCGGCGGCGAGGTGCATGCGCGGAGTATTGTTGGCGCGTTAGAGATGTAGACGTGCGAACGGCAAACGGTAACAGCGGCTTTCTCTACCAGCTCGTGCGTTTTCTCATGGTCGGGGGCGTATCCTTTGTGGTGGATGCCGGAATTCTCGGCTTGCTGGTCTATCAGGCCGATGTCGGCTACATCGCCGCCCGCCTCATGTCGGTTCTGCTCGCGATCACCGTGGCCTTCGTCCTGAATGCCCGGTTCACCTTTCTGGTGCGCGTGGCCGATGCGCGATTCATCCGTTATGTACTTATTCAGACGTTGAGTGCGTCGTTGAATTTCGGTGTGTACAGCACGCTGGTGCTGCATGGCCCCCTGGCCGGCCGTCCGCTGCTGTCACTGATCTGCGGGGCGGCGGTGGCGACAGTGAACAACTTCTTTCTGAGCCGGCGCTTCGTATACGTGCGCCAGCGAAACGGCAGTGACCAATAGGTAAAAGGGCAGCCAAGATGGGCAGTGCGCCGAGAGTCGATCTGTACAGCGATACGCAGACCAGGCCGTCGCGGGCCATGCGCGAAGCGATGGCAAACGCCGAGGTGGGCGATGAGCAGATGAACGAAGATCCGACGGTGGTCGAATTGTGCGCGATGACCGCCGGTCTGCTCGGCAAGGAGGCGGCCCTGTTCCTGCCGTCCGGCACCATGTGCAACCAGGTGGCGTTTCGCACACACACCCGGCCCGGGGATGAAATCATCATCCATGAGTCGAGCCACCCGGCGCACTACGAGGTCGGCGGTTCAGCGGCGCTGGCGGGCGCCATGTTGCGCACGCTCAAGGGCGCGCGCGGCATGTTCACCGCAGAGCAGGTGCTAGCGGCGCTGCGCGACAAGGTTCCGCACGCCCAGCGCTCGCGTCTGGTGTCGGTGGAAAACACCACCAACATCGGTGGCGGGGCGGTGTGGGACATCGAAGCACTGGACACAGTGGCAGCAGCTGCACACCGGAACGGATTGGCCACGCACATGGACGGTGCTCGCCTGATGAACGCGGTGGTGGCGTCGGGTCAGCCGGCTTCGGCGTTTGTGCGCAACTACGACTCTGCCTGGATCGACATGAGCAAAGGGCTGGGCGCGCCGGTTGGCGGTGTACTGGCCGGTTCCCGGGAATTCATCGCGGAAGCGCTGCGTTTCAAGCACCAGTTCGGCGGCGCCATGCGCCAGGCGGGAATCATCGCGGCGGCCGGCGTTTTCGCGCTCAGGCACAATGTCGAACGCTTGGCGGAGGATCACGCCAATGCCAGGCACTTTGCACGCCGACTCGCGCAGATCGAGGGCATCGAGGTCGATCTCGATGCGGTCGAGACCAACATCGTCTTTTTCGAAGTGCGCGGCTCGGGACTCGATGCGCGCCAGGTTGCGGCCAGGCTGTTGGATCGGGGGGTGCGAATCGGTGCCGTCGGCCAGTATCGCATGCGGGCGGTTACCCATCTCGATGTGAACGGTGCCGGCGTTCAGGAAGCCGCCCGCGTGCTGGGCGAGGTGGTGGCCGATGCCCGGGCCGGCCCTCGACAGAGCGGCAACGCGAAGGCCGAAAACGCGTCCCCGCGGGGGTAGGCGGAAGCAAAGGACGGCAGGGAAGATTGGTGCGAAACGGGGCAGCGGTGATTGGCGCACGTCCGCGCGTCCGCAACCGGTCCGGCGCCGCCTCAGCCCGCGGCTTCGGTCGATGCGGTGGGCTGACCGGCACGTACCGCCGGGCGGCAGATGACCTCCCGGTTCCCGCTGCCGCAACCGAACCGGTCTCGTTGGCTCAGGGCGGCTCGAGCTCGTAGCCGTTCATCGTCACCACGCATTTTCCAACCACCTGCCGGTTCTCGAGCATGCGCATGGCGTCGACGGCACGCTCGAGCGGAAAGCCGGCACAGACATGGGGGTCGATGGCGCCGCCATGCGCCAGTTCCGCCACGGCGGCGCGGATTCGCTTCCCCAGGGCCGGGTTGCGGCGGCCGATTTCGCCGGCGCGCACGCCAATCACGGAAATGCTCTTGATCAGTACCAGGTTGACGGGCGCCTGCGGCCAGCGGCCGCTGGTAAAGCCGATGGCGAGAATGCGGCCGCACCAGTTGATGCAGCGCATGGACTCGTCGAATACGTCGCCGCCCACCGGGTCGTAGATCAGGTCGGCGCCGCCACTGCCGGTGATTTCTTTCACCTTGTGGCGAAACCCGCCGAGCGAGCCGTCCGGCAGTGTGTAGTTGATGACGGCATCGGCGCCGCGGGAGGCAACCACCGCCAGCTTGTCGTCGCGGCCGCCGGTGGCGATTACCTGGGCACCGTAGTGCTTGCCGAGATCGACGGCAGCCATGCCCACGCCGCCGGTGGCGCCGTGCACCAACAGCCACTCTCCGGGCTGCAGGTTGCCGCGCACCACCAGAGCCACGTAGGCGGTGAGGTAGGCAGTGCGATAGGACGCCGCCTTGGCATAGGTCATGCCGGCCGGAATGGGCTCCACCTCGCTGGCCGCAAGGTTCAGCGCCTCGGCGAAACCGCCGGCCCGCGACCCGAAACAGACCGCATCGCCTTCCTTGAGGTGGGTGACCCCGGCCCCCACCGCCGCCACGTCGCCCGCTGCTTCGCCACCCGGTGCAAAGGGCAGCGGCGGTTTGTGCTGGTAAGCCCCCTGGATCATCAGCAGGTCGGGAAAATTCACGGCGCAGGCCTTCGTGCGCACCTGCACTTCGCCGGGCCGCGGATCGGGCAGATCGATCTCGTCCAGCATTACCGAGCCGATGTCTTCGCTGATCTCATGACAGCGGACCGTTGCGATGCGCGCCATAGGTCGGGCTTTCAGGTTGGGGGCAGGCGCGAAGATACACGCGCATCCGGCGAATTACCAAAGGCGTCGGGTGTTAAGATTCCGGTTTGACGGGGCGCTGCCCTGGTCACCGGGGCGCACCGGGCGCCTGGGCGAGAGCGGACAGCATCCGCAGGCCGGCTCGGCGCACACTGTTTGCATGGCATGATTGAAGAGGGGGTTTTCCCATGGCGGACGACGCGTTCGAAGGACTGAACGATGCAGCGGACCGGGAACCGGCGCCGGGAGGCATGCTGCTCAAGGATGCAGCCACCATCGTGGCGGCGCTTGCCCTGTTCGGCGGCGCCGAGACCTGGGCCGCCGCTTCGGGCCTCGGGCTGGCCCACGTGACCGCGGTCGGTGCGGCCATGATCGCCGGGTGGGTCATCGCCAGCCTGCTGCACGAATGGGGGCACTACGCGGGCGCCAAGCTGTCCGGCGCCATCGCCCCGCGGGTGAAGCTTGCGGGCCTGGCTTTCTTCCGCTTCAACTTCGACCTGGAGAAAAACAGCCTGCGGCAGTTTGCCAGCATGAGTGCCGGCGGCAATGTGGCGCACTGGTCGGCGTTTGCCGCCGCTTTTCTGCTTGTGCCGATGAATACCCTGGCACAATCGGTCTTTGTCAGCAGCGCGCTGGCGTTCGCGGTTTTCGCCAGTGTCATCGAGTGGCCGATCATCGCCCGCACGGCAAGCGGCCGCGTGCGGCCCGCACAGGCATTCGCGCACCTCGACCGCGCCTTCCTCAGGCGCCACTACGTGATCGGGGGCATCGGCGGCCTGCTGTTTTTCGCATTCGCCTGACTTGTCGTTCCCGACGGAGCCGGAGCCGGGGTACGAGTAGACCGGGCCCGGTCCGATGCGCGCACCGCGTTCGACGCTGATCTTTACCCGCAAGCGCCCTGCAGCGATTCGACCCAGGCGCTGACGGTTGCCACCGCCTCCTGGTCGGCCAGCGTGCGACCGAGTTCAGGCATGCGCATGCCCGGGTCGGTGGTCGCCATTCGGAAGGTCAGAATGGATGCATCCGGCCGGCCGGGCACTATCGACCACAGCCGGCCGCCGGTGCCTCGGCCGGCGGCAATGGGCGGCTTGCACAGCCCCATGCGGCGCGGCGGGTGTTCCCGGTAGTCGAGCCACAGGCCGGAAGTGTCGGTGGCACTGTGCGGATTGTGGCAGTGACCGCAGTTGGCGTCGAGATAGGAGCGAGCCCGGTGCGGCAGCGGTTCATGCGGGTCGCGCCAGTCAGCGTTGCGTGCCCAACCGGAACGTGGCGGTACGCCGGCCAGCAGCCCCAGAAGTTGCCACTGTTCGAGCTGGTTGCCGGAAGCGCCGTGATAGCCGCGGTTCAGTTGCCTGGTGGTGATGCCGATCGGCAGCAGTTCGGCATCGTTGCCGGTGGCGTGGCAGGTCGCACAGTCGTTGCGGGTGGGCACGATGTAGTTCAGCGGCGTCGTGCCGCCGTTGTGCAGCAGGTCGAAAGCCTGTACCTCGCCGGTAATGGTCAGCAAGGCATCGTTGCCCCGCCAGACGTAGGGCACGGCTTCCCAACCGGATGCCTGCCTGACCAGCAGCCGGGTCTCGATGGCGCGTGTCTGCTTCAGGTCCAGGCCGCCGATGTCGCCGTCCCAACCGGGCGCTGCCAGGGCCATGCCGTCACGCAACGGGTAGAAGAACGTCTTGGAGAGTATGGTGCCGGTCGGCATGGCATAGGTCCGGTCGGCATGGAACCGGGCATCGACCCCGCCGGGCATCCAGATCGTGCGCAGCTTCAGCGCGTAGTCCATGAAAAGAGGCGTGTTGACATCGTAGGCGAGTACGTCCCTGCCGAGTACCAGCCGGCCGCCGCGTTGCTGGATCACTCCCCAGGCCGACAGCCGCTCCGGGTAGTCGGCGGTGGCATGGAAGGTGACCTCGGGGGTTGGTGAGCAGGCGCCAAGTGCGGTGATCGCCGACAGGCAACCGATGCGCGCCAGGCGCGTGATCGGCCTCAACCTGCCGGAAACGGGGGCGCCTTGCCGTAACCGGCGCGTTCGGTAAATCGGCACCTTGCCGGTCTCGTCCTAACCCGGCCTGTTCATCAAAAAAACTACTGCCGCCGTCAAAAGCAGCGAAATCACCGGCCCTGCTCCCTTGGCGTGCTCAACGTGATGTCAAGCGCGGTAAGCGCGCTCTTGCTCCGCGCAGCCAGTGCTTTACCGCTCTGGCCAGGCTCTTTACGTTCAGTCATGAACGGGTCGGGCTAACCCGCATATTGCACCAAGCCGCTTGTTCTATTGCCGAGTTTTGTTTGTATTGGCTCAATTTTGTTTGGAATTCGCGGCGATTTTCCAGGTACAAACTGCGCTGGCCGCGCCCTCGCTTGTCTTTTGCCCTTCTGCGCGCACAGGCTCCCTCCACCATAGGCGGGGCTATGCTTGGGGTCGCGAGCACGCGCAGAAGGGCAAAATCCGGCGCGATGATCGCGGCCCTTGGCGCAATATGCGGGCTAAGCACCGGCGAGCGTTACCGCGACGAGTTTCTCGTGACTGCAGGTGTGCGCGCTCCTGTTGGTGCCCGGGTTCGCGTAACCGTTTTCGCCATCGAGGTCGAGCACCAGTGCGTCGCCGTTGTCTACGCAGATTGCGTACTCGGCGCCGGCCGACTCCGGGTTCTGCATGCCGTCCCAGACGATATCGGGAAAACCGCCGGTCTCGCCGTACAGCGCCGCGCGAACGGTCTCCAGTTCGGGTATGTCCGGCGCACCGCCACCCGCACCGAAGCTGTTGCCGTAGATGTAGATGGTTTCCGGGAATGGGTCGAAAACCGCGCTCTGCTCGTGTTCGCCGACGTAGCTGGTGCTGAAGTAGCTGGAGATCAGTACATTGGCGGTACGGTGGCCGACAATGCGGTTGTCGAAGATCTCGACCTTGTCGTTGGCATTGACCACTACGCCGGAACCGGCGGGAATCCCCGCGACCGGGGTGCCGGGCACCCCGAAATTGGGCGTGTTGTTGTCGACGATGTCGTTGTCGAATACGCGCGTGCTGTGTCCGGCCAGCGGCAGGTCGGGCATGTTGAATACCAGTATGCCGCCGGTGTTGTTGGTCGTGGTGTTGCCGTAGACATCGGCGTGCACGGTATTCTCGATCTCTATGCCGGCTACGTTGTATTCGGCACGGCTGTTGCGCACGATGACATTGCGCGACTGGCCGACATACAGGCCCGCATCGGATGCGCCGATGGCCACGCACTCGTCGAGCAGCGTGTTCTCGGTCTGCACCGGGTAGATGCCGTAGGCGCCGTTCTCGGTGGCCGGGCCATTGGTCCATTCGGTGCGCACGCGGCGCACGGTGATGTTGCGCCCGCCATTGATCTTCAGCGCATCGCCCACCGCGTCCTCGATGGCCAGGTCTTCGATGGTGAAATCGCTGCCGGTAACCAGCAGGCCCTCGGCGCCGGCCACCTGTTCGCTGAAACTCAGGATGGACCTGCCCATGCCGGCGCCGCGAATCGTGATGCCGTCCGCGGTCAGGGTCAGGCCGCGCCGAAAGCTGAATGTGCCTTCCGGAACCGTGATGACATCGCCGGGTGAGGCGGTTTCGAGTTGCAGGCGGAAAGGTTCTTCGAAGCCCTGGCCGGCGCCTGCGGGGGCTTCGCCTTGCCGTTCACAGCCCGCCGCAAACAGCGCGACGGCAAGAAGGGTGACGGAAACTGGTCGATGCATGGCGATTCCTCCATTGCCTCAGAGAATAAGGACGAACCGGTCGATGGTCCAGAAGGCGGCCAGCGATCCCATGCTGTAAATGAACAGCCGCTCTGCCATGGCGATGTTTCCGGCCAGGCGCCGGGCCAGCCACAGCAGCGCCAGCAGTGCTGCGATGATGGCGATCTGGCCGATCTCGATGCCCACGTTAAACAGGAACAACGCCAGGGCAAGCTGATCGCGCGGCAGGCCGATATCGGCCAATGCACCGGCGAAACCGAAACCGTGCAGCAGGCCGAACAACAGGGCCATCACCCACGGGCGGCCGCGGGTTAGTGCGGAGCGGGCCGCTTCGGGCAGGGTCAACTCACGGGCCAGAAACAGGATGGACAGGGCGATAACCGCTTCCACCGGTGCCTGGGGCAGCCGCACCAGTTCCAGCACCGACAGGGCCAGGGTGATGCTGTGGGCCAGGGTGAAGGCGGTGATGGTCTTGAGCAATGCCCAACGGTTCGGAATGAACAGCACCAGGCCGATCACGAACAGTACGTGATCGATGCCGAACACGAGGTGCTCCACGCCGAGGATGAAATAGGCGGCAACTTGTGGGCTCGGGTCTTCCAGGCTCAGCGACGGCGAGTTGGGGCGCAACAGGTGGGTGGCGGCTTCACCGTCGAGGCGGCTCAATTCCACCATCACGTCGGTGATGGTGCGTGACAGGCCATTGATGTGAATGGAACCCTCGCGCAGCGGGCACTCGACCGTCCAGCTCTGCAGCAGCGCGCTGCCGGTCACCTCCCGAATCACCGGCGTGACGGGCGTGCATTCCTCGGGCAGGATCGGGTCGATCGGCAGCCTGCGATCCTGCAGTATGGGCTGCTTCCACAACACCGAGAAAACCCCAGGCTCGGTTTCGGCGATCTGCAGGTAGGCCGGTCGAACTTCGTGAGCCTGTACCGGCGCCGCCGCAAGCATCAGCAGCAGCAGCGCTTGTGCCAGCCTGCCGGACCGGCGCGGGCAGCTTCCCAGACCAGTGCGCATCAGGGCCGGCGCACCTCGTATCGTTGCAGCAGTGCCTGGTAAAAGGCTTCGTTCGCCTGTTCCCGTCGCTCTGTGTTCACATCGCTTGTGACCTGCTTCGAGACTTCCTCAAACGGTGGCAGATAGGCCGGCAGGCGGGCATCGAGCTGTACCAGGTGCCAGCCGTAGGCGGAGCGAATCGGCCCCTGCCAGCCGGGCGCAGGTGTCAGGGCGGCCAGCGCCTCGGCGAAGCCGGTGCCGAACAGGTTGCCGATTTCCCGCGCGGAACGCGCCGCGTACGACCGCTGCAGCATGAAGGGGTCGCCGGCGCTCTCCGGGTCGGCCAGCGCGGCCTGTGCATCACTGCGGGCGTCTTCGCGGCGGTCGGTGGAGAAATAGCGGTGGCTGAAACTGTAGCGGGTGGGACGCCGGTAGCGATCTGAATGCGTGTCGTACCAGGCCAGCAGGTCGGCCTCGGCGGGTGCCTGGCCGGTGGCGATGTCCTCGGTGAGAAAGCGCAGTTTCTGCACCAGCCGCCGGCGTACGATGATGTCGCCGTCCTCAAGGGAGAGCTTTTGCGCCTCGCGGAAATACACCTCCTCGCGAATGAACTGCTCGATCAGCCCATCGAGTTCTTCCGCTGTCGGCACGCGGCCCATCTGTGCCTGCCACTGGTCCTGCAGCCGATTGATATCCGGCGCGCCGACTTCGATCAGTTCGCTGCCGTACTTGTCGGAACTCAGGGCGGCAATCCAGAAGATCGCCACACCGAGCGCCAGAAACAGCACCAGCGGGTCTTTCAGCAGGGCTTTCACCGTTAAATGGTACCTCACAGTCCCGCCCATTTGCTGCGGGCAGCGGTAATGCGGTAAAACCGCCGCTCGGTACCACCATCTTGTTCTGGGCTTTGCCGGGGGAATCCATGAGTTACGAGACGCTGATCTACGAAGTGGCGGATAGCGTCGCCACCATCACCTTCAACACGCCGCGCGCCGCGAATGCCATGAGTCCGCTGGGCGCCAGGGAATTCCGGGCGGTTGCCGAGGCTGCCGATGCCGACCCGGCAGTGCGCGCCGTGGTGCTCACCGGGGCCGGTAAAATGTTCTGCGCGGGCGGCGACCTGTCGTCGTTCGCGGCGGCGGGCGAGGGCGCGCGTCGGCTCATCATGACGATGGCCGGTGACCTGCACATGGGCCTGTCCCGCCTGGCGCGCACCAGCGCGCCGGTCGTCGGCGCGATCAACGGCACGGCCGCCGGGGCCGGCATGAGCCTGGTCATGGCCTGCGATCTGGCTGTCGCCGCCGAGTCGGCGGTATTCACCATGGCTTACACCAGGGCCGGGTTGTCGCCGGACGGCAGTTCGACCTTTTTCATGCCGCGCAAGATCGGCGACCGGCGCGCCCGGGAACTGATGTTGACCAACCGCGTGCTGAGCAGCGCCGAGGCGCTGGAGTGGACGGTGGTGAACGAAGTGGTGCCGGACGCCGAGGTGTTGCCGCGCGCCCGGGAGCTGGCCGGGCAACTGGCCAATGGGCCGACCGCGGCATTCGGCGGGGTGAAGACGCTGTTGAACGGCACCTTCGAGCAGACGCTGGAATCGCAGATGGAACTGGAAGCCCGGACCATCGCCGACATGGTGGTGGGAACCGATGGCCAGGAAGGCATACACGCCTTCCTGGAAAAACGAAAACCGGCGTTCAAGGGAGAATAGCGCGATGCAACCCGTCCCCATGGCCAAGAAAAAGACCGTCAAGGTGCTCGGCAAGAAGATTGCCTATGTGGAAATGGGCGCGGGCGAGCCCATCGTCTTCCTGCATGGCAATCCCACCTCATCCTACCTGTGGCGCAACATCATGCCCCAGGTCATCGACCTGGGCCGCTGTGTGGCGTTCGACCTGATCGGCATGGGCGATTCCGAAAAGCTCGATGACCCGGGCCCGGACCGGTATACGTTTGTCGAGCACAGCCGTTACCTCGATGCAGCGATCGATGCGCTGGGAATCGAAGAGCGGGTCGCCCTGGTCGTGCACGACTGGGGTTCGGCGCTCGGCTTTCACTGGGCCAACCGCAACCGGGAATCGGTGCGCGGCATCTGTTACATGGAAGCCATTGTCCGGCCCGTTTCCTGGGACGAGTTTCCCGCCGCCGCCAGGCCGGTTTTCCAGGCGTTCCGGTCGCCGGCCGGAGAGCAGATGGTGTTGCAGAAGAACGTCTTCGTCGAGAACGTGCTGCCGGGGTCGATCCTGCGCAAACTCTCCGATGAAGAGATGAACGAATACCGGCGGCCCTATACGGAGCCTGGAGAGAGCCGCCGGCCGACGCTGACCTGGCCGCGGCAGATTCCCATTGATGGCGAACCCGAAGACGTGACCGCCATTGCCGCCAACTATGCCGAGTGGCTTTGCAGCTCGGACGTTCCGAAGCTGTTCATCAATGCCGAGCCGGGCGCGCTTATCACCGGGGCGGTGCGCGAGTACTGCAGGAGTTGGCCGAACCAGACCGAATTGACCGTCAAGGGCAGTCATTTCATTCAGGAAGACTCCCCGGAGGAGATCGGCCGGGCGATCAGGAATTGGCTGCCAACGCTATAGCGCCCTCGCTATAGCGCCTATAGCGCCCCCGCTATAGCGCCCCCGCTATAGCGCCCCCGCTATAGCGCCTATAGCGCCTATAGCGCCCTCGCTATAGCGCCTATAGCGCCCCCGCTATAGCGCCTATAGCGCCCATACCGCCCC
>CAZNFI010000012.1:17767-31338 GCA_964572185.1 uncultured Pseudomonadales bacterium
CGCTATAGCGCCTATAGCGCCCCCGCTATAGCGCCTATAGCGCCCATACCGCCCCGGACAAAGCGCCCTCGTCATGGCGGGGGCGCTGTGGCCCCGGGCCGGGTCACGGCCAGGCCGGCAACGATCACCGCGAGCCCGGCCCAGGACGTGAAGTGTATGGTCTCGCCCAGCACGGTGGCGATCAGCACGAACGACAGGAACGGCGCCAGAAACACCAGTTGGCCAATGCGCCCGGCGTGCTCCGTGAGGCGCAGTGCGCGCTGCCAGACCAGGTAGGTCAGGCCCATCTCGAGCAGGCCTACCCAGGCACCGTAAAGGCCGGTCTGCACGGACAAGGGCGGCAATCCCGGGCCGAGCAGACAGAGCAGGCCAACGTAGAGCGTGCCGAACGAGAAACCCCAGGCCATCAGCCCGATCGGGTCGACTGTCATGCGCGTGTTCATCAGCCAGTAGCTTGCCCAGACCAGCGTGCTGCCGAGCGCCAGTGCAACGCCGACCCAGTCGATGGCGGGCGGTGCATCGAGCCGGCCCTGTGTCAGCAGTATGACCACGCCTGCATAGCTCAACAGGATGCCCGCGATTGTCCGGCGGTTGAGTCGCTGGCCGAGTATCGGCCATGCGAGGATGGCCAGGGTGATCGCCCAGGTGTAGTTGAGCGGTTGCGCGATCTGCGCGGGCAGCCGGTCGTAGGCTTCGAACAGCACGAGATAGAAGGCGCAGGGGTTCATGGCGCCGGCCAGCGCCGCGATACCGACGGACTTGACCGGCAGCCGGTAGCGAGCCCCGGGCAGCGCCGCGCACCAGAATACGCAGGCGGAAACGATGCTGCCGAGCAGCAGCAGCTGAACGGGCTCGACGATGCCCAGGCCCAGCTTGAATCCGGTTGCCACCGTGGACCACCCGAGTGTGGCCAACAGCCCGAACACAAGGGCCCCGCGCTCGTTTATGGCGTTCAGGAGAAACTCCGCCTGGTTGTCGGCCCCCATTTTACCGGCCCGGCGCACGACACGCGCAGAACCAGGGAGCGGGCCGGTTACTACCCGGAGAAAGCGGGCATGCGCTGCGCGGATTCGGCTGCCCCCGGTGCCGATTCGTGCACTCGGTTGACTAAGGCCGTATGGTGGCGTCATGCGATGCGACGACCCTCTTCGGCGGCGGATCGTCGAGAACCTGAGCGGGTTCGAGGCGATCGACAACAAGGTGGACGATGCGCACCACGCCGCCGTGGCGCTCACCGTTACCGATGTCGCCCAGGGCCCCGATCTGGACGGCCTGCGGCAGTTTGACAGTTGGCAACCCGATGCGGCGCTTATCCTGACACGGCGCTCATCGCGGCTGCGCGATCATCCGGGGCAGTGGGCGCTGCCGGGCGGGCGCCTGGACCGGGGCGAAACGCCGGTACGGACGGCGCTGCGCGAGATGCGCGAGGAGATTGACGTGCAGCTTGGTGAAGACCGGGTGTTGGGCGTTCTCGATGATTTCGTAACCCGGTCGGGATTCGTGATGACGCCGGTCGTGGTGTGGGGAGGCCCCCGGCTGCAGACGCGCCCCAACCCGCAGGAGGTGGCTTCCGTGCACCGCATACCGTTGCAGGAATTGTTGAGACAGGATGCTCCGGTGCTGGATGAGGTGGCGGGCAGCGAGCACCCGGTGCTGCGCATGCCGGTGGGCGACAGCTGGATTGCGGCGCCGACCGGGGCATTGCTTTACCAGTTTCGGGAAGTCTGCCTGCTCGGCCGGCACACCAGAATCGCGCATTTCGAACAGCCCGCGTTCGCCTGGCGCTGACTGGCGGCGGCCGCCTCGCCCAAGGCGCCCACTGGGCGGGCCGGGCCTCGCTGTCGGCGACTGCAGCCGGCCCGGGCATTGACCCGCCCCGGACCAATGCGCAAACTTGGCGGTTCGACCCATCCCTTGTACCAATCACACATATCTGCACTAAGGAAGAATTATGGCCATTCAAGAAGGCGACAAGCTCCCCGACGCCACCATGCACATTCTGCGGGACGGCCGGCCGACGCCGGTTTCCACCGATGACCTGTTTTCGGGCAGGAAGGTCGTGTTGTTCGCGGTACCCGGCGCCTACACGCCAACCTGTTCCAACGATCATTTGCCCGGTTATGTGGTTAATGCCGATGCCATCAAGGCCAAGGGCGTGGACAGCATCGTCTGCATGGCGGTGAACGATGCCTTTGTCATGGATAGCTGGGGCAAGGACAAGAATGCCGAGGAACTGGTGATGGTGGGTGACGGCAATGGCGACTTCACCAAGGCGCTCGGGCTCGAACTCGATGGCTCCGGCTTCGGCCTGGGCGCGCGCTCGCAGCGTTTTGCGATGGTCGTCGATGACGGCACCGTCACCACGCTTGCCGTGGAGGTTGGCGGGGCGCTCGAAGCGAGCAAGGCGGAAGCCATTCTGGCAGCGCTGTAGAACGCCCGAGGGAATGCCGCGCCCGGCTTTTCACTTGAGCCCGGTTGGCAGGCCGCTAGCCTGATACCGGTTGCTCGGGAGATGCGGGTGGTTGCGCGCCGCGGTCGCATTGCCAACCATCGCCGTCCGGCTGGCACACCCAGTCGTCGCCCTGTCCGGCGGGTGTGTCGGTTTTCGCCGGCCCCCTGGAACCGCAGCCCGCGAGCACCAGAACACAGACGATTGACCAGCAGAGCGTTCTCATGGCGGGGGCACTTTGCCTGCTGCCCCGTTGGCTGTCAAAGCTGGCCCGGTTGTGGCCATCGCCGTTGCCCGGGTAGTGCGCTTTGGCCGTTGAACCTGCTTCGCTCTTTCGTCATGATACGCGCGCCTTGGGATAGATAGCCGTAATTTGGCGGGCGCCTGCAATGATCGCCACGGTAGATTGCTACGACCGTATACCCCGCATCCTGCGGTTGGATATTGCCGGCCGGCCCGTGGACTGGGTCAGCTGGCAGGAAGCGGTGTGCCTGTACGCCAGGGAAATTGTGGTGTGGACGCTGGGCGACCCGGTACTGCACATTCGCGGCGGCCACTCCCGCTTCGATGGCAGCCCGAGTGGCATGCAAATCCACGCTATCGTTGCCTGCAATGGCCAGGTCAAGCCGCCCTCACGGAACGTGCCGCCGCTGACCAACCAGGCGCTGTTCGGGCGCGACCGCAACACCTGCCTGTATTGCGCAAAGCGCCTGAGTGACAGCGAACTGACCCGTGACCACGTCGTGCCCACTTCCCGGGGCGGCCTGGATTCGTGGGACAACTGCGTGGCCGCCTGCCGGCGCTGCAACCACCACAAGGGCAACCGGTTGCTGCACGAGTGCGGCATGCAGTTGCTGGCGCTGCCCTATGTGCCCAACTTTTCCGAGTATCTGGCGCTCATCAACAGCGGCCGCATACTGGGTGACCAGATGGATTTTTTGCGCAGGAATTTCGGCGCAAACAGCCGCCTGCTGCGCAGGCTCCGCTCCTAGCCATGAATAGGTCGAGATAGGCTTCTTGAGCCTATTGCATCGGCTCTTCGGGCTGTTGGTACCGCAACTCGGCCGCAACCGCTTCGCTGTGGCGGGGGGGTGAAGTCAGCGTAAGCGTCTTGGCCAGTTCGTAAGCCCTTTGGCGGACGTCTTCGTGTACGTCGAGCGGATAATCGTTATACCTGTCGAGGTATTGCTCTGGCGTCGGCACTTGAAACGGGGAAATTTCGGTGAGGAATCTTGAATACGCCTCGCCACCGAGTCGTTGTCGATCCTCTTCGGTGCGGCCTTGTTTATACAGGTCCACAAATCTGTCGTAGTCCTCCTCTCCGACGATGGTGTCCACGGCTTTCAAATAGGCTTTCATGCACTGCGACTGCTCATAGCCGGCTTTCTGGGCACGAATTTCATCCGCGAAATTCGGTTCATTGGGCAGGCACTCGTTATAAAGACGGACCAGTGTTTCGTGCGGATTTTCGACCCGGGCCCGGCGCAGGTAGCCGAGCGCCCGCGCACGGGATTTGCACACCGGGTCGGCGTACGGGTCTGTGGCGATGTCCGGCTCATCGACGTCTTCGGCGAAGACCGCTGACTGGCGTATTTCCAGCGCCAGCCAACGGGGCGTTGGCAGCGGCGCCGGTGAGGGGGAAGAAAAACCGGATGGCGAAGGCGGCGGCCGGGTTGCTGTCTGCGACCCTTCTTGCACCATGACTCGATGAATTGTCGGCCGAAACACGGGCGATGGTGAAAGGTATTGCTGCGGGCGCCGCGGAGACCCGGTGGGCGGCAACGAGACGGCGGACGGGGACCGGGGGGGTGGCTTTTGCGTGACTGGAAGGGCGGGATCCGATGCTCGCCGCCGCATGCTTCTCGGGGCAGGGTTTGGCGAGTAGACGTGCCGCCGGCTGAACAGGGATCGAATGGCGCTGATAAACCTGGAACGCAGACCGCGGCGTTCCGGGGTAGTGGGCGTGGACGCTTCAGCACCGGATTGCAGGGAAACGCCTGCTGTGTCGCCGGTCGCGAACCTCACCTGCCTGCCGGGAGAACCGCCCCGGGCTGGCGGACCGGCCAGCGATTGTGCAGAGCGGGAGAGGCTATCGGAGGTCGCTTGTGCAATACCGGTAGGCGTGTCCATGGCTTCCGTTCCCCCCAAAGCCTGGCCGATGCTACTTGTCCGATTGATTGCCGCAGTTGGACCACGCAATCGGTGAAGGGTTCCCCGCTACGAGGTCGATTTCAAGTGACGCGTTTCCAGAGCGTACCCTGGCGGCTGTCTTCGAGTTCGACTCCGGCGCTGGCCAGTTCATCGCGAATGTGGTCGGCATGGGCATAGTCGCCGGCGCGTCGCGCCGCTGCGCGCTGTTCAATCAGGGCTTCTATGGCTTCGGCGGTCATGGCCGAGGAGCCTGTGTGGGTGGACCGCTGGAACCAGGCATCCGGGGTATCGGCGAGCAGGCCCAGCAGCCATCCGCCCCGCAGCAGCCGCTGCCGCTGCCGTTGTATCTGCGCCGGCTCGGTCGCCTTGTTGAGTTCGGCGGCGATGCCGTGCATGGCCGCCAGTGCCGCCGGCGTATTCAGGTCGTCCAGCAGCGCCGCAAGCACAGGTTGCGGGAAATCGGAGGCTTTGCCGTGCCGAACATCGGTGAGTTGCTCGGCCCCGGGCGCATCGCTGCCGCGCAAGGCCTGGTACAGGGCATCGAGGCTGCGGCGGGCCTGGCCGAGTAGCGCATCCGACCAGGCCAGTGGCGAGCGGTACTGGCCGGAAAGCAGCGCGTAGCGCAGGGTTTCACCGGCGTGGCTTTCACGCAGCGCCCTGATGGTGACGATGTTGCCCACCGACTTGGCCATCTTTTCTTCGCCCAGCGTCAACATGCCGTTGTGCAGCCAGTAACGCACGTATTCGGCGCTGTCGTTAGCGCAGCGGCTTTGCGCCGCCTCGTTTTCGTGATGCGGAAAAGTCAGGTCAGAGCCGCCGCCGTGGATATCGATGCTTTTGCCGAGGTGCCGGCGAATCATGGCCGAGCACTCGATGTGCCAGCCGGGGCGGCCACGGCCCCAGGGACTGTCCCAGCCGGGCAGTTCCGGCGTGGAGGGCTTCCACAGCACGAAATCCTTGGGATCGCGCTTGTATGGCGCCACTTCGACCCTGGCGCCGTCGAGCATGTCTTCCAGTGAGCGCTTCGACAGGCTGCCGTAGTGCGGGTCGGCCGGTACGTGGAAAAGCACGTGCCCGTCGGCTTCGTAGGCGAACCCCTTGCCGGTGAGTTCGCCGATCATGGCGATGATTTCGGCGATGTGCTCGGTGGCGCGTGGCTGCAAACCGTCGTCGAGTACGCCGAGCGCTGCAATGTCTTCGTTGTAGGCTAGGGTAAAGCGCTCGGCCAGCGCCCCGATCGGTTCGTTGTTGGCGAGCGCCTGCCGGTTGATCTTGTCGTCCACGTCGGTAACGTTGCAGGCGTAGACCACCCTTGGGTAGAGCACTCGCAGCAGCCGGTAGAGCACATCGAACACCACCGCTGGCCGCCCGTTGCCGATGTGCACGTTGCCGTACACGGTCGGCCCGCACACGTACATGGTGATGCGCGCGGGATCTATCGGACGAAAGACTTCCTTGCGTCCCGACTGAGTGTTGTGCAGTTTCAGTTGCATAGTGGTTGCCTATGCGAGCCAGGGATGCATCACGAGGACCCCTGCCCCAGGGCCTGGGGGCCGCCCATCAGTATTCCTTGCCGGCATCGCCCAGGATGCGAACCTGGTCGCCGTCCACGCGCAGGTAGAAGCAGCTTGGCCGGTAGGTATGGCAGGCCGAACCGGCCTGTTGCACCCGCATCAGGATCGCATCGCCATCGCAGTCGAAACGCAGGTCGACGACTTTCTGCGTGTGGCCGGAAGTTTCGCCCTTCCACCACAGCTTTTGCCGGCTGCGCGAGAAGTACCAGGCATAGCCGGTTTCCGCCAACATCAGTACCTGGCCGCTGTCGGCGTCCTGGGCGATGGCTGTCAGCAGCCCGCGCTCGTTGTAGCGCAGGCCATCGAGAACCTCCTTGAGAGGCCGCGTGGTGCCGTCCGCGGCAGATTCCAGTTGCTTGAATTCGGCAGCCATTGCGCTTCGCCTCAACTCGGTACCTGTTGCTGTTGCCGGGCCGTTGCCGGCGGCTTTATACACTGTTGTGGTCACGGTCGAAACCGCTGTTCGAGATAGTGAAAGACGGCGCGCATCGCCATGGCCTCGCCGCCTTCGGGGCGCCCGGGCCGCTTGCGCAGGTTGTAACCCATCAGGTCGAAGTGGGCCCAGTCGCCCGTTCCCGCGAACTTGCGCAGAGACAGCGCCGCGGTGATCGCGCCGGCGTAGGGGGAACTCGCCGAGTTCAGTGTATCGGCCACCCGGCTGCTGAGCAGGTGTTCGTAGCCGTCGTGCAGGGGCATCGGCCACACCGGGTCGTCGACGGCCCTGCCGGCCGCGGCGATGTCGGCGGCAAGGGCATCGTCGCTGCAGAACAGGGCGGAGACTTCCGTGCCCACCGCGACCCGGGCAGCCCCGGTAAGCGTGGCAAAGTCGACGATCAGTTCCGGTTGTTCCTCGCTGGCCAGTGCCAGGGCATCGCAGAGTATCAGGCGCCCCTCGGCATCGGTGTTGTCCACTTCGACGGTCAGCCCGGCGTAGGTGTTGAGTATGTCCCCGGGGCGGTAGGCATTGCCCGCTATGGCGTTTTCCACGGCGGGAATCAGCAGGCGCAGCCGCACGGGCAGTTGCTCGGCCATGATCAGTTGCGCCAGGCCCAGCGCGCTGGCGGCGCCGCCCATGTCTTTTTTCATGATGCGCATGCCGGCTGCGGTCTTGATGTCGAGGCCGCCGCTGTCAAAGCAGACGCCCTTGCCGACCACGGCAATCAGCGGCCAATGCGGCTCGCCCCAGCGCACATCCACCAGGCGCGGGGCGTCCGCGGCGGCCCGGCCGACGGCGTGGATCGCTGCGAAGCCCTCGTGCAGCAGGTCGTCGCCGACGGTAATGCGGCAATCGGCGCCGTGCGTGTCAGCCACCTGGCCGATCTCGTCGGCGAGTTGCGTCGGCTGCAGGTCACCCGCCGGCATGTTGATGAGATCGCGCGCCAGCGTTACCGCGGCCACCAGGTTGGCCAGCCGCTCGGGGCGGGCATGGTCGGGCAATGCCAGGCGCGCCGGAGCCCGGGTCTGATTCCGGTAGCGCGTGAACTGATAGCAGCCGACGCCCCAGCCCAGCAGCTGCAACTCGTCCACCTCGCTGCCCATGCGGTATTCGCCCTCGCCAAGCATGAACGGCAACCCGCCCAGGCAGGCCAGTGACGGTTTGCCGCCCCAGCCGGCCGCTACCCGGTCGGGGTCGGCGAGCCAGCAGGTCTGCCCGGGCTCGGCGCGGAAGCACTGCCGGCCTGCCGCCAGCCGGTTCGCCGCGGACTGTTCCGCCAGCCAGCGGTCGAATTCGTCGTTGGCGACCAGTTCAATCGGCGTGGCCGGGACATCGCTTGGCAGGAATGGGTCGAACATGGAACCAACCGGTCACCCGACGTGTCTTTGTTGTACGTGGTGTTCGATTTCATCGCTGGCCAGGGTGCTGCCGTCGTTGTTGCCGATGGTGATGGCCGGCCAGCGTCCGTCGGCGAAGAAGAACAGTACCGTGCAGCCCTCCGGCCCGGCCAGCAATGGCCCGTAGCCGCGGTTGGCGAGGCCGATGCGGATGTCGCCGGCCCGGTGCCAGGTGGCGCCCACCTTCTGGGTGCCTTCCAGCAGGATTTCGGTGTAGTCGCACTCATGCGTATGGGCTTCGATCAGGCAGTCCGGGGGGTAGTAGACCTTGAAAACCGTTGGTGACGACGGCTCGTCAGGCAGCCCAACGCGATACAGGCTGGTCTGGATTCCGTTTGAAAGGGTGAGTTTGTCCAGGTCGTCCCAGCAGAATGCCAGGTGGCCCTTTCTGTTCAATTCGGCGGCGATCTCGCCGTTGCTTTTCTGTCGGCGGTCTGCCGCCTGTTCGCTGTCTATGCCCATCGGTGCCTCCCGTCGCTGGATTCGGGCACATGATACTGGTTATTGCGCGGAGTAGAATGGCAGCATGGCTGATTCCGGTACACCCCAGGCGCAGGCGCGAAGCGGCGAGAAGTTCCGCACGCCCCAGGGTTTCGCGGCCATCAAGGACGGCGTCAAGGCAAGGGCCGGCGAGCAGTTTCCCACCGGGCGCAAGCCTCCCTGGCTACGCGTCCGGGCGGGGGGCGGTGCGCGTTATCAGAGCGTGCGAAACACCGTAAGGAGCCACCGCCTGGCGACGGTCTGCGAGGAGTCGCACTGCCCCAATATCGGCGAGTGCTGGCAGAACGGCACGGCCACGCTGATGCTGATGGGCAGCGTCTGCACCCGCGCCTGCAACTTCTGCGCGGTCGACACCGGCAACCCCAACGGCTGGCTCGATGCCGACGAACCCCGCTCCGCCGCCGAATCGGTGCGCTTGATGCAACTGCGTTACGTGGTGCTGACTTCGGTGGACCGGGACGATCTGGCCGACGGCGGCGCCGCCCACTACGCGGCCTGTATCCGGGCCATCAAGGCGGCCAATCCGCAAACCGCCGTGGAGGCATTGACCCCGGACTTCGGCGGCGATGCGGCTGCGGTTGAAACGGTGGTCGATGCGGGCGTGCAGGTGTTCGCCCAGAATATCGAGACGGTGCGGCGCCTGACACACCCGGTGCGCGACCCGCGCGCGGGCTACCGCCAGACGCTCGATGTGCTGGCCCATGCCAAGCGGCATCGCCCCGAGGTGCTGACCAAGTCGAGCCTGATGCTGGGCCTGGGCGAGCGCGCCGGCGAGGTCCGGGAGACGATGCAGGACCTGCGCGCCAACCGCGTGGACCTGCTGACCCTCGGCCAGTACCTGCGCCCGACCGTCAATCACCTGCCGGTGGCGCGCTGGGTGCCTCCGGAGGAGTTCGAGGAGTACCGGTTGCTGGGGTTGTCGCTGGGCTTCATGGAGGTGGCATCCGGCCCGCTGGTGCGTTCGAGCTACCGGGCAGACCGTATTCTCGACGGCAACAACCTCGGGCTGTCCCAGGTACCGGTCAGCATGGTCTGATAACGCACCCGCCCGTTTCGTTCAGCCGGGCATCGTTTTCAACCCGTCAGTGCCGCTTCGCGCCGGGGTGGCGACTGTCAGGGAACAAACCTCTGGCGATGCGGGCTCTCCAACCACCGAGCGGCCATGCGGTGCGGCGTCAGGGGGTGCCGGAACGGTCGGTGTCCTGGAACTGCAGGGCGTGCAGCGTGGCGTACAGCCCTCCGCTGGCCAGCAGTTCGCTGTGCGTGCCCATTTCTTCCACGCGCCCCTGATTCATCACCAGGATGCGATCGGCCTGCTGGATGGTTTGCAGGCGGTGGGCGATCAGTATGGAAGTACGCCCCGCGGTGAGTTTTGCCAGGGCATCCTGGATCAGCAGCTCGGTCTCGGTGTCGACCGAGGCGGTGGCTTCATCGAGCACGAGAATTTCCGGGTCGGCGGCGAGCACCCGGGCGAAGGCCAGCAGCTGGCGCTGGCCCTGGGACAGGTTCTGGCCGCGCTCCGCAAGTTCGGTACGGTAGCCGTCGGGCAAGGCTGAGACAAAGCCGTGGGCATTGACCCGTTTGGCCGCCTGAACGACGGCATCCGGCGTTATCCGGGGGTCGCCCAGGGCGATGTTGTCGGCGATCGAGCCGGAAAAGATGTGGAAGTCCTGCAGCACCACGCCGATGCGCCGGCGCAGGTCGCGGGTGTGGATGCGGTTCAGGTCCAGGCCGTCCAGGAAGATGTTGTCGTCGTCGATGTCGTAGAAGCGGCCGAGCAGGCGGATCAGCGTGCTCTTGCCGGAGCCGGTGGGGCCGACGATGGCGAGCTTTTCGCCCGGGCGAATGGCGAACGACACGTCGCGCAGCACGGGCACGCCCGGGTCGTATTCGAATTGGACACGGCGGAACTCGATGGTACCTGCGAGCCGCTCCGGCAACTCTGCCGGGCGTTCGGGTTCCCGCACGTGCTCGTCCCAGTCGAGCGCCTGGAATATGCGCTCGCCGCTGGCCATGGCGCGGAACAGGATGTTGGTCTGCTCGCCGAGCGCGACGATGGGGTGAAACAGCATGTCGATGAAGCGCGTGAACAGGATGACGCTGCCGAGCGACATGCGCTCCTGGATGACTTCACCGGCGCCGTAGTAGAGCACCACGCCGATGGCGACATGCGCCATGGTGTCGTTGAGCGCGCCGTACAGGGTTTCCCAGCGGCCCGAGCGGAGTTCGTTGCGCAGGTTGCGGCGATTGATCTCGGTGTAGCGGTTCAGGTTGTATTGCTCGCGGCCGGAAATCTGCACGACCTGCAGTCCGGCCAGGTTTTCCTGCATGTTCTGGTTGAGTGCCGATACGGAAGCGCGCACCCGGCGGAACAGCTCCCGTGTGGTGCGGCGGAACCACCAGGTGATGGAGCCCATGATAGGCAGGCCCATGAGCAGGATCAGGGTCAGTTCGACGTCGATGGTCAGCATGATGGTCAGCGCCACCAGGAACGGCACGAACTCGCCAATCAGCGTGCCGAGCCCGCGCAGCAGTTCATACAGCGCCTCGACATCGTTGGTCACCCGGGTCATGACGCGGCCCACCGCCACCCGGTCGTAGAACGACGCGGGGCGACGCTCCAGGTGACTGAACAGGTCCAGGCGCAGGTCGCGCAGGCCGTTGATGACGGAACTGGTCAGGGTCAGGCGGTGGGCGTGCCCGGAAACCGCCCAACAGAGTTGCGCGAGCGCATAGAGCAGGCAGGCGGCCAGCAGCGGGTGCGCGCCGATCAGGGCCGACAGCCCCTCGGTGAGTTCGACCATGCCGAGATCCGGCGCGGCGTGTTCGGTTTCGCCGAGTATGATGTGGTCGATCACCACCAGGGAGACGATTATCGGCAGCAGCACCTGGAAGGTCGATGCCGCAAGAATCAGCAACCCGCTGACTGCGAACGTGATCCGGTAGGGCTTCATCCAGGCGAGCAGGCGCCGCAGCAGGCGCGTGTTCAGCACAGCACCGGACAGGTCGGCATCGAACAGGGAGTGGTCGCGCCTGGCGCCGCTTCGGGCTGCTTCCGCCATGGTCTATCGTATTGCCGGCACGCCGCCGAGCGGTGCGCCGCCGTAGTCCGATTCGCCGGCCCCTTCGCGTTGTATGCGCTCGAGTTCCATGTAGAACCCGCCCCGGCCGAGCAGTTCATCGTGGCTGCCGGACTCGAGAATCCGCCCGGCATCGAGCACCACGATGCGGTCGCAATGCCGTGCCGTGGAGACGCGGTGGGAAACCAGAACGGTGGTCTTGTTCCGGCGCAGCACGCGCAGGTCGGCGAGAATCCGTTCCTCGGTTTCGGTGTCGACGCTGGAGAAACAGTCATCGAGCAGCAGCACGGGGGCATCGCGGATCAGCGCCCGGGCCAGGGCGCTGCGCTGGGCCTGGCCGCCGGACAGGGTCACGCCCCGCTCGCCCACCACGGTCTCCATGCCGTCGGGAAAACCTTCAATGGCTTTTCGCAATCCGGCCGCTTCGGCGGCGGCCCAGACGGCGTCGACGTCACGGTCGGGGTCGTCGTAGGTCAGGTTTTCGCGCAGGGTCTGGCTGAACAGAAACGTGACCTGCGGTGCCAGCGCCACCTGGGCGCGAAGCTGCGCAAGGGGATAGTCGCGCACGTCGCGCCCATCGATGAAGACGCTGCCTGGCGGCGTGTCGAGCAACCGCACGATCTGCCGCAGCAAGGTCGTCTTGCCGGCGCCGACGCGGCCCATGACGGCAATTGATTCGCCCCGGCGTATCGTCAGGTTGATGCCGTCGAGTACCGCGGGCAGGTCCTTGCCGTAGCGGAAACTCAGGTCGCGGATGTCGAGGTCACCGCGCATCAGCCCCGGCGTATCGCCGCTGGGGCGGTTTTCGATTTCCGGGTCGAGGCGCAGCACTTCGAACAGCCGGTCGCTGGCCACCGCCGCCCGCTGGAACAGGTTGACCATGAACCCGGCAACCCGGAACGGCTGCACGACCATGTTCACATACATGAAGAAGGCCACCAGCGCGCCCGGTGTCATGTCGCCGTTCAGCACCTGGTAGCCGCCGAAGCCGAGAATGGCGATGGCGCACAGCGCCGCCTGGCTCGGCATCCAGGCCATCATCAGCGAGTTGATGCGCACCTGCCGGTAGAAGGCATCGGCGTAGGTCTGGTTGGCGTTGGAGAAGCGGGCGATCTCGTTGTCTTCCTGCACCATGGCCTGGATGGTGCGGATGCCGGACAGATTCTCCTGCACATGGGCGCCGAGGTCGGACAGGCGGTCCTGCATCTCTTTCGATGCGCTGCCCATCTGCCTGGAGGCGTGCTTGGCGTAGACGTAGACGAACGGCAGCGGCGGCAGCAGCAGCAGGGTCAGCAGCGGCGAGTAGTAGAGCATGAAGCCGAAACCGACGATCGAGGCGTACACCAGGATGATCAGCAGAATGGAGCCCATGGAGATGAGGCGCTGCACCAGGCTGATGTCGGCCACGGCCCGGGTCATCATGTCGCCGATG
This sequence comes from uncultured Pseudomonadales bacterium, assembly GCA_964572185.1. Classification (GTDB taxonomy): domain Bacteria; phylum Pseudomonadota; class Gammaproteobacteria; order Pseudomonadales; family Azotimanducaceae; genus Azophilus. The sequence continues at coordinate 30,788 of CAZNFI010000012.1, forward strand.
GTGTGTTTCGAGAAGAACGCCGTGCCCTGCCGCTGCAGGGCGCCGTACAGGGCGCCGCGCAGGTCGAAGGCGACCCGCACGCCGACGCTGCGCACGGAGTAGCGGGCATAGGTGACGAACCCATAGCGCGCCGTCACCGCCACGGCGATGCCGACCACCTGGGTCAGCACATCGCCGTTGCCGCCGGCCACCTTGTCGATGCCGGCAGCCAGGAAGAACGGCACCAGGGCTTCGAACACCCGGGCGAAGCCGAAGCAGGCGATGCCGCTCGCCAGGCGCAGCCGGTACGGGCGCACAAAAGGCGTCAGGCGCAGCAGCGAGTTGAGCATGGGGCGGTTCCGGGAGCCTGGAGACGCGGTAATTCGACGGTGGATTATATCCGCAGCACAATGGCGGTGCTGGCGAAAGCTTCCTGCGGCAGGATGAGGCCAAGCGGGTAGACTAGGCGCCTCGCCAGGCGGCGAGGCGATCGAGAATGCTCACGCATTATACCACCGGCGTTACGAAACTGTGCGCAGCTGTCAAAACGGGACATCCTCCAGAACGCCAGG
>CAZNFI010000013.1:0-12487 GCA_964572185.1 uncultured Pseudomonadales bacterium
GCTTGAAGATGGCATCGTAGATGTGCAGAGCCGCGCCGCCCGGGTAGCCGAACAGGTATTCGACACCCTCGTCCTGCAGTGCCCGAACGAGCATTTCGGCTCCGGAAAGCATCTCCGTCATGGTCATGCACCCCTGCCGCCGACCCGGTTTCGGCGGTAAACCACGGGCATGCTACCGCACCAACTTACGAATCAACGTTTAACTCTTTGATTTCCGGGCATTATTGCCCGGAAGCGAAAACCAGCCGGCTATTCTTGGGGTTAAGTGGAGACATGTCAACGCGCACCATGGCAGCCAGCGCCCGTATTGGGGCACTGTGCCATGTACCGATTCGCAAACTGACTGGGGCGGCGATGGCCGAGTGGAGAAGGACAATGACATCGCGGAAGGCGTCATTCGGCCACTGGCGCTGCATCGCAACAACGCACTGTTCGCCGGCCATGACGAAGGCGGCGCGGCCAGGGCCCGCATCGCCACGCTGATCGAAACGGCCAAGTTGAGCGGCGACAACCCCTACGCCTACCTCAAGTCTACGCTTGAAGCCATCGCCAACGGCCACCCGGCCGCGGACGTCTGAGGTGGTCCTGGTTGGTTGGACAGTCCGAGGGCGAAAAAGGTGTGGTTGGACTTGCCCCCGACGTTGGGCCACTCGAAGCGAGAAAATCTCGGCTTTTTGCGCCTTAGGGCAGCCATGGCTGCCACGAGGTGCGGGCAAAGCCGACCGGGATTTTCTGGCCGATCGAACTGTGTGGACGCTGCTCATTACAATCCGAGCGCCACGCATCGCATATTGATTGGGTATTCTCCAGGCTCAAGAATCAGCAGGCGTTCAAACACTCCGCGCGAAACGAGCCGTTGAACGATTCGATGAAGGCGTTGTCCGTGGGTTTCCCCGGCCGGCAGAAATCCAGGGTCACGCCGTTCAGCCACGCCCACAGATCCAGTGTCTTGCTGACGAACTCAGGCCCCGGGTCCACTCGAACGGTTTTGGGCTTGCCGAGTTTTTCCGTGATCCGCTCCAGCGTTTCGACGACATCAAGGCCGCGGTAGCTGGTCCGAATACCGATGGCCCGCTACGACACGCGTGTTCGGCTCGTGCTGTCGTGCTGCAAGCCCGCGGTAGTCAGGAGGAGTTGGCACGCCGAAGAATCGGGGCGAGCGCCCGGAGGGCGGCTTCGACAGATTTCGCGTCCGGGAACACGTCGAGGAGATCGGCTGCGACAACGACGACGTTAGCGCCCTGCGCGTAGGCGACGGGTGCCTGGTGACGGACGTCTCGGAACCCAAGCTCCAGTACTCCCGCATCGACGTCTACTTCCGGGCGCGGGTGGACGGCAGGCTCGTCAGCTTCGTTGTCGAGGACAAGGTCGGCACCGAAATGCACGGCGACCAGCTCTATCGGTACAGGCAGGTCGTCGAGGAGGACCATCTGGAGGAGGACGAGATTCTGCTGGTCTACTTCAAGACCGGCTTCGTCTACCCCGACGAACGCGCCCTTGCCAAAAAGGCGGGATTCACCGTCTTTGACCTTGACGACCTGCAGCAGTTTCTTTGCCGCGACCCTATGGAGAAGGACCACGAAATCCTCCGGCAATACCGCGATCGGGTACAACGGATCGCGGCCGAACGCGAAAGGGCGTTACAGGACTGGGACTGGAGCCAAGGCTTCTTACAGTTCGACTTCATGAGCCGACTGCGGAAAGTGCTTGCGGAGCGGAGGCGCGAATGGTCGACCTTGACCGGCGACCGGAACAGTTCCGACTTGCCGTAACTGGTTGCCTGGAGGCCAATCGCGAACGCGGTGTGGCGTGTTCCCGGCTCATCAGTCGGAAGGCCAGGTGGTCCTGGCTTTCTTCAGCCCGAGAAACACGTCCAACCTGGTTTTCAGAAGCTGGCTGTCAATCTTCGTGAAGCTGGCCCCGGAATTGGTCTCCTTCGCCAACGCATCGATGTGCCCATACACCGTTTCCCGGAATTGATTGAACGACATGGGCGGACTCATGCCCTCGTTGCGTTTCATGTCTGACATGAGCAGGGCCAGAACGTCGAACAGAAAGCGCCGGTTCGCCTGGGTAACGGCGATGCCGTCCCAGAACTTGTCGTCGTCGGAAGGTTTGCGGCGTGGCATCGTCATGGCATACATCCTCGATTGCGTGGAACGATGGGAACCCCACGAGTCTGTCCACGCCGGTCTTGTCCCGGCACCTACCGGGGAGATGCGACCGGAACATTCGGATTCACGCACTCGGCCGCTTGAGGCGACTGTTCCGTGGGGAGTGTATGCGTGCATGGATCTGACTCGGAGGGTGTTTCCCTTTCCGACGCACAAATGGCGCCGGGCCATACATAGCCAAATCTGCAGCAAGCAGAGAGGTGCCGCGTATTCGCCGCCCGCGGGTCATGACTCCCACGAGGTACCGGCTCTTGTATTCGGCAGCTGACCCGACCTCGGGAGAGCTACAGATTGACTATGCGATTTCGACTGTGGGCCAGACCGAAAGGGATGTCAACGGTCCTTGGCGACAATGGGAAGCGGGTCATCCGCATCCAGGTTTCGCAGGCTGGTCTCATGCAGCGATGCAGCCGCGGTTTGCCGTGCGTCCGCCACCGGGTGAACATTGGCGCAACCCTTGGCGGAGGGCGACGATGCCCCGCAAGCGCCGGCGGGATCCGCGCAGCGACGAAGCGCTGGTACGGACCTGCAACGAAGGCCAACCAAAGGCCGCGACAGCCGCATTCGAGGCGCTGTACCTGCGCCACAAGGACTATGTGCTGCGCGTTGCCCTGCGCTTCGTCCCCGATTTCGACACGGCCCTCGACATTGTGCAGACCACGTTCGTGCAACTGTTGCAAACGTTCCCACCGGCTGGAAACGGGCTCGAACTCAACGCCAGACTGACGACGTTGCTGTATCCCATTGCCCGCAACGCCGCCATATCGGCGCTGCGCAAGGCTGGCAGATTTCCGACCGCGGGCGATACGCTGCCCGACGACCTGCCGGCGCCGCCGGCGCGTCACGACGACGAACTCGCAAAACTGCTCGCCACCCTGCCGACCGGTCAGCGCGAGGCAATCGCCCTGCGTTTTGTCGATGGGCTGACGCTCGCGGAAATCGCGCAGGCGCTCGGCATTCCGCAGGGCACGGTGAAGTCGCGGCTGCATCTGGGAATCGCCACGCTCAGATCGTCGCCGCTGCTCAAGGACTTTTTTCATTAATGAACCTTTTGCCGCTGTCGCGCGTTACATGCACATGGAAACAGCTTTGTCATCCGCGAATCGGATTTTCACATGACCCAGGTTTGTACCCGCTCATTGCTGTCCCGCCAGGCTGGCGCATCGCTCCCTTAGCGCCATGGCGGAGACGAGACCAGCCGACCATCTGCCCGACGAACTGATCGCCGAACTGCAGCGCCTGGACCAGGCGCCCGATTCGATCACCACGCGGGTCGACCGCGCCGTGGCCGGAAGGGCACGTGCCCATTTCGAGGAACGGCAAATGCGGCGCCGGCCTCGACTCGGCGCCTGGGGTAGCGCAGCGGCCGCCGCGCTGCTGGTGGTAGTGCTTGCCATGCAGCGGCTGGACGACCAGGGCGATGGCCGGATATACGCGGATGTCGATGGTTCGGGACAGATCGACATCGCCGATGTCCTGGCACTGGCCCGCACCCGCGACAACATCGCCCGCGCCGACCTCGATGCGTTCGCCATGCGCATCGTCGCCCTCGATGGGGCGGGTGCGCGATGAACGCGACAAACAGACTGGTCGTGCTGATTGTGCTGGCCGTCGCTGCGCCGTGCAGCGCCGATACGGACGCGGCGCCCGCACCGCGCTTCCTGCCGCTGCAGATCGTCCTGGACAGCCCGCGGGCGGTAGCCGCCTGGCAATTCGAACTGCAGGACAGCAACGGCGCCATGCAGGTGGCCGGCATCGAGCGCGGCGGCCACCCGGCCTTTCCCCGCGCGCCCTACTACGACCGGGACGCCGTGGCAGGCGGCAATGCGAGCCGCATCGTCGTGGCCGACTTTTCCCTGGCCGAGGCGAGCCGTCTGCCGACCGGCCGGATACGGCTCGCAACACTGCACCTGATGCTCGAAGGAGAACCAGCCTTCGAACTGCGCCTGATCACGGCCACCACTGCGGATGGCGAGGTGATCGAGGCATCGATCGCCACCGACCCTGCCTACGAGACAACCACAGAGAGTACCCAACGATGAAAGCCATGCGGAATCCAATCATCGCCCTATGCCTGCTGATCGGCGGCGTACTCGTCGCTTCCTGTGCTACCGATCACGGTTACAGCGGCAGCGCCGGCCACCCGGCACCGCAAGCAGAACCGGATGCAGCCGCCAGAGAGCGCACGCGGGCGCCGCTTGAGGAAGAACTCTGGGTGATCGCCAAATCCAGGCCGGATGCGGTTGCCGTAGAGGGCTCCCTCGCGGTCGCAGAGAGTGCGCCCACCAGGCACAGCCGCGCCGCCGAGGTCGGTACGCAACGGCTGTACGCCGCCGAAGGTCGGCATGGCGTTGCCCCGGAACAGGATTCGGGCGGAATGCTGGCCAGTCTGCCGGACGATGACGGGTCGAGCGGCCCGAGGCTGATACCGCTGCCGCTACAGCATACCGAGGTGGACGCCGGCATCGCCGGCTATATCGGTACGGTGCAGGTCCGGCAGCAGTTCACCAACCCATTCGACACGAAGATAGAAGCCGTGTACCGCTTCCCCCTGCCGGAGAAGTCGGCGGTCAGCGAGTTTCTGATGGTGATCGGCGAGCGGACCATACGCGGTATCGTGCGCGAAACCGCCGAGGCGGAAGCCATCTACCGGCAGGCACGCGCTCAGGGCCATCGGGCGAGCCTGCTGGTGCAGCACCGGCCCAACATCTTCGAACAGAAAGTCGCCAACATCGAACCGGGCAACGCCATCGATATCGACATCACCTATTTCCACACGCTGGCCTACAAGGACGGCTGGTATTCGTTTGTCTTTCCCACCGTTGTCGGGCCGCGCTACAACCCGCCCGGGCACCCCGAGCCCGTACCGGCACTGCCGCGCGGCGGCAATTCCCGGTCACCGGGGGCAACCGGCGTGGAGTACCTGGCGCCGACGGAACGTTCGGCCCATGACCTCGGCATTACCGTTCGCATCGACGCGGGCGTGGCGATCGAAGAATTGAAATCCACCCACGAGATCGTCGTGACCCGGGACGGCGAGAACACGGCGACCGTGCAGCTCGCCGATGCCAGCACCATTCCCAACCGGGATTTCGTGCTCGATTTCCGGGTCGCGGGGAGTGCGGTCAAGTCGAATCTGCTCGCTTACCGGAACCCGGAATCCGGCGAGGGATACTTCACGCTGATGCTCATCCCACCCCTGGACGCCGCCGCCATTTCGCGCCGGCCGATGGAGATGATATTCGTCATCGATTGCTCCGGTTCGATGCGCGGACGGCCGCTCGACCAAGCCCGGGAAGCGGTCGCCACCGCCCTCTCCCGCCTGACGCCGCAGGACAGGTTTCAGATCATTCGTTTTTCCGACAGCGCCTCCCGGTTCGGGGCGGCGCCACTGCCCGCGACACGGCGCAACCTGGCCGCCGCGCGCAGCTACCTGGCCGGTCTGGACAGCAACGGCGGTACGCAGATGATCGAGGGAATCAGGGCCGCGCTCGACTTTCCCGGGAGCGCCGGGCACTACCGATTCGTGGCTTTCATGACCGATGGCTTCATCGGCAACGAGCGCGAAATCCTGAGTACCGTCCAGCAGCGCGTGGGCACTTCCCGAATTTTCAGTTTCGGTGTCGGTTCTTCTGTCAACCGCTACCTGCTCGAGCGCATGGCGAAGGCGGGTCGGGGGGTCGCCGCCTATCTCGGGCTCAACGACTCCGCCGAGCAGGTGATGGGCAACTTTTTCGACCGTGTCAGCCGTCCGGCATTGACCGACATCGACATCGAGTGGGGTGCGATGAGCGTCTCCGAAACCTACCCCGCAACACTTCCCGACCTGTTCGTCGGCCGTCCCCTGGTCATGGCCGGGCGCTTTCAAGGCGAGCCCGGGGTGATTTCGGTTACCGGGCTGGCGAACGGCGAACGCCGTAACCTGACGCCACAGGCGGCAGCCCCCGGCGCGGCCGGAACATCCGTAGCCAAGGTCTGGGCACGCCTGAACATTGCCGACCTGGCCGACCGCCAGGCAGCCCTTGGCGACCCGCATGGGGAACTCGGCAATGCCATCCTGCGCACCGCGCTGGCGCACCAACTGGTTTCGGGCTACACCTCCTTCGTGGCCGTCGATTCGTCGGCGCCGACCCAGGGGAGCCATGGGGTGACGGTACACCAGGCAGTACCGGTACCCGACGGGGTCCGTTACGAGACCACCGTGCAATAGCGAAACGCGGTTGGTTCGAGCAGCCGTTTGCGCCGGGAAACCGCTACCGGTCAGGTGCGGCCTGCCGTCTTCCACACCACCGTCGCCATCCGGCCGGTGGTGGCGTTGCGCCGATGGGAATAGAAGCGGGGATCGGAATGGGTACACAGCCGCTGTCCATGTACCTCGCGCACACCCGCCTCGGCAAGCAGGCGCGCGGTCAGCGCGTACAGGTCGAGTTGCCGCTTGCCGATTCGCCTTCCTGGGTGGAATACCTTCCGCAGCAGCGCCGGACCGAACGCCGCATGCATGGCCGTGTACACCTCCTCGCCTACCTCGTAGGCATCGACGCCGATGGCGGGCCCGATCCAGGCGATCAGCGGCGTCTCCGCGGCCATTGACTCGACCAGCCGCGCGACCACGCCGGCGGCCAATCCGCGCCATCCGCCGTGGGCAATTCCAATGCGGCGCCCGGAACACTCCGTGACGACGATGGGTACGCAGTCGGCGGTCTGCACGACCAGCCCCAATCCGGTATCGGCCGTCCAGGCAGCATCCGCCTCCGGAGTAGTGCCGCAGGATTCGGCGCTTGCGTGAACGCTACGGCTGCCGTGTACCTGACGCAGCCATTGCAGATTACCCTCAGTGCAGCGCCCGGAATGGTGCTGCCCCGCATGGCCCGTGGTTGCGGCACGCACAAGCTCCCGCTGCGCCGCCGCGGCCGGCAGCGCCGTCGAACCGCGCGCCGCCGCCTTGCCACCGCCTGGTGCCCCGGCCTGCAGGTAACGGGTGGTGGTCAGCGCCCGCACATTGCCGGGCGCCGGCCATGCCGCCATGATCCAGGGTGCGCGCGAATCGTCCACGTTCAGGCGCGACTCTCGCTGTCCTGCTGCAGCACCGCCATCAGCTCGGCCAGATCCCTGGGCACAGGCGCCTCGAACCGGCAGCGCGCGCCGGTATCGGGGTGGTCGAACTCCAGTACCGCGGCATGCAGCGCCTGCCGCGAGAAGCTCCGCAGGGCGAGGATCACCTGCGGGTGCGGCGCCCGGGGCAATCTGCCACGCGCCCCGTAACGGCGGTCGCCCACCAGCGGATGGCCGATGCTGGCCATATGCACCCGAATCTGGTGGGTACGCCCGGTTTCCAGCGTGGCTTCGAAGCAGGTGTGCGCGCGAAAGCGATTCCTGACACGCACCCTGGTAACGGCCGGGCGGCCACCGTCGCGCACCTGCTGGCGGGTGCGATTGCGCGGATCCCTGCCGATGGGCTTGTCGATGGTACAGCCCGCTATCATTTCGCCCTCGGCAACGCCCAGGTAGCGGCGCATCACAGCGTGCCCGGCAATGGCTTCGGCGAGACGCTTCTGCGCGGACAGCGAAGCCGCCACCACCAGCAGGCCGGTGGTATCCATGTCGATGCGGTGCACGATGCCGGCGCGGGGCAGCCTGCCCAGTTGCGGCCGGTGGTGGAGCAACCCGTTGACCAGCGTGCCATCGGCATTGCCGGCGCCCGGATGCACCGCTATGCCGGCCGGTTTGTCGATCACCAGACAGTGTTCGTCTTCATGGACGATGGAAAACTCGACCGCCTGTGGCGAAGCCCAGTCTTCGGCAGGCCTGTTGGTCGCAGCCAGTTCCGTCTCCGGCGCCAGCGCAAAGCGATCGCCGCCGTGAACCTTCCGGTCGGGTTCCATGGTACGGCCATTGACGGTCAGCAGGCCCTGGCGCATCCAGCGGCTGAGCATCGCCCGGGAATAGGCGCCGAACAGCCTTGCCGCCACACGGTCGGCGCGCAGCCCGGCCAGTTCAGCCGGCACTTCAGCCTGCCGATGCTCTACTTCCACTGTCGGCATCCGGGCGCGTTCAATTCGCTGATCCGGCCATTCCCGCCGCGGCAAACGAACCCGTACCCGTCACCAACCTTCGTCGCGAGGGCGCCAAGGCACCAGGTTCCCTACTTGCATGAAGCATGCACCGCCGGTCAGGGCAGGCGCATGGGCAGGCGCACGCGGGCCGCGCCAATGACCGACGGTTCGCCGTCCTGGTTCTCGGCACGCTGCGAAATCTCGATGATGCCTTCGCCATCGACAATGTTCTTGCCGGTCACCTCGCCGGAAATGTGCAGGATGTCGCCTTCCGGGTTGTGACGCCTGATCTGCGTCTTGGAGGCCCGCACGAAACCGTCATCGCCAGCCCAGTTGGTGAGGTGATGAATCATCCAGGAGGTGCGCTCCGGCCCATAGTCGTAGGCGCCGGGCGCCCCCACCTCCAGGGCGAAATCCTCTTCCCAGTGCACCCGTTCCGGGCAGTCCGGAATGCCGTAGCGGTTGGTTATGCCGGTTCCCGGGTGGCGGTCGATCAACTGCCACTGCAGCTTGTTGGCGCGAATGTAGAGCCCGCCCCAACCCTGGGCAAAGGCGATGAAGCCGGTGACGGTCATCGGCCCCTTGACGATCGGCGGCAGTTCCTCGCCGATCTCGACGTCTTCGAAAAAGCGCGGCTCGGCGCCGCGAACCTGTTCGTTGCGGTACTGTTCGTAGACCGCTTCGATCTCCTCTTCGGTATACACGCGGCGGCCGCGTTCGCGTACATCGGTGTACTTGCTGCCCTCCTCGCGCGCCGTGTCACGCTCGGTTCTGAACACCCAGGAGTCGCCTTCGGCGAGCAGCTCGCCACTGGCCTCGTCGTAGAAGTCGACGTGGTAGATCTGCTGGATGGCGCGGCCGGCAAAACGCGTCTGATGTTCGACCAGATCCTTCATGCAGGCTTCGGTGCGCAGGGCGACATTGCGCCGAATCGGCTTGTACCACTGCCAGTCGGCGCCACCCCACATCGCGTGAATGCCGGGCAGGCCACCGCAATAGCCGCTGATGAACCGGTTGCACGCGAACAGGAACGACGGCGGCGCAATGACATCGCCATAGCGGGTGTTGCCGGCGTACCCGGGGTCGCACCAGAGCGGGTTGTCATCGCCGATGCCATGCGCGTAGTGCCTGATATTGTCCCGCGTCGCCTCATAGCACCAGGGTTCGACGGAATCGGTAATCTTCACCCCGAGCCGCCGGCGCAGCGCCTCGAGGCCTTGCTCGGTGATTTTCGGAAAACGCCGTGACGGCAAAGCGGGCTGCCCCTGCTGGGTCGAACTCATGTTTTTCTCCCGAAGCGCAATCGTTGGGAAGGGCGCCAGTGCGGCCTGGTAATGCGCTTCGATCAAGCCTAATTGGTTTGCCCATGGTTATCAAAATCGCGAAGCGGGGCGTGCGCAAGGCATACCCGCTATTGGCAATGCCGGGTCGCATGCCATAATCGGGGCCGGACTGATCTGCTTCGGGATGACCGACCACCGTCGTGACCACCATGACACCTGCAATGACCCTGATACCGCGACTGCTGCTGTTGTCCGTTCTGCTCGGCACCGTCAGCGCCTGCCAGTACATTCCGTTCATCGGTGGCCGCGACAAGAACGAGGACGAAGACCTCAACACCACCGAACAGATCCTGTACAGCACCGCCCAGCGCAGCCTGCGCTCCGGCAACTACGACCGGGCGATCGATGTGCTGGAGCGGCTGGAGGCGCGCTTTCCGTTCGGGCGTTACGCGGAACAGGCGCAGCTTGAACTGGTGTACGCCCGTTATCAGTCTTCCGACCACGATACCGCGCGCAGCGCCGCGGACCGCTTCATCCGCCTGCATCCGCAGCACAGCAACATCGACTACGCCTTCTACCTGAAGGGGCTGGCGGCCTACAACAAGAACCGCAGCCTGCTCGACCGGGTATTCAGTTCCGACATCTCCCAGCGGGACATGACCGCCGCCCGCCAGGCCTATGCGGACCTTGCCCAGCTGCTGCAGAACTACCCGCACAGCCAGTACGCGCCCGATGCCCGGCAGCGCATGGTGTACCTGAGAAACCTGCTGGCCGCTTCGGAATTGCATATCGCCGACTATTACATGCGGCGCGGCGCCTACGTGGCGGCGGCGAACCGGGCAAGATACGTGCTGGAGAATTATCCCACCGCCGATGAACCCCTGGCCGAGGCCCTGATACTGCTGGTGGAAGCCAACTACAAGCTCGGCCTGACCGATGCCGCCAACGATGCGCTGAGGGTGCTGGCCATCAACTACCCGCATCATCAGTCCTTCGATGGCAACGGCGACCTGGTGCTGGCCGAGCGCGTCCGCAACCGGGACCGCTCCTGGATGAACCTGATGACCTTCGGTTTGCTGGACCGCCCGGAAGTGCCCCCGCCCCTTACCATGCAGCATCCGGAAGGATTCGAACCACCCCCGGTGCCGGCCCGGGAAGAGTCCGCGCCCGAAAACGAGAAAAAGAAGAAACGGCGCTGGCTGCGCTGGCTGCCGTTCGTTTAGGCGCACCCTCCAGTGGCGACGCGGGCCGGTAGCCCGCCACCTGGAGTGGTCACCCGAAAGCGCCGATCAGGCATGCGCACCAGCATGGCTCAAGGATGCACCGTGCGTCGAATTTCCCACAGGCGACCGGGCGGATTTCCGCTACACGCCGGCCTCTCGACCACCTACTGTCGGGCCGATGTGGTGTCAATCAGAATCAGGGCACACTGCTGCCAGGTGCAATAGCCGCGGTTTCAGCCTGACCGAACTGCTGGTGGTACTGGCCGCGGCCGGCGTGCTGCTGAGCATCGCCATGCCGGAGTTCACCAATCTGGTCGCCGCGCAGCAAGCCGCCGCCCGCATCAACACACTGACTGGCGCCATACACACCGCACGGCACCTCGCCATTTCCCACAACGCCGTGGTGACACTGTGCCCGGGACAGGGGCCAGCCTGCGGCGACCGCAATCAATGGCATGAAGGGATGCTGATATTCATCGACCGTGACCGCGACAGGCGCGTCGACGACGGCGAACTGGTCGGTGCGCGTCTACCGGCTCTCGAAGACGGCGAGCGTATCGTCTGGCGCTCGTTCGGCAACGACAGCGACCTGCGCTTCCGCGGCACCGGCCTGACGGACTGGCAGGCGGGCCACTTCCAATACTGCCCCGCCAACGGCGACCCCCGTTTTTCCCGTCAACTGATCCTCAATGCCCAGGGCCGGCCACGTCATGCCATTGACACCGATGGTGATGGTTTACGTGAAGATGCCCAAGGCAATCCCTTGAATTGTTGAAGGAATTTAACAGAGACCCATGCCAAACAAACAACCGCGGGCAGGTCACCAGGGCGTCTGTCAGACCGGCATCAACGGTTACCGCCTGTTTCCTGCCGATTCCCGTGATGCGCAATCGGTGGCGAGCGTTCCACACGCCGTATGGAACGCTGCCCTATCATGACTTTTGCCACGAACCTATAATCCATCACAAACGGGCCGGGTTGGCGCTTGGTGGAACAGGCGGGAAACGGTGCCGGCGGTGTCTTGCAGGCTCAGGCACCGTGGTATGCAGGAAAAGCCATGATCGATGTCGACAGCAGCGCCCGGGGTCCTACGGCTCCATGGGCGGCAGGCCTACTTGCGGCGGCGCTCGCATCCGTGCCGGTGCCGGCGCGGGCGGCCGATGCGTCGCTCAGCCATCCGGCGGTCGAGGAAATCGTGGTCAGCGTGCGCCGCCAGGAGACTGCCATCGAAAAGGCGCCGGTCGCGGTGTCGGCGCTGACCGGAGAGGACTTCGACAAGTCCAATGTGGTGCGGCTGGACAACTTTAACGGCTATGTGCCAGGCCTGGTCATCGCCAAGAACGACGGCGCCGGCCGTGTAGTCACCATCCGCGGCATTGGCTGGGAGACGGCGCAGAACCTCACCACCCAGCCCAGCGTGCTCTCCTACATCGACGGCATCTACCTGGCCAATCCGCTCGCCATGGGCCTCGACCTCGGCGACATTGAGCGCATCGAGGTGTATCGCGGCCCGCAAGGCACCGAATTCGGCCAGGGCACCACCGGCGGCTCCATCAACGTGGTCACCAGAAAACCCGAACTCGGCGCCACCCGTGGCGAAATCGAGCTGGGCTACGGCACCTACAACACCTTTCGCGGCCGGGCATTATTGAATGTTCCGCTTGGCGAGACCGCTGCCCTGCGGGCTTCGGTGCAACGCTATCAGCGGGTCGGGTTAGCTGAAATCAAGGGGGGCGATCTGGACGGCTACGACC
>CAZNFI010000013.1:12514-29428 GCA_964572185.1 uncultured Pseudomonadales bacterium
GAATCCACGGTCGGCAAGCTGGCCCTGCTCTGGGAACCCACGGCGAACTTGTCCATCCGTGCACAGGCATTCGTACATGATTCGGATCAACATGCAGCGGCCCAGAAGAACATCGAGGACCCCAATGCGGACGCCCGCGAACTGTCCCAGGACTATCCCGGCGTCTTCGCGCTCGACAATCACAGCCTGTCGCTGATACTGGAGTGGAACCTGCAATCGGGCATCACCGTCAAGTCACTCACCGGATGGCAGAAACTGCGCAAGCAACAGTCCGTGGACGGCGATCGGCTGACCGAGGCGCTCACCGCAGTCAGCCACATTGGCTACTCGATCGCCAACTGGGACGTTCTGCCCTACTGGGACAACGACTCCGATGCGATCAGCCAGGAAATCAGCTTCAGCCAAACTACCGACCGTTTCAATTGGGTGGTCGGCGGCTACTACCTGGACCATGAGAACTTCAATGACTTCCTGGAAGCGACCGGGCCCGCGCCGTTCTCCGCATCTCCCGCCGCGCTGCCCAGGGAACAACTGACGGTCGAGACGCTACCGCCGTTCCAGTCCGACCTGAACTTTACCGAGTACCGCACCGTCACACGCAAGGATTACGCCGCCTATGGCCAGGGCACCCTGCACCTGAGCGACCGGTTCGCGCTCACCGCCGGGCTGCGCTACCAGGACGAAGATCAACTGGACCAGGGTGGCGCCTTTTTCGGCACGCGCCCAGACCGCACCACCAGGGGCTCGAAGCTGACGTGGAAGGCCGGCATCGATGTCGACCTCAACGACAACAGCCTGGTTTACGGCCTGGTCTCCACGGGGTGGAAGAATGGCGGCTCCAGCAGCGGCGGAATTTTCCTGCCCACGCAGTTCGAGCCCGAGCAGGTGACCGCCTACGAGGTCGGCACCCGCAACACGTTGGCCGACGGCCGGTTGCGCCTCGACATCACCGCCTTCTACTACGACCACGAACACCTGCAGTTCACCTATGAGGACCCGGCGCCGTTCGCCGGCGGCACCTGGACCATCCCCAGGCTGGAGGAATACGGCGTGGAGTCCGAGTTCAGCCTGCTGATCGGCAATGGCTGGCGGCTTGATGGCATGCTGGCCTGGCAGGACGGCCGGGTGAAAACCGATGTGCTGGCCCTGGACGTTCAGGATTTCCGAACTGCCCTGCAACCCTTCGTTCTGGGGCTGTTCACGCCCGGTGCCGTGGAAACCCGCATCAGGATGAACAACGCCAACAACCTGAAGGGCAACAAGCCGCCCAAGCTGGTTGAACTGATGGCCCGGCTGGCGCTGTCCAAGGCATGGACATTGGCCTCTGGAGCGGCCCTGTCCGCACGGTTCGAGTATCTGCATCGGGGTGAATTCCAGGCCCGTGTATTCAATCACCCGGCGGTGGACAAGGTGCCGAGCTACGACATCGTCAACCTGCATTTCGAGTACAAGTTCGCCAATGCGCCGCTCAGCCTTGCCCTGGGCCTCACCAACCTGTTCGACAGGAATGGCGTCAACAACGTGTTCACCAACCCGTACGGCCTGTGGACCACCAGCCACGAGTTCATTCCGCCGCGGGAGGTGATCGCCTCACTGCATTACCGATTCGACTGACTGATGACCACGCAAGAGCCCCACCACGACCTGCGGCCGACCCGCCCTACCTGGACGCACCTGGCGCTGCACGTCAAGGACATGGACCGGGCCGTCGCCTGGTACGAGGAATTCACCCATCTGCGCGTCCTGGTACGGGTCGAGGACGATGACGGGTACAGCGTCTGGCTGGGAGACGAGACCCACACCGAACATCCGTTCATCCTGGTATTGGGCCAGTTTTTCGAGGGACACGATCCATTCGCGCCAACCGAACATCCGGCATTGGGCCCATTCGCCCACATCGGCATCGAAGTTCCGGAAAAGCGCATCGTCGACGAAACCGCCGCCAGGGCCCAGGCGGCCGGTTGCCTGGTTCTCGGCCCGCGGCAATTGGCGGAACGCATCGGCTATATCTGTTTCCTGCGCGACCCGGAAGGTAACATGGTGGAGTTTTCCTACGATCAGGGCGTCTACGAAAAGGTGAGGGAAATCTGGGGCGCAAAAGCCGCCCGCGATTGAACCGGTGGTCAGGGCGTGCCCAGGATCTCCCTGGTTATCCGGCAATCGATACGCATCTGGTCGATCAGTTGCTCGACGCTGGCGTAACGCGCCTCGCCGCGAATCTTCCTGACCGGCCGCACCCGCAGGGGCTCGCCGTAGATGTCCCGGTCAAAATCCAGAATGTGCGCCTCGACCTGGCCGACCGGCAGTTCGAACATCGGCCGGATACCGATGTTGGTGGCCGCCGGACGCCACTGGTCCTCGCCCTGGACCATCGCCCAGGCCGCATAGACGCCATAGGCCGGGTGCAGGGTCTCGCCGAGTTCCACGTTGGCGGTCGGAAAGCCGAGCGTATGGCCGCGCCGGTTGCCAACCACCACGGTGCCTTCGATCTCCCACTGCCAGCCGAGCAGCCGGTTGGCGGTCTGCAGGTCGCCATGCCGCAGCGCCACCCGGACACGGCTTGATGAATAGGCGCGGTGCTCTTCATCGGCGAGTTCCTCGACCACAGTGACGGTAAACCCCGCCGCACGCAGCGTCTCGGCGGTACCGGTGCGCAACTGACCGAAGCGGAAGTCGTATCCGACGACGATGTGTGACGGCTGAATGCCGTCTTGCAGAACATGGGCGACAAAGGCATCCGCGGACTGGCTGGCGAAATCCCAATCGAACGGCACCGAAAACAGCACATCGATACCCAGGCCCGCCAGCAGCCGTCGTTCGACCGGTGGCGGCGTTATGCAGAACGGCGGGTCGTCCGGGCGAAACAGCCGCCGCGGATGGGGTTCAAAGGTCATCACTCCGACCGGGTTACCGGTCTCGTGGGCGATTGACCGCGCGGCTGCCAGCAGCGTGCGATGGCCGCGGTGCAGGCCATCGAAATTGCCAATGCAGAGCACGCAGTTTGTACCGCCCGCCTGCTGCAGATTCTGGTAGATATCCATGCAGCGCGACATGATGTCCGCAATCCGACATGCGGGCAAGGTCGAGATTGTTCACGGCGCCAGATCGCTCAACTCACGCCAGGACAGGCGTCCGGTTCGCTGGCCGCCCAGCGCATCGACATCCACGGTCAATCGGCCACCATCGGCATCGATCATGAGGTGGCCCAACCCGTGCCGGTCGGTAACCAGAACGGGTTCGCCCAATTCCGTGCCGGCATCGGGCACCACCACCCCGGAGGTGTAGGTTGCGCCCCGATAGGTCACCAGGTCGTCCCCATCGATACGCCCATTGCCATCGATGTCGAACACCTGGCGCCGCACACTGCTGCCGTCAATCAGGCCAATCGCCAGAACGGACCCGGACGGCGCCCCGTCGCACAACCTGGCGCTGCGGGGCAGAACCGTCGCGACAATCAGGGAATCGCCCCGGGCGATGAAACGACGCCGTGCGCGCTCACCCGGATACTGGGGCGCAGGCGGAGCGGCTCCGCAGTTGTCCGGGTTGGGGTTACCCGCCTGTGTGCGCTGCGCCCTGGGCATGTCGAGGTCGATGTACCAGCCATAAGTGCCGCGGCTACCCGGGGCATCCGCCACGTAGTGTACCGGCCCGCCGACCACCAGGCGCCGCCAGTCGAGCGTACCGTTCGACTCGAAGACCACGTTGACCACTTCGCGCTCGACCAGGCGATACCGTTTGCTGTCGAGCGACGCCGTGGCCGGATTTGGCCCGCCCCGGTCCCAGACTGCATAGATGGACTGCACGCTCGTGTCGTCGGCATCGTTGTCCGCAATGCCGATGCCGGTGGCGAACACCACGAGAAAGCCGCTGCCCTGGGGGTGCGCCATCGCGAACGGGCGCTGGGTGATCGGTTGACCGGTGATCGGCACATCGCCGTACCAGGCTCGAAACAGCAGCACGGCGCGCCACGACGACGGCTCGTCAGCACTGACGTCGATGCGGTAGAGGTTGCCTTCCCCATCGCCCGCGTAAACCAGGTCGATGCTACCGTTCAGGTCGACGTCCACCAGCGCCGGTTCGCCAAGGCCAGCGGGCAACGAGGGTTGTGTTTCCCACCCCGGCGGCAGCGCCCATGCGCTCGGCGCCGTCACCGCAATCAGCGTGGCGCAGACCCAGGCAGCCGCTTCGCTGGCGCGGCTCAAAAGCGAAGCCCATAGGTGCTTTGCAGCATCACCCGGGACCCGGTCGTTCGCCCAACGGCCCGTGCCGTGACACGGAACACCTCTACAGGCGGTGCGTCAGCAACTTCTGACTGTTCCACGAGGTGTGCGTCAGCGGTGTCATGCAGGGAGGCTATCCACTCGATCATGTAGCGGGGTTTCGCCGCGACCATGTCCAGGTCAACGGCCACGCTGCCGCCATTCGCCGGATCCCAGTTGCCGGATTGCGCCCAGCGTTCTCCCTCCCCCGGTGCAGCCGCCATCCACAGTCCGTCAGTTCCTGCGGCGGTGAACCGATCGGTGCTGTCGATGCTCTCGGCGAGAAACGCCTCGCCCTGCCGCAATGCCGCCTCCGCCGCCTGAAAAGCCAGGTCGGCATCGACCAGGTTGCGGGCCATGCGTTGTTCCAGAATGGTGGTCCGCACCCCCGAGACGCCGGCGATGCCCAACACCAGCAGCAGCGCGAGACAGACAAACAGCGCAATCCCACCTTGCCGAACGCGAGCCTTCATGCCAGGTTGCGCAGGCGGAAAGTCTGGCTGAACACCCTCCGCTGCTGCGCCTCGCCCGCCGTTACCAGCACCCGGATGGCTCGAATCACGGAACCGGGCTGCAGTTCGTGGCGCCTGACCAGGCGATTGATGCCATCAACGCCATCCTGCGGCTGCGTATCCACGCCGAAAAGTACCTGCAGGTCTGCGATGCCCTCGACCAGTTCCGCCGCGCTGCCGGTTCCGGTACGGCGCCACAGCGACAGGGACCGCTGACCGAGGGCGCCAATGCTGCTGCCCGCAGCGATGAAGTAGGTCTCCGTCAATACGCGGCCAACGGTTGCCGGCCCGGCCGCGCCGATTGGCCCATACGCCTGGCCTGCGGCGATCAGCGTCTTGCCCGCAGCGTTTTCATAGGCACCGGTACCCGTATCGCGCAGCAGGGTCGCCTGGCCGGCCCCCATGATCACCCGGGTGACCCGAAACAGCGATGCCTGCCGGCAGTCGCCGATGAGTACGAAATCATCGGCATTCAGGTCGAATTGCGCGCCCGTCTCGACAACGGGGCTGTCATCCGGCCCAACCGGGGCGGCAACGCGGCGCAACGGCGAGTCGAGCCTGCGCAACGTGAGGATGTCGGTGCCGGCAATCACCTCGTCCGCATCGATTCCCGCTGCCTGGGCAAACGCTGCGGGCGATGCTCCGGCGCTGCCGTCAAAAGCGTCGACCGCCCGGCGCAGGTCGAGTTCGAACAAGGCGTCCAGGTGGCCGTTCAGGGTGTTGACGAGGTGGCCCGGCAGGGCGTTGCAGCCCAGATATCCGGCAGCGCGAGCCGACCGGCCAATGAATGCCAGGGCATAGCGGCCGCTTTCCTGCAACCGGGCCTGGTCGTGCAACAGCGCATAAGCCTGCTTGCTGCCGGCGAACAGCCGCACCAGGCCGCCGATGACGAGCAATCCAAGCGCCAGGGCAAGCAGCAGTTCCACCAGGGAGAACCCGGCGACCGCGCGCCGTGCGTCACCCAGGCGGCCACCCGGCCGTACCGGCTCGAGCCCGCGGCTGCATGCGCCTTGTGCAATCGGCGATCGATGCGTTTCACTCATCCGCGGCTCTCAATCGATACGAAGCGATGCTGTTGCCTGCCCCGCCACCGTACGGTGACGCGCACCCGGCCATTGCCTGCATCGGCGACCACTGCGCCATCGCCACCCGGCAACCCGGCCGGGCTCACTCCCGGCGCAAGGCCCAGCCAGGCGCCCGACACTGGCGCATCGGTACAGACCGGGTTGTGCCGAAACGCGCCGAGGCTGCATTTCCATACTGCCTTGTCGAATTCCGCCATCTGCGCGCGGGTACAGTTCAGGGCGGCGCAGTCGGCCGGCATCGGTGGCGGGTCGCCAAGCGCAACGCCGTCATAGAGCGTTAGCCACGGGCCATCGCCGGAGTTGGCGCGTATGCGTTCCATCATGTCGTTGGCAAGCTGTGCGGCCTCTGCACTGTGCAGGGCAGCGCGGCTGTTCTGCAGGCTCAGCAACTGCAGGCCGCAGACACCCAGTACGCCAATGCCCATGACCAGGATCGCGACCAGCAGTTCGACCAGCGACAGGCCGGCGGCGGGCTTACCGGGCAGCCCGCACGCCGTGCGCATGCGCCGCCGGATGGCAATTGGGCCCGAAACGCAGTTTCGCCGACTCATGGCTGGGAAATCCCCGGCATGAAAACCTGCACCCATAGTGAATGGAATGACGGCATTGGCTAGCGGACGGATGCCACGGCGCGCGTAGGCCGTCAGCCCAGTGCAATGTGATGCTCGGGTCGCCAGGGCGGCCGCAGGACGCCGGTCATCGGCGCTCGTCAAGCCGCTGCCGTCGATGGCCGTTGATACGCGATGCCCGAACAGCGAAGTCGGGCGCAGTCGGTCAATCCCAACGATCTTCGCCGACGCCGATGACGCCGTCGTCGTCCCGGTCCCAGCGGCGATTGCCGGCCGCATCGATCGTCAGAAAACCATCGCCAGCCATGGCCGTGCCGGCGAGCGGGCGCGCGATAAGAACGAACTCCCCTGCTGCCGCCTGCACCTCGATCGCGTAGTGGCCGCGCTCGACGGAGCGGGCGTTGCAGATGGTCGCGGCAATGGGCCCGGTGTCACCATCTGCGGATCCGTCCCCGTCCGTATCGGCGGCGCCACGGTAACTGAACTCGATACTGGCCCAGCGCTCCATGCCCAGCGCACAGGCCAGCAGGTCGCTTTGCGCCTCGCTACGCCAGGCGCGTTGCGAGTAATTCGAATAGAGCGGGTAGGCCAACAGTGATATGAGCGCCAGAATGGCCACCGCCACCAGCAGTTCGATCAGCGTGAAGCCAGAGCGGAGGCTGGCCGGGTACGGCATCAGGCACGGCGCTCGGCGCGCATGTCGCGAATCATGCAACCCACCCAAAAAACAGCGCCACAGGACAAGGCAGCATCGGCGACGTTGAACGCTGGGAAGTAGTAGCCACGCCAGTGCACCAGCACGAAATCGACCACATGGCCGGTCAGCAGCCGATCGATCATGTTGCCCAGGGCACCCCCCAGGATGAGCCCGTAACCCAGCCCCTGCATCCAGTCGCCGACCGGCAGGCGACGCAACTCGAATACGATAAAAACGGAAAACGCCGCCGCCAACGCAACGAAAAACCAGCGTTGCCATCCACCCAGCCCCGACATCAACGAGAAAGCGGCGCCATCGTTGTGCCACAGCACCCAGTTCAGAAACGGCAACAGCTCGACCTGCTCGCCAACGCCCAGGGCGCTGCTTGCCAGCCACTTGGTGAATTGATCGAGGGCCACCACCAGCCCCGACAGCCACAACCATCGAGCGTGCATCAGTCAGCAAACCTCCGCCGGCCAACCGGCAGGCACTTTCACGCGGGGGATGTTCACCACACCGGCCACACGCAAACCATGTTCAACTGTTTTGCTTTTTCAAAGGCGACAATCACCCAAAAACATGTGAGAGCTACGCCCTCATCGGTCAACCTGGTGGCGGACGTCTCGCCAGCGCATCCCGCACACCCACAGGACGGCAGCATAAGTCATGCCGCCAATCGCGACCACGGCAAACAGCCACACCACCCGCTTCGCGGTGGCGGCCGATATCCAGTAGGCATCGCTCGGGGAAATCGCCGCCAATACCAGGCCCATGACCATTGCCGCCGCCAGCACCCTGATCGAGGTGCGCAGGAATGCGGCGCTTAGCGAAAAATAGCCCTGCCGCAACGCGCCCCGCCAGAGCAGCCAGCAATGCAACCAGGCGGCGGCCGATGTCGCGAGCGCCAACCCCACGTGGCCGAACCAGCGGAACATGGAGAGATTAAGCAACACGTTCACGGCCACCGCCTCTGCCGCAATCCGGAACGGCGTTCGAGTGTCCTCATGAGCGAAATAGGCCGGTGCCAGAATCTTCACCAGTACCAGCGGCACCACGCCGATGGCGAATGCCTGGAGCGCCAGCGCCGTCATTGCCACATCCCCGACCCTCATCTCACCATGGTGAAAGATGGTCGCGATCAACGGCCAGGCCAGCAGGTAGAGCGCCGCCGAGGCCGGCAGGCCCAGGAGCACGCCCATGCGCACGCCCCAGCCAATGGTCAGCGTGAACGCGGCGGTGTCGTCGCGGCTTGCCAGCCGGGAGAGGTTGGGCAACAACACCGTGCCGAGCGCCACCGCCACCAGACCGATCGGCAACTCCAGCAAACGGTCTGCATAGTAGAGCCAGGAGATGCTGCCGGTTGCCAGGGTCGACGCCAACACGGTATCGATCAGCGAGTTCACCTGCCCGACAGACGCCGCCAGAACCGCCGGCACCAGTAACCGCCCCACCTGGCGAACGCCCGCATGGCGGATGCCGACACGCGGCGCTCGCAGCAGTTGCAGCCGCGCCAGGAAAGGCCCCTGAAAACCGAGCTGTATGGCGCCGGCTGCGAATACGCCCCAGGCCAGCGCGAATCCCGGTTGCGCTCCGGTGGCGGCGGCAAGCAACATCGCCGCGATCAGGGAGGCGTTCAACAGCACGGGCGTAAACGCCGGCACCGCAAAGCGGTCGTGCACGTTCAGAATGGCGCCGGCAAAGGCCGTCAGCGAGATGAAACCGAGATACGGGAAGGTAATGCGAACCAGGTCCGCCGCCAGTTCGAAGCGCACCGGGTCCATCCGGAACCCAGGGGCAAACAGCGTCACAAGCGCTTCCGAGAACAGCACGCCGAGCAGCACGAACAGCACCAGCACAAGGCCCAGGTTACCGCCGGTCAGGGCAATGAACCGTTGCAGTTGTTCTCTGCCACGCGCCTTGTAGCGCGCCAGCACCGGAACGAATGCCTGGTTGAACGCGCCCTCTGCAAACAGCCTGCGAAAGAAGTTTGGAATACGCAAGGCGACAAAGAACGCGTCAGCCACGCCACTCGCTCCCAGGAAATGGGAAACCAGCACATCGCGGGAAAATCCTGACAGTCTCGACAGCAGGGTCATGGAGGAAACGACGGCGCCCTTGGCCACCATGTCCGTCGACTCGCCAGCAGCGGCAGTGGCCTCGGTCAGACCTTGCGGGCGCTCAGTTGACATGCATCATCCTCGACGGCATATTAGCGCGCCTTTCAGCCCCTGGAGCCCTCATTGGCCAATAGCGCTCAGGCCCGAAAGCGGGCCCGCCAAGCGGAAAAACGGCGGCGGCACAACGCCAGCCGGCGTTCCATGGTAC
This sequence comes from uncultured Pseudomonadales bacterium, assembly GCA_964572185.1. GTDB lineage: Bacteria > Pseudomonadota > Gammaproteobacteria > Pseudomonadales > Azotimanducaceae > Azophilus. The sequence continues at coordinate 21,962 of CAZNFI010000013.1, forward strand.
GGACCTACATCAAAAAGGTGCAAGCGGCCATCGACGAGCAGAACGTCGAGGCGGCGAATGCCGCTCTGGCCACAGCCATTCCCATTATCGACCGCATGGCGGCCAAGGGTATCCTGCACAAGAACAAGGCCGCCCGGCACAAATCGCGTCTGACCGCCGCCATCGCAGCGCTCTAGGAGCCTGCGCCAAGTCAGCGCAACGGTTCGAGTCGCGGTTTCGAACAGCCGCTGCGCGTTGCGGAGCACCTCGCTCGCGTTGCGCCAGCGACCCGCCCGGTCATGCGACGATCACCAGGTTGTCCCGGTGCACCAGTTCGGGTTCGACGGCGTAACCGAGGATGCCGGCAATGTCATCCGATGCGGCACCCAGCAGTCGCCCCGCCTCGGAACTCGAATAGTTCACCAGGCCCTGGGCGACCGGCTCGCCGGCTTCGGTGACGCAGCGCACCACGTCGCCGCGCACGAAGTCGCCGCAAACCGCCACCACACCCACCGGCAACAGGCTGACGCCGCGCTCACGCATGGCCTGAGCCGCACCGGCATCCAGCACCAGTTCGCCCTTGGGCTTGAGTTGCCCGGCGATCCAGCGCTTGCGCGCTACCAGCGGCAGGACGGTGGCAGCGAGCAGGGTGCCCTCGGTGTCTCCGTTCAGAATGGAGGTGAGCACGCCCGCCTTGCGGCCATTCGCTATGACGGTGTGGGCACCCGAGCGGGCGGCGATGCGCGCGGCGCCAATCTTGGTGACCATGCCGCCGCGTCCCAGGGAGCCGCCTTCCCCGGCCAGGCCATCGAGATTCGGGTTGTTGGCCTCGGCAAAAACCAGCCGCGGCGCGCCGGGGCTGGTTCTCGGGTCACGCTCGCAGAGCCCATCCACATCGGTGAGCACTACCAGCAGGTCTGCCGCCAGCAGGTTGGTCACCAGCGCCGCCAGCGTGTCGTTGTCGCCAAAGCGAATTTCATCCGTTGCAACCGAGTCGTTCTCGTTGACGATCGGCACCACGCCGATGTCGAGCAGGTGCGTCAGGGTAGAGCGGGCATTCAGATAGCGGCGCCGGTCGGCCAGATCTTCGTGGGTGAGCAACACCATCGCCGTATGCCTGTCGTATCGCGCAAAGGCAGCCTCGTAGGCCTGGATCAGCCCCATCTGGCCAACGGCGGCGGCCGCCTGCAGCCTGGGCAGGTCGCTGGGACGTTCTGCCCAACCGAGCCGCGCAACTCCTTCGGCGACCGCCCCGGAGGAGACCAGCAGCCCGCGCTTGCCGGCGGACGACAGTTCCACCAGCTGTGCGCACCAGTTCTCGATATTGGCGTGGGACAGGCCGGCCTCGGGGTCAGTGAGCAGCGAACTGCCGATTTTCACGACAACCCGCCGCGCTGCCGCCACCTGCGCGCGCGCTTGTGCTTCGGACAGGCTCACGGCAACCTCCCGGCCAGCATCAGGCAACCCCGTTCACCGGCGGCGCCCATCCGGGTGCGGCCGGTCCCGGCGTGTGCCGACGCGGCTGCCGCGCCGTGTGCGCTGCTATGCATGGGATTGCCGATTCGTTTGCGCGTGTTGGCGCTGCCGGCGCGCGCGGCGGCGTTCGCGCTCGGCCAGCGCACTGGCCAGCACGTCGGCGTGAATGCGCTCGCTCAACGCCTCTTCCGCGGCAACGGCTGACGGGTCGGACGACGCCCGGTCTCGCATGGCCGCAAGCGCCGCCATCACCCGGTTCTTCAGGGAGTCGAGGCCCCGTTTCGCCAGCGCCGACACGGGCAAAATCACGCGTTCGGGAAAGCTCTCACCCAGGCGCCGGAGCATTTCCTGCAGCGCCCCCGGGTCCAACAGGTCGACCTTGGCCGGCACCAGCCAGATCGGCCGCTCGGCCAGGGCGGCACTGTAGGCGCCCAATTCGGCCTCGATGGCCGCTGCATTGGCGACCGGATCGGATCCATCCTCCGGGCTCACGTCCAGCAGGTGCAACAGCATCTGCGTGCGCGAGAGGTGGCGCAGGAATTGCGCACCGAGGCCGGAACCCTGTGCGGCCCCGGCGATCAGCCCTGGAATATCGGCCATGACGAAGCTCGCTTCGTCATCGACGCGCACCACGCCGAGATTGGGCACCAGTGTCGTGAAAGGGTAATCGGCGATTTTCGGCCGCGCCGCCGACAGCGCGGCGATCAGCGTCGACTTGCCGGCATTGGGCAGGCCCAGCAGGCCCACATCCGCCAGCAGCTTCAACTGCAGCGACAATTCGCGTTCGTCACCCGCGGTTCCTGGCGTGGTTTTTCTGGGCGCCCGGTTGGTGCTCGACTTGAAGCGGGTATTGCCGAGCCCATGGCGCCCGCCCTTCGCCACCAGCAAGCGCTGGCCGGCGGTAGTGAGATCACCCAGCAACTCCCGGGTGTCGGCATCGACCACCGTCGTGCCCAACGGCACCCGAACCGCTTGGTCTTCACCCCGGGAACCGGTCTTGTTGCGGCCGCTGCCAGGTTGGCCGTTGCCGGCGCGATAGCGGGGCTGGTAGCGAAAATCCACCAGCGTGTTGAGCGCTTCGTCAGCGACCAGAATGACGTCGCCGCCATCGCCGCCATCGCCGCCGTCGGGGCCACCCCTGGCGACAAATTTTTCACGGCGGAAACTGAGGCAACCGTCACCGCCCCTGCCGGCGTGCACGTAAACGGTCGCTTCGTCGATGAACTGCATGGGTGAAACCTGCCCGCCCGGACAGGCCCCGGGTCAGAGCGCGGGGACGACGGTCACGAATTTGCGCTTGTTCTTGCCCTTCTCGACAAATCTGACGTGGCCATCGCTGGTGGCGAACAGCGTGTGGTCACGCCCGCAACCCACGTTGTCGCCCGCATGAAAACGAGTGCCCCGTTGGCGGACGATAATGTTGCCGGCGCGCACGAACTGCCCGCCGTATCGCTTCACCCCAAGCCGCTTGGATTGTGAATCCCGGCCGTTACGGGTACTGCCGCCTGCTTTTTTGTGTGCCATGCGATCGCCTCCTTCGGCCGGTCCGTCAAGCGGCCAGAATACCGGTAATTTTTACCTCGGTATACCACTGGCGGTGGCCCTGCCGGCGCAGGTAGTTCTTGCGGCGCTTGAACTTGATGACCCGAATCTTGCTGCCCCGGTCATGGGTGAGCACCTCGGCGGTAACCTTGCCGCCGGCAACATAGGGTTGCCCGACACTGACCTCGTTGCCTTGTGCAATCAGCAACACCTTGTCGAAGGTCACTTGCTCGCCCGGTTTGGCATCGAGCCGTTCGAGCTTGAGCACGTCACCTTCGTTCACCCGGTGCTGCTTGCCGCCGCTCAAAAAAACCGCAAACATGGCTTAGCTCCTGAAACACTCGGCCTGCAATATCCATTGCGCTGAATTACAATGCCCGCCGATCCAATGCCTTGGCCCAAAGCGCCTGGTTGGAATCGCGGGCGGCCCTTGAAGGGCGGCGTATTCTAGAATCGAAGTTGTGGGATTACAACGCGTGAACCCGGCTACCGCAGTCTTTGAACCTCCGCAGCACCATGCCCTTGCGGCGAGTCCAATCGGCGAACTCGATGATGTCTTCGCGCTGGTTTACGATGACTTCGCGGCCATCAACCGGCTGATCCCGTCGCAACTGACTTCGGATGTGGCCCTGGTCGAAGAAATCGGCCGCCACATCGTCGAAAGCGGCGGCAAACGCCTGCGGCCGCTGCTGGTGCTGCTGAGCGCGCGGGCTTCGGGCTATGCCGGCAAGCAGCACGTCGAACTGGCCGCGGTGATCGAATTCCTGCACACGGCAAGCCTGCTGCACGACGATGTCGTCGACAACTCGAACCTGCGCCGCGGCAGGCTGACGGCAAATGCCCGGTGGGGCAATCCGCCATCGGTGCTGGTTGGCGACTTCCTCTATTCCCGCGCCTTCCAACTGATGGTTGCATTGGGCAGCATGGAGATTCTTGCGCTGCTGGCGGACGCCACCAACCGAATTTCCGAAGGCGAGGTCATGCAGTTCGCCAACATCGGCAACCTGCAACTCGACGAGGCGAGCTATCTGGAAGCCATCCGTTGCAAAACCGCCCTGCTATTCCAGGCGGCCACCCACTCCGGGGCCGTTCTGGCCGGTGCCGACCGGCAGGTGGTTGAAGTGCACAAGCAGTTCGGCCTGCACTTCGGCATGGCTTATCAACTGGTGGACGACTGGCTGGATTACGCCGGCGATGCCGCCACCATGGGCAAGAACGCCGGCAACGACCTGGCCGAGGGCAAGCTGACCCTGCCGCTCATTTTTGCCCTGGCCAATGGCACCGTCGGTCAGGCCACACTGATCCGGGAAAGCCTGCGCACCCGCTCATCCACCCGTTTCGACGAGGTGGTGCGCGCCGTGCACGACTGCGGCGCCATGGCCTACACGCAGTCCGCCGCGCTGGCCGCCAGCCGACGTGCACTCGCCTGCCTGGAGCAACTGCCGGCGAATTGCTACCGCGATGCCATGGGCGCAACGACCCGGTTCGCCATATCCCGATTATTCTGAAACGCTGATCAGGGCCGATACACCGCGGCGGCAATCCCCTGAGCGGGAATGCACGATGAGCGGCAGCACGTCGATCAGGGGATGCATGCATTGCCGACCATGGCCCGCGCACACGAAACGGGTTGCATCGCACGGGTGGATTGACCGTGGTGCCTGGTCGTGATGGTGATGGTGGTGGTGGTGGTGGTCGGAGTGAGAGGATTTGAACCTCCGGCCCCTACGTCCCGAACGTAGTGCTCTACCAAGCTGAGCTACACTCCGATAGCCAGACTCCGCTTGTCATGGCCGCAACCTTCATAGCGGCGGACATGCGGCCCGCCAAGCGGGGCGATGAGGCGCATTTTAGTGAAGCTTGTCCGGCCGGTCGAGCGCCTCGTGCGCGGCAATTTTCAATAGTGGTATCATCCGTTCCGCCTGCCCCAACCGGCGATTCGTGACATGGTAACCGCGCTGCCAGTCCACAGCCGCAAGTGCGTGAACGCCCCTGTCGACACCAGTGCTGTCCGCCCAACCAGCCTCCAGTTGACCTGACCCGGACGAGCCGGTGTCCATCAACCCAATTGTTCCGGGCATCGTGGCGGTAGTGTTGTATCTGGCCGGCACCGTGCTGGAGGTACGCGCACTGGCACGCAACGCAACGCTGCCCGCCTGGCTGTTGAGATCGCTGGTGCTGCCGGCACTGGTCCTGCACGCCATCGCCGCCTATGCAACCGTGAACGTCGCCGGGGGCATCAACCTGGGCCTGGCCAGCGTGGCGAGCCTCACCGCGCTGGTCATGCTGGCACTGGTGGCCGGCGCCGGCATGGCCCGGCCGGTACACAGCCTGTTCGTGCTGCTGTTTCCGTTGTGCGCCGTGGCGCTGCTGGCGGCGCTGTTCCTGCAGCGGCATCAGTCGTCGCTCGAAGGCCTGAACGATGTGCTGGCCATGCACGTGCTCATTTCCATTCTCGCCTACAGCATTCTCATGATGGCGGCGCTGCAATCGATTCTGGTCGGCCTGACGGAGCGAACCATACGCACCAAGAGCCACATCCTCGTGCTGCGCATCCTGCCGCCCCTGGAGACCATGGAGCACCTGTTGTTCGTCATGTTGTGGGTCGGTTTCATCGGGCTCACCATCGCCATCGGCAGCGGCTTTCTGTACCTGGAGGACATGTTCGCCCAGCACGTGGTGCATCACACGGTTCTGTCGTGCGCCTCCTGGCTGATCTACGGGGTGCTGCTGGTGGGTCACCATGCGTTCGGCTGGCGCGGCACGGCGGCGGTGCGCTGGACGCTGTCGGCATTCGCCCTGCTGGTGCTGGGCTACTTCGGCAGCAAATTCGTTCTGGAAGTGCTGCTGGGGCGAGGCTGATGTTTCTGGTCGACCCGCTGCTGAAGGCCTTGCGGCCGCTGGTATGGTTCACCAACACCATCAGTAACGCAGTGGTGCGGCCGCTCGTGAAATCCGGGGAACCGCAGGCCGGCGCGCCCCTGACGGCGGAGGAACTGCGCACCGTTGTCGACGAGAGCGCCCGCATACCCGGCCAGCAGGAGGACATGCTGCTGGGCGTACTCGACCTGGAGAAGGTAACCGTCAACGACATCATGGTGCCGCGCAACGAAATCGTCGGCATCGACATCGATGACGAGATGGACGAGATTCTGGCGATGCTGGCCAACAGCCAGCATACGCGGTTGCCCGTCTACAGAGACAACGTCAATGACGTGTTCGGCATGCTGCACCTGCGGCGACTGGCGCGTCACCTCGGGCAGGGCGAACTTACCAAGGCGCAACTGGTGCAGCTCACGCAGGAACCCTACTACGTGCCCGAGGCCACCCCGCTGCACACCCAACTGGTCAAGTTCAAGCAGGAAAAGCGGCGCATCGCCCTGGTGGTGGACGAGTACGGCGACATTCAGGGCATCGTCACGCTGGAGGACATCCTCGAAGAGATCGTCGGCGAATTCACCACCGATTACGCCGCCAACATGCCGGAGATCGTCCATCAACCGGACGGTGCATACCTCATCGACGGCACCGCGGTACTGCGCGACATCAATCGCGCGCTCGGCTGGGAACTGCCGACCAGCGGCCCAAAAACGCTGAACGGCCTGGTGCTGGAGACCCTGGAGACCATACCCGAGGCCAACCTGTGCCTGAGCGTCGACGACTACCGCATCGAGACGCTGCAGATCAAGGACAATATCGTCAAGCACTGCCGCATCACGCAGGGAGCCGCCGCAACGTAACTACAACCAGCCGGCAACCAGCCGGCGCACCGGCCGCAACGATCAGTGTTTCCAGCGCCGGTTCATGGCGGCAACGATGCCCTTCAGCGACGCGGTGATGGTGTTTCGGCTCACGCCTACGCCGTAGCAGCGCCCGTCACCGGAATCGGCGATGGCGATCAGGCAGATCGCCTTGGCATCGCTGCCGGTTGCCAGCGCGTGCTCGTGGTATTCGACAATGCTGACCGGCTCGTTGAGCGTTTCCTCGAGGCCGTTCACGAACGCCTCGATGGGCCCCGAGCCTTCGCCGTCGATGGTCACCTGCTGTTCCGATGCCTCGACACGGGCGATGCAGCGCTGGTCGGCCTCGCGGCCGGTGAGCAGATCGAAATTGATCAGGCGGTAGGGCCCGGTATCGCTGGCGTACTCATCGAGCAGCGCCTGAAATATCTCGGCCGCCTTCACTTCCCGGTCGAGGGTTTCGGTGAGCTTCTGCACGACGGCGCTGAAGTCCTTGAGCATTTCCCGGGGCAGCACGATGCCGTAGAACTCTTCGAGCAGGAAACCGACGCCGCCCTTGCCCGACTGGCTGTTGACCCGCACCGTCTCCTTGTATGACGAACCGACGTCCGCCGGGTCGATGGGCAGGTAGGGCACTTCCCAGCGTCCCCGGTCGACCTTGGCCATGCCTTTCTTGATGGCGTCCTGATGGGAGCCGGAAAAGGCCGTGAAAACCAGGTCACCGGCATAC
>CAZNFI010000014.1:0-4552 GCA_964572185.1 uncultured Pseudomonadales bacterium
GAAGAACCAGTCCGACATGACGGAATAGCCGTTGTCGATTACCTCTGCCTTGGCGCTCTCGTCGCCGCCGAGCAGCGCCACCTCCGCCGGCGAGGGGCCGTACAGCAGGTCGAACGAGCCGATCCAGCCGTTCACGTCCACGTACATGACGTTATAGCCGATGAAGAAATACATCAGCCCGGCAATGGAGTACAGGCCGATGTTCTTCAGGCAGATGACCGATGCGTTCTTGGTGCGCACCGACCCCGACTCCAGCATGGTGAAGCCGGCGCACATCCACATCACCAGCGCGCCCCAGATCAGGAAAGCGAAGGTGTTGAAGACAAACTGCGTCTCGTCGGCCACCGAGGCTGCCGCGCCTGCCGGCGCGGCCAGAAGAATCGCCACCGCCAGCAGCCGCCCCGGTGCGGCGCGATTGAACGAACCCGGTCGCTTGTGTTTCATGACCCCTCCCATCCGGCCTCTGAAAGACTGTTGAAAATCATACAATCAACCCGCGTCCGCTACCAACTTGCCGCTGCGGGCGGCGATGCACTCGGGTAATCGCGGCGCCTCGGCGCCTTCGCGACGAAAGCCGGTGACGGATGCGGGTGACAGCCAACCCGGCTGAAAGCGGTGTATGCGGCAATGTGCCGCCGCGCGTCAGGCGTTCGCTGCTCCCCTGCGTGCCGCGCTCGGGTCGGGGGCGCTGGTGGGGCGGTGTGGGTCCCGCCTGGAGGTTGCGCGAAAAGCAAGCACAGGACGGGTTGCGCAGTGAATCGTGCGCGAACGTCAGCCGACGCTTTCGATGTCCCGCAATGCAGCCGGGTTTTCGGGCAGTTTCAAGCGCATTTCCGCGAATTCACCCACTTCGGACTCGACCTGAATCGATCCGCCGTGCCGGGTCAGGATGTCCACGGTCAGCGACAGGCCCAGGCCGGTGCCCTTGCCGGTGTCCTTGGTGGTGACGAAAGGTTCGAACATGCGCTGTTTCAGTTCATCCGGAATGCCGGGACCGTTGTCGCGCACCCAGAATTCGAAACCGTCCGCAACCCGGCGGCTGCCGATCGACAGCTCCGGTTCGTAGTCGCGGCCGGCGGCCTGGCGCTTTTCGTCGATGGCCTGGCAGGCGTTGGTGAGGATGTTCAGGAACGCGCGGCTCAGATCCTGGGGAACCACCTCGAGCATGCCGATGCTCTCGTCGAGATCTTCCTTCAGCGTCACGTTGAACTCGGTGTTTTCGGCACGCGTGGCGTGGTAGGCGAGGTCGCGGTACTGCTTGAGCAGCGCGTTCAGGTCGGTTTCCCGCCAGTCGCCGGCCTCGGCGCGGGAGTGCTCGAGCATGCTGTGCACGATGCCGTCGGCGCGGCTGCTGTGTTCCTGAACCTTGCCGAGATTGACTCTCAGGTCGCCCAGAATCTCGTTGATCTCCTCGACCGTCTCCGAGTCCTGGTCTGCGGATTCCTCCAGGATCTCGCCGATCTCCTCGATCAGCTCCACCGACACTTCGGTGAAGTTGTTGACGAAGTTCAGCGGATTCTTGATCTCGTGGGCGACGCCGGCGGTCAGCTGGCCGAGCGAGGCGAGCTTCTCCTCGGCGACGATCTGTTCCTGGGCCTGGTGCAGCCGCTCCAGGGCGGTCTCCAGGTCTTTGTTCTTGGCATCGAGTTCCTGGGCCATCTTCTCGACCAGGTTCAACCGCTGCACCTCCAGGGCATAACGGCGGAACACCTCCAGCGCGTTGGCCATGTCGGTGACCTCGTCGTTGCCGGAAACGCTCACCGGGGCTTCCAGGTCGCCGCTGGCCATGTCGCGCATGGCTCCTGCCAGCCCCACCATGCGCCGCACCATGTAGCGGCCGACGAACAGCCAGCCGATCAGCACCGCGCCGGCGACGCTGATCATGGTCAGCAGCACCAGCACCAGGATGCCGGTGGTGGCGGCGGCCTGGGACATGGCATTGACGGAAACGGCGTCGGTATTGACTTCCTCGACCAGCCGCTCCATGTCGCTCAGCAAGTCGGCGGAGGCGGCGCGGCCCGCGGCCAGGGATTGGCGCTCCTGGCGCAGGCGGTTCAGCGTTTCCCGGCGCAGGGCGAATACGCCCTCGGACGACGCGCCGATCTCGACCAGCCGGTCGGCCTCAGCGACCAGGGATTCGATCGGCCGGAACATGTCGAGCCGCCGCACCACGCGCCGCAGGTTGTAGGCGGCGCTCTGAAAGCGTTCCTCCAGGGGGCCGAGCAGGTCGCGGTCGGTGATCACCAGGGTCTCGCCCATGTACAGCCCGGCCAGGTTGGCCTGCTGGCTGATCTCGATGAGGTCGCGGTAATAGGCGAGTTCGTTGCTCCAGTCCCGTTGCGCAAGCGGTTGCGCCCGGTCGCTGAGTGTGCGCATGCCCTCCACCAGGAAGAAACCCTGGTCATCGATGGCGGCGACGATTTCCCGCTCGATGCGGCGGTTCAACTCGCCCAGTTCCTCGGAGAGCGCCTCCAGCGACCGTTCAATCGCCAGGCGCCGGCCGGAAGACTGGTAGACGTCTTCGAGCAGGCTGCCGAAGCTGCGCAGGCGCGCCTCCAGCGCCTGTACCTGGCTGTCGAGCGATGCGCCGGCGCCGAGTTCCTCGACCGCCTCCATCAGTTCGTTGCGCTCCATGAGAACCGCGTCGGAGACCGATTCGTGTTCGTCCAGCGACGTGGCCGACACCATGCGCACCGCCCCATTGACCAGCGTTGCGCTCTGGCGCGCCACCTCCACAGAGCGGCTCAGGTTGGGAATGCTCTGCACGGCCAGGCGCGACTGATACTCGACGATTTCGTTGAGGAAGTAGTAGGCGACGAAACTGGCGATGCTCACCAGCGCCACGCTGCCGAACAGGCCCATGTAGATCTGTGGCCCGATGCCGATGCGCTTGCGCAGCAAGGTGGCGGCGGACATTGCCGAGGTGCCGGTTTGGGCGTCGGGCGTGTTGTCGGGCGCGTCGCTCATCGCCTGGCCATCCTGGTAACCGGCTGCACCTGGCCGGTACGGTCGATGACCGTCAGGTACACCCGGTCGGAACCCTGGTTGTCCTGCGGGCCGTAGCCGAGTTCGAAGCCGCCGAGCTCGATGGTCGGCGTGCTCCGCAATGTCTGGACGAAGGATGAGGCCGTGGTTTGCGGGCCGGCCAGGCGCAACCCTTCGGCCACCAGGCGCCCGGCCAGGTAGCCTTCCAGCGATACGAAACCGGGTTCGCTGTCGGGCGCGATCGCCGCCAGCGCCTGCTGATAGCTGGCGACCACCGGAATGCTCGCATCGCCGGGAAACGGCACCACCTGGGTGATGTAGACGCCGGCTCCGTCGGCGCCGAGCTCCTGTGCCAGCGCCGAGGTGCCGACGAAGGAAATGTTGACCCAGACGGGATTGAAGTTCAGCCGCCGTGCCCAGCGAATCAGGGTGGCGGCGGGCATGTAGGCGCCGATGATGATCACCGCCTCGGGGTTGAACCGGCGCAGGTCGAGCAGCGGCACCTTGACGCTCTCGGTGTTGCGCGGATAGTCCACTTCGGCGGCCAGCGTCAGGCCCTGCGCGTCGAGGCCACGGCGCACGCCCTCGAGCCCGGCGCGCCCGTAGGAGTCGTCCTGATAAAAGATGCCGATTCGCTCGATGCCCAGATCGCCGGTCAGGCGCGCCACGATCTCGGCGGTTTCCTGGTAATAGGAGGAACGAACATTGACCACGTTTGCCGGCTCGCCCGCTTCGCGCAGAAACTCCGCCCCGGTAAATGGCGCGATATAAGGCACGCCCGCATCGCTGGTGACCGGTTGCGCCGCCCGCGAGGTGGGGGTGCCGATGGCGCCGACCAGCGCAAACACGCCGTAGTCTTCGATCAGCCGGCGCGTGTTGGCGATCGCGGCCTCGGGCTCGTAGGCATCGTCGAGGCTGGTCAGCGTCAGGCGGCGGCCATGCACGCCGCCGACCCGGTTGGCCTCTTCGAAGGCTGCCAGCAGGCCCAGGCGCATCTCCATGCCGAGCGCGCTCGCCGGCCCGCTAAGCGCGGCCGACTGGCCGAACTTGTACTCCGGGGGTTGCTCGGAGGCGATGGAAAGGGTGTTGTTTTCGCCAGCCGCGCAGATGCCGGCCAGGCCGAGCAATGCCATCGCGAGCAACAGGCGCTGGCGCATCAGTGCAGCCCGGACGCGCCGTCCGTGGGGCACCTGGCGTTCCAACGCAGCGCCAGGCAGGTCATGTCGTCGAACTGGTCCATGCCCAGGGCGAAATCGTCCACCGCTTTGACGACGATGTCCACCAGGTCTCCCATGGCCGCATTGCGCTCGGTGTCCAGGTGGTCGTCCAGCCGGTGTTCGCCGAATTCGGCGTCGGTGGAATTGCAGGCCTCGGTAATGCCATCGGTGTACAGGAACAGGGCGTCGCCCACGTCCAGTTGAATCGTGTTTTCGTGAAACTCGTGCCCGGGAATGATGCCGAGCGCCAGGTTGCCGGTCGGGGGCACGGCCTCTACGGCGCCCTTGGTGCCGTGCACGATGCGCGGCGGGTTGTGGCCGCCGTTGCAATAGCACAGATTGCCGTCGCG
>CAZNFI010000014.1:4562-29080 GCA_964572185.1 uncultured Pseudomonadales bacterium
AGAAGAGTGTCACGAACATGCAGGCATCGTTTTCCTGGGCCAGCAGTTCATTCACTTCCCGCAGGCAGTCGGCTGGCGACACGTGGTTGCGCGCCGCCGACTTCAGCAAGGCCCGCGTGACGATGGTGAACAGCGCCGCGGGTACGCCCTTGCCGGAGACGTCGGCAATGACCATGCCCAGATGGTGATCGCCTAGCGTGAAATAGTCGTAGAAGTCGCCGCCGATCTCCCGGGCCGGGGTCATCTGCGCATACAGATCGTAGTACTTGCTCGGCGGAGGTACCGCCGGCAGCACCGACATCTGCACGTTCTTGGCGACGGCGAGTTCCTGTTTGAGGGAAACCAGGCGGTCTCGGGATGCCAGCGCCTGCTGCATGATCTCGATGTGCTTCAGCGTCTTTTCGATGGTGATCTGCAGGTCGTTGAAGTCGATGGGCTTGGTGATGAAATCGAATGCGCCGCGGTTCATGGCCGTGCGGATGTTGGCCATGTCGCCGTAAGCGGAAATGATCACGGCGCGTATTTCCGAGTTGGCTTCCTCCAGTTGTGCCAATAGCGTCAGCCCGTCCATCACCGGCATGTTGATGTCGGAGAGCACCAGACGGATGTCGGGGTTGGCGTTCAGCAGATCCAGGGCTTCGCGGCCGTTGTGGGCGAAGATGAACTCGAACTCGCCCTTGCGGATGCGCCGGCGAAACCGCTGGCGCACCAGTAACTCGAGATCTTCCTCGTCGTCGACCATGAGTATGCGGGTGGTGGCCATGGCGGCAGCTCCGTGGAACCTCGGACCGGGCGGTCAGATGGCCCCTAGCGCGTCATCGCGACTGGCATGCACCGCCAGAATCTTGTCGAAGCCGCTGACCGCGAACACTTCGGCGATCTGTTTCGACAGGCCGCAGAAAACCGACCGGCCGCCCCGCGACTGGGTGTCTCGGGCGGCTACCAGCAGCACCCGCAAGCCGGCACTGCTGATGTAGTTGAGGCCGCTGAAGTCAAAAACCAAAACCGACTGGCCCCCCTCGAGCTGCTCGCGGACAACACTCTCAAGCGCCCCTGCGTTGGTTCCGTCCACGCGCCCGGTCGGGCACAGGATGACCCCCTTGTCATGCTCTTCGGTCGCTACCGAAAGTTGGGTTTGGTCGCTCATTCAAGTCTCCATTTTCATTCTTAAGGTAATCCGATTGACGCCGCCGTCCCTCTCATAGTTGGCGCTGTCGGTGAATTGTGTCACGAAAAAGACGCCCAACCCGCCGATGGGACGCTCGTCCAAAGCCTTGGATGTGTCTGGCTCCGGGACCTCCTGGAACGGATCGAATGCAGCGCCGTTGTCCTCGAGTTGCGCGACCACGCCTTCCTGCGTGAGGGAGAGGCACAGGCGCAATTCGGGTTCCGCCACTTCCGGCAGGGCATAGTTGACGCTGTTCGTGACAAGTTCGTCAAGAACCAGATTCAGCCGGAAGGGGATTTCGCCGCCGATGGAGTGAGTGGCGGCGAACTGCTCGATGGTATTCGCCAGCGTGCCCAGTGCCTGTGAAATTTCCGGCGCAAGGCTCACTTCCACACCGCTGTCGACAAACGATGATTTATGAGTATCGAGCATCCAACGGATAGTACACATAACTCTGTTCAAGGGCATCATGCAATTCCCCGTACAGGCGGTTGATACGGGGCATTTCGCCGGTTTGCGCGCTTGTTTCTTCGACATTGGGGGTGCCGGAGCGGTCCAGCAGGTCATCGAGCAGATCGAGTATGGCGAACGGTCGTGCGGAGGAGTGCCCGGCAGCAGACGAATCGACGATGCGCAGGCTGGCGCGCAGTTGCTGCTGGCAGAAACGCAATGAATAGGGCAACTCCGGGTCGTGGGTGAGCATTTTCACGATCTGGCGCTGTTCGAATGCGCCGCCGTACTGGTGCCCGTAGGCTGCAAGGGCATTGCAGGCCTGCAGCAGGGTCGGCCAGTCACCGTGCTCGGGTTCGCCGCCGGCGGCCTCGATGCAGTGGGCATTCATCGTCGAACCCACCAGTTGCGCCCGTTCCACGTACTTGCCGAGTTGCAGGAAGGCCCATTCCTCGCCGTGACGCATGGAGGTGTCGCAGATGCCGTGAAAGCGCTGTATGCCCTCGGCGATATCCCGATAGAGCAGCTCCGGTTCCTGCTTCCAGATGTCGACCAGCCTTGTGCCGCTCAGTTTCAGGAACTCGCGGTTGAGGCTCGACCAGATGCCGGGGCCGATGGTGCTGCGAACCTGGCGGGCGTTTTCCCGGGCGGCGGTGAGGCTGGTGACGATGGCGGCCGGATTGCCCCGCTCGAAGGTCAGCACATCGGTCAGCGTATAGCCGTCCGCGAACAGATAGTCGTCGTCTTCCAGGCTGCCCAGCGATTCCATGGGCGGTGGCGCGGTGCCGAGGCCGAGAAACAGCAGGCGCCAGCTTCTGGCGATCTGCGGCGCCGAGCCGACCGGCAGGCGCTGTACCTGCAGGCTGACCAGGCGGGCGGTGAACTCGGCCCGCTCCAGATAACGGTTCATCCAGTAGAGGCAATCCGCGACACGCGCCAGCATCAGCGGTCCTCGATGATCCAGGCATCCTTGGCGCCGCCGCCCTGGCTGGAGTTGACCACCAGGCTGCCCTTGCGCAGCGCCACCCGGCAAAGCCCGCCCGCAACCACCCGGGTTTGCGCGCCGTGCAGCACGAATGGCCGCAGGTCGACATGGCGCGACTGCACCTGGCCATCGATCAGGCAGGGCGCCCGGGACAGGTCCAGCGTGGGTTGGGAGATGTAGTTTTCGGGGCGGGCGCGAATCCGGTCGGCGAATGCCCGCCGTTCCGCCCGGCTGGCATGACGCCCGACCAGCATGTCGTAGCCGCCGGATTCGCCCACCGCCTTGACCACCACGTCATCGAGGCGCTCGAGCGTATAGGCCAGCCCCTCGGGCTCCGCGCACAGGTGGGTTTCCACGTTCTGCAGAACAGGCTCCTGAGCCAGGTAGTAGCGGATCATGCGCGGCACGTAGGCGTATACGGCCTTGTCGTCGGCCACGCCGGTTCCGGGTGCGTTGGCCATGGCGAGATTGCCCTTGCGATAGACCTCGAACAGGCCGGGAACGCCAAGCACGGAGTCGGCGCGGAAGGCAAGCGGATCGATGAAATCGTCATCGAGGCGTCGATACAGCACGTCCACCCTGCGCAGGCCCCGTGTGGTGCGCATGTACAGGCGGTCGCCCTGCACGGTGAGATCGTCGTTCCGGACCAGCTCGATATCCATCTCGGATGCGAGAAAGGCGTGTTCGTAGTAGGCGGAGTTGTAGATGCCCGGCGTCAGCAGGGCGATGCTCGGCGTCTCCGTTTGCGGTGCCAGGGAGCGCAATACGTTGAGCAATTCGGCCCCGTAATGCTCGACGGGCCGTACGCGATATCCCCGGAACACCCTCGGCCAGGCACGGCGTATTGCCTGGCGGCAGGCGAGCATGTAGGAAACGCCGGAGGGCACCCGCAGGTTGTCTTCGAGAACCATGAAGCCATCGCCGGTGCGAACGATGTCGCTGCCGCAAACCGACACCCAGGCGTCGAGCGGCACCTTGACGCCCTGCATTTCCGGCCGGTAGTGGCGGCAGCCGCGCACCAGTTCGGCGGGCACCACGCCGTCTTTCAGGATGCTGCCCCTGCCGTAGACATCGGCAAGAAAAAGGTTCAGCGCCTGAACGCGCTGTATCAGGCCCCTTTCTATCTGTTCCCATTCGCTGGCGGGCAACAGGCGGGGCACGCAGTCGACGGGAAATACGCGCTCGATGGATTCGTCATTGCCGTAGACGGTGAAGGTAATGCCTTCGTGCAGCAGCGAGCGGTTGACGCGCTGCTGCAGGTTGCCGATTTCTTCCGCCGGCAGGTCGCACAGTGCCTCGATCAAGGCACGACAGTGGTGCCGCGGCTTGCCCGTCGCGCGGAACATCTCGTCGTAATAGCGAGGCTCGAGATCGTAGCTATCGAACAGTGCGGGCCGCGCAACGTCGGGTTGACTCTCAAGCGGCATGGCTGCGGTTGGCTTGCAAAGCGGATCAACGCTCCCGCGTGCATTTCATGGCATGGAACCCGCCGTTGGACCTGGACGCAATGCCGGCACGCCAGCCTGACAGTGCGCCCTGACTACCTTGCGGGGATTCTACGCGCGTCCCTGGCCGTTGCAACAACGGCCTCCGTGCCGTTGCTTCGCGCCTGGGGCCGAAACCGTAAAGCCGTTGGCGCCCGAGAAAAAATGGTCTGTATTTCAATATCTTAAAATTGCGATTCAGCGCCTTGTAAGTTGCCCTCAGGTCATGCGAAACTATTGAATTAATTGCAAGACAAGCTATCTTCTACGTTTCGTCAGATTGCCGCCAAGAGCCTGGAGCTCAGTGGCTCAGCCGGCGGATGACGCGGGAAGTCGCCGGCTTGTTATGGTGAACTGGGGTGTTGTGCCTATGACTCTCTAGCCTTCGAGTGCTATCGCGGGGGTTGGTGGTATTGGCAGCGATAGCGGTTAGATGGTGATAGAGAGAAAAGTTCGTGCTTGTCCTGGGGAGGCAGCGGAATATCTTGACGGAGATTTTTTCATGAGATTCGAGTCGATTTTCGGTTCCATTCGCACCGGTGCTCTGTTATTGAGCGTTTCCGCCCTGCTGCTTGGCGCCAGCCAGGCTGTGGCGGAGTCTGCCGAGGGGGCGTCGACCGCCCAGGCGTCGGGCGAAATAGAGGAAGTGGTGGTTGTCGGTTCCCGGCGCCGCGACCGCTCCGCGGCGGATTCGCCGGTACCGGTGGATGTCATCGGTGGGAGTGAGTTCGAGGCCCAGGGCGGCTCCAACATGGAGGATCTGATCGCCAGCCTGGTGCCCTCCTACAACGTCAGCCAGGAACCGATCAGCGACGCCGCCACGTTCATTCGCCCAGCCACGCTGCGAGGCCTTGCGCCAGACGCCACGCTGGTGCTCGTCAACGGCAAGCGGCGCCACCGCGCGGCCGTGATCGCGCTGCTCGGCGCAGGCATATCCGGCGGCTCCCAAGGGCCCGATGTGTCCGTCATCCCCGCCATCGCCCTTGACCGGCTCGAAGTTCTGCGTGATGGCGCCTCTGCCCAGTATGGCTCGGACGCCATCGCCGGCATCATGAATTTCGTGCTCAAGGAAGACAATTCCGGCATGGCCGTGGATGCCAAGTGGGGCAGCCACTATGAAGGCGACGGCGATGCGCTGACGCTTTCCACCAACGTGGGCCTGCCGCTGACCGAATACGGGTTCGCCAACCTGAGCTTCGAGTGGAAAGAGTCCGACCCCACCAGCCGCAGCCGCCAACGGGGCGATGCCCAGGGGCTGATCGATGCGGGCAACAGCAATGTGCGGCAGCCGGCAGCGCAAATCTGGGGTGCGCCGGAATACTCCGACGACTTCAAACTGTTCGGCAACTTCGGCCTTGATCTTGGCAACGGCCTGGAAGCCTACGCATTCGGCAACTGGGCCGAGCGCCAGGTGGAAGGCGGGTTCTACTTCCGTAATCCCCATACCCGCGGCGGCGTGTTCCGCGGCCCGACGGTGGACGGCGAGCCGACCGTGAAGGTTGCCAACCTCTCCGGCGACCTGTCCTACCAGTGCCCGACCATACCCATCCGCAACAACGTACCCGATGCCGCCGGCCTGGCTGCCGTGGGGGCCGATCCCAACTGCTACACGCTCTATGAAAAGTTCCCGGGCGGCTTTACTCCGCAATTCGGCGCCTTCATTGACGATTACGCGCTGGCCGGCGGCGTTCGCGGGCAGCTTGGTGCCTGGTACTTCGATGTCAGTGCCTCGGCCGGCCGCAGCAACGCCGAGTTCTACATCTACAACACGATCAATCCCCAACTGCTGGGCCAGCGCAACGACATCGATGTCCACTACGATGCAGGGGCGTATACGGAGACGGACCGGGTGGTGAACATCGATGTATCGAGGCCGGTCGACTTCGCCAACTTCTACGGGCCGGTCAACGTGGCGGCCGGCTTCGAGTATCGGGATGAGGTCTTCAAGATCACCAACGGCGAACCCAACTCGTTCTATATCGACACCGAATACGGACTGGCCGAGCAGGGTTTCGGTATCGGTTCCAACGGCTTCCCGGGTTTCCAGCCGGGCGATGCGGGCAGGCACAAGTCGAGCGCCATTGCCGCCTACCTCGATCTGGAGTCGAACGTGACGGAACGGCTGCTTGTCGGCGCGGCCCTGCGCTACGAGGACTACAAGGAATTCGGCGACACCCTGGACGGGAAAGTGGCGATGCGCATTCAGGTTGCCGATGCCATGGCCCTGCGCGGCGCGGTCAGCACGGGTTTCCGGGTGCCGACGGCCGGGCAGGCGAACCTGCGCAACGTGACCACCGAGTTCAACATGGGGCAGTTGGCCGATATCGCCACCCTGCCGCCGACCAACCCGATCGCCCTGCAGAAGGGCGCCAAGGCGCTGACCCCCGAGGAGTCGGTGAACATCACCGTTGGCGCCGTGTTCGAGGCGGGCCCGGCCGATGTCACCATCGACTACTACAACATCGAGATCAAGGACCGCATCGCCTTCACCAGCCGGTTCAACCTGACGCCGACCGATGTCGATGCGCTGCTTGCAGCCGGTGTCAGCGATGCCAGGAGCTTCACCTCGGTGCGCTTCTTCTCCAATCAGCAGACGGTGAAGACCCAGGGTGTCGACCTGG
Source organism: uncultured Pseudomonadales bacterium (assembly GCA_964572185.1). Lineage (GTDB taxonomy): Bacteria > Pseudomonadota > Gammaproteobacteria > Pseudomonadales > Azotimanducaceae > Azophilus. The sequence goes on from CAZNFI010000014.1 coordinate 11,271, forward strand.
TGGTCACGCTGCCGTTCGATCTCGGTGGCGGCACATCGACCCTGACGGCGGTTGCCAACTGGTCCGATATCGAATTGAGCAAGTTCAACCCCGACTTCACCAGCGACAACCGCCGGCTACAGATCGAGCGGGGCCGGCCGGATTCGCGCTTCGTGGTGACCTGGGCGCACCTGCAGGGGCCCTGGCGGTTCATGGCCCGGGGCCGCTACTACGGCGACTACTACGATGCGCCGACCAACGATGCTTCGGTGGCCTACTACCCCGACCCGGAATTCGTGATGGACTTCGAGGTCTCCTACGACATCGGCGAGCAGGTCACCCTGGTGGCGGGTGCACAGAACGCCTTCGATGCCTATCCACAGGAGAACCCGGCGGGCGAGGTAGCCGGGCTGATCTATCCGGAAAGCTCTCCGCTGAGCTTCAACGGCGGGTTCTACTACCTGCGCGCCCGCTGGCAGCGGCCGTAGAATCCCAGGCGGGGCCGGTATCGCCAAGGGCGATGGGGCATTGATGCCGGGGGCGGGCTACTCCGCCCCCAGCAGCACTGCCGAGCTGTCACGAAACGACAGCCAGACCGATTGCCCCGTGGTGACCTGACCCACCGCTGCCGCATCGCTGTTCTGGACCGACACCGCCACGGGCTGTTCGCGCCCGGGTAGCATGACGAAGAAATGGCTGCGGTCGCCGAGGTAGGCGGCCGGCCCCATTTGGCCTTCGACCACGTTGGCGCCGATATCCGGCGCGCTCAGGTGCAGCCCGAATTTCTCCGGGCGTATGGCAACCACCACCTCTCCACCGGTTTGCGGGGATTCGGCACCGGTCCCGGGCGCGACCGCTCCCAATGCACCGGCGTCAACGATTGCCGTGCCGTTGTCGAGTTTCTCAACCCGTGCTTCGAACAGGTTGGTGGTGCCGATAAAGCTGGCAACAAAGGGGGAGTTGGGGCGCTCGTAGAGGCCGATGGGTGAATCCACCTGCAGAACCTGGCCTTTGGCCATGACCGCGATGCGGTCCGACAGGGTGAGCGCTTCTTCCTGGTCGTGGGTTACGAAGACGAAGGTGATGCCGATCGACCGCTGCAGGGCCCGCAGTTCGAGCTGCATCTGTTCGCGCAGGTGCTTGTCGAGCGCGCCGAGGGGTTCGTCGAGCAGCAGTACCTTGGGCTGCATGATCAGGGCTCGAGCCAGGGAAATGCGCTGGCGCTCGCCGCCGGACAGTTCCGTGGCGGTGCGTCGGGCATAGCCGGGCAGTTTGATCAACTCCAGCATTGCTTCCACCCGGGCATTGATCTCCGATCGGGGCAGGCCGGATTTGCGCAGCCCGAATGCGATGTTCCGGCGCACATCCAGATGTGGAAATATCGCGTAGTTCTGAAACACCATGTTGGTCGGTCGACGGTGGGCCGGAATGGCCGACATGGGGTGGCCGTCGATATAGATCTCGCCGCTGGAGGGAGCCTCGAACCCGGCCAGCAGGCGCAACAACGTGGTCTTGCCGCAGCCGGAGGGCCCGAGTATCGAGAAGAACTCGCCGCGCCGGATTTCCAGGTCGACATCGCAGACTGCGCTGACCGCCCCGTAGTGCCTGGAAACGCTGCGAGTCGAGATGATGTTCTCGTCGCTCATGGCCGACCATGTTTTTCGCTGGGATCGGAAATGGTTGCACAATCCGCATGGCGGCGCGAACCGCCCCCTTCTGGCGCGAGACGGAAACCGCGCCGGGGGGCGCTGGGGAGCGCGTTGCGCTGTTTCACGGCGTACGCCGTTTCCAGCTCCCGATCCAGAATCTGCCGGCGTATGGCTGCCGATTCCTGGTCGGAAACGCCGTGTGCGCCGTCTTTCCCGGCAGCGATGATGGCGGACCGAACCTTGTCGGACAGCGCGAAGAAGTTGACATAGTGACAAACATCCGTCAGGCCGGGATAAAGTTCACAGGCACGCTCGCGTGCCTTGAGACGCAATGAGTCCAAGAGGTTTTCCGTTGGGCTGAGATCGGAAAGCACTTCTGCCGACGCGCTGGTGATCCACCGGTTACGCTCCAGCAGATACACGGCTTCGTCCAGCGCCTGAACCACCGTTCGTCCGATCAGCGGGCGGCCCTGGGACAGGTTGCCGTCCAGTCCGGTGATCTTGACCACCTCCGAACCTACCTCGCGCCCGTATGTGAGGCGCAGTGCCTCGATGAAGCGGCCGGTCACGGCGCGGTTTTTCGGCGAAGCGGGCGGAGCCGCATGATGGGACAGGGACACGGCACCCATCTGCCCGCCTGCCTGTGTGAGTGTCAGGGCCGCTTCCGGGGACGCCGACGCAACGGCGCGAAAGGTTTCCAGGTGTGGCATTGCGCGCTCCCTCGAATTGCTCGCCCGCAGATGCGGGTGTGCCCGCCCCGACTGCCTCGTTCCAGCCGTTGGGCAGGGGCGACTCGAGAAAGTTCAATGTTGATGGGCCGCGGCCCAACGCGATGGCGTACCGTCGCGCCGACAGGTCGAATGACTTGGCCTGGAGCCGCGGCCATCGTCTGCGGCGACCGGTTCAGACTGACGATTGGGGTCGAATCGGGGTGCCGTCGAAGAAGCGCCCGAGCCGAAACTCGTGCAGTGCCATGCCGCTTCCGTCGCCGGTCAGCAGCCCGGCGATCGCCTTGCCGGCACCTGGGCCGATGCCGAAGCCATGGCCGCTGAACCCTGTGGCCATGTAAAAGCCAGGCAGCGCTTCGGCCTGGTCGATGACTGGCACGACGTCGGGCGTCATCTCGATCATGCCGGCCCAGCTTTCGACGATAGGCACGCCGGTGAGTTCCGGAAACAGGGCGTCGATGTTGCTGCGTATCTGGCGCAGCACCGCGGCGTTGGGTTGCGGGTCGAGCACCCGGCACTGCTCGAAGGGAGACGGCGCGTCGAGGCGCCAGGTTCTGGGCATGAACCACTCCTCGACGAATGCGCGGCCAAGCGACAGGCGCAGATTGCGCCGCTCCATGCGCAACGCCGGGATGAACTGGGTGCCGAATCGGATCGTCGATGGCGTTATGAGGTGTTCGAGCACGGTGCCATGGGCCAGCGTGTAACCACCGTCCAGGCGGCGGCGCAGCGCCAGCCGGCTGTCGATCAGGTTGCCCTCGAAGACCACGCTGTTGGCCGGTGCGGTTCGTGCCACGGTGCCCCGAACCCGCAGCTGGGGCAGCCTGATGCCGAGCGAATGGCAGAACATGGATGTCCAGGCGCCGGCGGCGCAAAGCACGGTGGATGTGCTGATCGCGCCGTGCTCGGTGACCACCGCCGAAACCCTTCCGGCGGTGGACTCGATGCCGCGCACGGCGCAGGCGGTAAGCACCGTGGCGCCTTCCCGGACGGCGGCGCGGGCCAGTGCGGGTGTGGCCTTGTGCGGTTCCGCGCGCCCGTCGCCGGCGGTATACAGCGCGCCCCGCCAGCGGGCGGTGGCGCCGCGCACCAGGCGCTGGACTTCGCCGGCGTCGATCAGCCGCGACCCGATCTCGAAATCCGCCGCGGATTCGGCCCAGGCGCTGAACCGCTCGAGTTGCGCATCGTTCTCCACGAGATAGAGAAGGCCCTGTTCGCGAAACCCGACGTCTTCGCCGATGGTCTCGCCGAGTTGCCGCCAGATGCGCAGCGACTCGACAATCATCGGCAACTCCCGCGTGTCGCGGCCCTGCTGGCGCACCCATCCCCAGTTGCGGCCGGACTGCTCTCCGGCGATGTGGCCCTTTTCGCAGACGACCACATCGATGCCCTGGCGGGCCAGGAACCAGGCGGTGGAGATGCCGACAATGCCGCCGCCGATGATCACGATGTCGGCGGTGGCGGGCACCGCCGCCGGCGGCTTGAGGCTTCGCTGCCAGGTTCGGGAAACGAGGTTGTCCGGGATGGGGTCGGGCATTGCTGTTCACGCCGCTACGTTCACGCTCATCAGACCATATATTCGCGGTGCGGATTGTCAAACGGGCCGGGTGGACACCCGTTTTCCGCTGAACCGGGGGGCCGCCTGGTCAGGGTTGCGACGACTATCCGATGCGGCGAAAGCCTTCGCGCCGCTTCCGACGGCGGGGCAGTCATGTTGCTGCGCAAACAGCAGGGGCTGTTTGAAACTGCGACTCACCCGTCGAATCGAACACCGCTGCCGGGTTCAGCCACGAAGCCGGCCGGCGACCTCAGGCTGGCGCCCGACGCCCACTATCCGTAGGCTTTGTGTCCGGGTACCGCCAGGAGCAACACAATGATCCGGGGAATTCACCATGTGGCGATTTCAACGCCCGACCTCGACAGAATCGTCGCGTTCTACCGCGACCTGTTTGGCGCCGAGCAGGTGTACGAAGGCGGTTGGGAAAAGGGCTCGGAAATCATCGACCAGATCGTGGGGCTCGAGGGGTCGTCGTGCAGGCAGGCCATGCTGAAACTGCACAACGCCTATCTCGAATTCTTCGAGTACCAGACCCCGACGCCGCAATCGAAGGATCCGGCCTACCCGCCGAACAACCACGGCTACACCCATTTCTGCATTGACGTCACCGACATAGACGCCGAGTACGAACGGCTCAGCCAGGCCGGTGTGAAGTTCAACATTCCCCCGCCGGACTTCGACGGCGGCCAGATCCGCGCGACCTACGGCCGCGACCCGGACGGCAACATCATCGAGATCCAACAGATTCTCGACAGGAATCACGCGTTTTATCTCGACTCGGTGGGCTCGAATCGCTGAGCGGCGCCGGTGCGCACCGATGAGTCGTGTTTGCGGACGATCATCCCGGGTTGCGAAGCCGTCGGACCGCGTCGCGCCTGGCTCGCGCCCCGAGTAGACGCGGGCCGGGGCGGTCAACTGGATTGCCATGCAACCGTACATCGCACTTGGCGAAATTGTCCGGGCCCAGCAGCGCCTGGGTGAGCATCTGCGGCTGACGCCGCTGGAAACGGCTCCGGAACTCGGTGCGAATGTCTCGCTGAAGCTGGAGAACGCCAACCTCACCCATTCATTCAAGATCAGGGGGGCCTTGAACGCGACCCTGTCGCTGGATGAGGGCGCTCGGGCCAGGGGCATCATTGCCGCCTCCTCCGGCAATCACGCCGGGGCGGTGGCTTATGCGGCCCGGGCGTGCGGGGCGCAGGCGCAGATCCTGATGCCGGTCACCACTCCCGGGAAAAAGGTCAACGGCGTGCGTCGCCACGGTGCCGAGGCGGTTCTGTTCGGCGACAATTACGACCAGACCGAAGCCGAAGCGCTGCGGCGCGCCGAGCGCGGGCGCACCTGGATATCGCCGTACAACGACCGGCGGGTGATTGCCGGTGCGGGGACCATCGGCATCGAGATCGTGGCGCAATTGCCGCGGGTGCAACGGGTGCTGGTGCCGGTTGGTGGGGGCGGCCTGGTCGCCGGCGTTGCCACCGCCGTCAAGGAACTCAAGCCGGAGGTCGAGGTGATTGGCGTAAACGCCGCCTCGGCGCCGGCGATGCACAACGCCTTCCACGGGGGTGACAGGCAGCAGGTCTGGCAGACGTTGGCGGAGGCGCTGTCCGGTGACATTGAAACCGGTTCGATCACCGTGCCGATCTGCAAGCGCTACCTGGACGATGTGGTGCTGGTTGCCGAGCAGCCCATCGCCGCTGCCATGCGGTTCATGCTCGAGGTACAGGGCTGGGTGGTGGAAGGCGGCGGGGCGGCCGGGGTGGCGGCGTTGCTTGACGGCATCGTACCCCGCGACGACAAGGTGACAGCGGTGGTGGTCAGCGGCGGCAACGTCGACCTGGATACGTTGAGGAGCGTTCTCTGATTGTGGATGGCCGCGACGAGCTCGGCGGCCCGGCGCCCGCGGCCGGCGCTCGTCGGCAAGGCCGGTAGCGGTCGCGTGCCGGCGACTCGGCGAGCCATTCGAGTTGCGGGCGTTCATGGACAGTGTTTCACGTCGGGTTTGATCCCCCTCTGGCTGATTCGCCGGACATGACCGGCAAGGACGACGAAATGGCTTTGCCACCGGACCGAACACCGCGAAGTTGCGGCAGCAGCGTCGAGTGCAGATACTCTTGCCATCGGCTTCCCCGACGAGGTAACAGCGATGGCTGCCTGGCAGCGCGAATTCGTCTCTTCACTGTCGCCCACCGCCGCGCGCTACGGTGCGGGCTACAATCCGTGTCAGGGGCTTTACTTCAGGCCGAAGGGCGCGAAGCCCGCCACGGCGTTGATTGCCACGCACTACAACGTGGACTTCAGCGAGCACTACCTCGGTGAGTTCATGGCGGCGCGCGGCTTTGGCTTTCTCGGCTGGAACACGCGCTTTCGGGGCAATGAAGGCTTCTTCCTGCTGGAGCACGCCCTGATCGACATCGGTGTCGGCGTGCGCTGGCTCAAGCAGCAGGCCGGCGTCGACCAGGTTGTCATACTGGGTAATTCCGGCGGCGGTTCGCTGATGGGCGCCTACCAGTCCCAGGCGCAGGGCGTGACCATGACGCCGACGCCCGGGCTCGAACTGCCCGATGCACTGCATGATCTGATCCCGGCGGACCTTTACATATCGCTGTGTGCGCACCTGGGCCGGCCGGAGGTGCTGACCGACTGGTTCGACCCCTCCATCGTGGATGAAACGGACCCGGCGAGCGTGGATGAATCGCTGAACATGTACAACCCGGACAACGGTCCGCCGTATGCCGCCGCGTTCATCGACCGCTACCGCGCTGCGCAGAAAGCGCGCAACGACCGCATAACCGACTGGTGCCACGCCGAGTTGCAGCGCCTGCGTGGACACGGGCTGCTCGACCGGGCCTTCAACATGTACCGCACCTGGGCGGACCTGCGCCTGATGGACGGCAGCATCGACCCATCGCAACGGGAAGTGGGCCGCTGCTATGCGGGAGACCCGAAAAAGGCCAACTTTTCGCCGCGGGGCATCGGCCTGACCAATACGCTGCGCACCTGGCTGTCGATGTGGAGCCTGAGGGATTCCCACTGCCGGGGCGCCCCGCACCTGAACCGGATCGAGCTGCCGGCCCTGGTGGTGCAGAGCGATGCGGATACCGGCGTGTTTCCGGGCGATGCGCAGGCGATATACGATGCGCTGGGCTCAGATGACAAGCACCTGGAGATGATTGTCGGCGATCACTATCTGCAGACACCCGCGGATGCGAGGGATGGCGTGGCGGACCTGCTGGCCGACTGGCTGCGCGGCAGGGGTGCTTGATGGATAGGGTTCGGCCCGCGATTGGCTGGCGCGCAACGTGACTGACCATCGCTGCGACTATCCCGAATTGCCGACCGGCCTGGTAGGCAGTTATTCGCAACCCGGCTGGTTGATCGACCGGCAGCGGCTGGGCGAGCGCCTGCCGCCCCGGGTGTTGCTGGGCGCGTTGTGGCGGGTGGCGCCGGATGATCTCGAGGAGGCGCAAAACGATGCCACCGTGCTGGCGCTGCAAGACCAGCACCGCGCCGGCGTGGATATCGTGACCGACGGTGAAATGCGCCGGGAAAGCTATTCCAACCGGTTCTCCAATGCGCTGCGCGGCGTTGACATCGACAATCCGGGCGAGGCCCTGGACCGCACCGGCAGGATGGTTCCCGTTCCCAGGGTAGTCGGCGAAATCGGCCGCCGCGAATCGGTGGAAACCGGGTTCGTGCCGTTTCTGCGGGCATACAGCGATCGGCTGCTGAAGGTGACGCTGCCGGGCCCGTTCACGATGGCGCAACAGGCGCAGAACGAGTACTACGCGAGTGATGCGGAACTTGCCATGGCTTATGCCGAAGCGGTGAACGAGGAAGTGCTCGAGCTGTTTGCCGCCGGGGTCGACATCGTGCAACTCGATGAGCCCTATGTTCAGGCACGGCCGGAAGCGGCCCGGGAATACGCGGTTGCGGCCATCGACCGCGCGCTTGCGGGAGCGGGTGGGCGCACCGCGCTGCATGTCTGTTTCGGCTATGGCAAGCATGTGGCGGACAAGCCTGACGGCTATGCGTTTCTGGAAGAGTTGAATGCCTGCTCGGTTGAGGAAGTGTCGCTGGAGTGCGCGCAGCCGCGCTTGAAAATGGGCCTGCTGTCCGCGCTGCCGGACAAGCGGGTGCATGTGGGCGTGCTCGACCTGCGGGACACCGAGATTGAATCGCCCGAGGTGGTGGCGGACAGAATTGGCGCCGCCCTCGAGGTGATCCCCGCGCAACGCATGATCGTCGCGCCCGACTGCGGCATGAAGTACCTGCCCCGGGATGTGGCGTACGGGAAACTGCGCAACATGGTGCGCGGCCGCGACCTGGTGCTGGCCGGCTGACGGGCGGTTCAGCCCCAGGCCGCAAACTCAAACGGACGCCGATCGCGCGGAACTCAAGTGCTGGCAAAGTGTCGAATGCCCACGACGCGCCGTAGCCCGGCGAGTCTCGGAAGACCGTCATGGACAGACCCGCGTTGGAGCCGACCGCCGCTGTTGGCGGCAATCGACCACCGGAGCACGGCACGCATCGGCCGCAGCGCGGCGAACTGGCTTCCCGGCAGGTATCCCAGGCGCCCGAAGAAAGGCTGATTCCTGCTCTTGGCGCCGGCGGCGCGGGCATCGGCCGGTGCGCCGCGGTTACCGGCAGTGCGCTTGTCGATAGCCTCATTACACTTGCCGATACCGGCGCTTTGCTTGCCGATACCGGCGATTCGCTTGCCGATACCGGCTCAGACGTTGCCGGTGCCGGCGCAACGCTTGCCTTGCCGCGCGCCAGAGGGCCTGCCAGGCCCAGATCGGGGTCCGGTGTCGATGTCGCTGACCTCCCCTGGCTTTCTCCGCTCGGCAACGTCGACCGCTGGACGGCGTTCAGGCAGCTCGATGCGTTGCAAAACCGGAAGGACCTTCCCGAAAACCTCAGGCAAGTGCTGTCAGCCATTGCCGAGTTGGCGCTGGAAGTTGAGACGGACGCGCTGTGCAAGCGCTCCCGGCTCGGTTTGATGAGCGAAGCCGAATGGCGGGAACTGGCATCGTTGAGTGCGCGATGTGTCGATGAAATCCCGGTGAAACAGGTTAATTTGCAGACTTATTTCAGCTTTCTGGCCAAAATTGGTGGTCTGGGAGCGGTTGATGCGGAACTGCTCGAGTCAGCAAGGCGACGTGTCACCGATGCGGGAAAACACCTGCAATTCGCCTTGCCCTGGTTCGAAACTGCCCGCCTTGTGCACGTACCGCTGCCGACTGGCGAGGGCGCGACCGTCGACGTGCAGAGTCGGGTAGTGCCGGGTCAGGCGCTCGGGACACGTTTCGCCAATGGATATCCCCCGCCCGGCGACAGGGGCCGGTCCTTGCGTGAAAGGCTGGCACATGTACCGAATCTCGCCCACACCAGCCTGATCGACAGCACCGGCCAAAGGCTGTTTTCGGGGCTACGCCATACCGCCGTCGATACGCGCGAGTTGGACGGCATGGCGTTGCGCCGGCTTCCAGACAACGAGTTGCGCGCGCTGCTCGATGACCTGTCGATAGCACCACAGTTTGCCAGGGAGTGCGGCATCACGGGACAGTGGAGTGCCGACTATGAGTATGTGGGCGTGCGGTCTTCCACTGCCCGCGCCAGGGATGTCGCACAAAGGTTGAGGACCGGTGTCTGCGTGAGCATGGCAAGGGAAATCGCCGTTGCGGCGCTCGTCGCCGACCCCGAAAAATGTCAGCAGGCGCTAGCCGGGCGCGTCGTCGCACTCGACCTGTTCTGCATTGCACTGCTCGATCCATCCGAGTTGCCGCAGCTGCAACAACAGTTTGAAAACCTCCAGTTGCTGGGACGGGTCTTGCCCTGCGAGTTGGACGTTCGCGGAGACGCAGGACAACGGTGCAAGGTGCTGGCCAACGTCGGCGTTCGACAGTTTGCACTGTCGACGCATGAGCGCGGATTACACCGCCTGGCCGCTGGCGGGCTGGCTGCGAATGTTGAGGGCGAGAAGCTGTTTGGATGCCAGTCGGTAGCGGGCCTGGGCGGCGATATCAAGGCGCACCTCGAGACGATGGAACGCCGGCTTTCCACAATGCGCCAGGATTTGGATGTACTGCGGGGCGAGCACCTGGCAGCCGTTCAGCAGCGAGGCGCCGATCATCCGGAAGCGCGGGCACTGAACGACAGGTTGTCCAGTCAGGAGGCGGCGAGGCTACTGCTGCAACGTCGCGCGCGGGCGCTCGAGGCGGCGGGCTGCCAACTGAAAGCTGCCTGGACCCGCAGCGGCGGCTGGCCGGCGGGCGTGGACGCAAGCCGGCATGCGGCGGCGCGGCTGGCACTGGTCGGACACCTGATGGGCGGGACTCCGGTGTTCAGTGACGTGAGCGGCAGCCACTTCATTCGGCAGCTGGATGCCGAAGTGAAATTCCTTGCCACGGTGGCCGACAGCCAGGAAGGGTGGGTGCCGCGGGAGGATCTGGACATGGACGTCTGGGGTGAGGCACGTGGCCGCTTTTTGAATCAGTAGAAGCGTCTCACGTCGGGGCGACATCTGGATGGGAGATTTCAGCATCAGCCGTCATTCCTGCCGGTCTGTCGTTTCAGGTACCACGGACCTTTCGGCCCGGCCCCACCATTGTTGTGTGTACAGTCAACAGCACGGGCACTTCTCTGTGCCTTGCCGTGGTTGGGCACGTAATCGGGGACAGGTATCGATTCCTGGCCCGGTTCAACGACGGTCGCGAAGGCGATGCGTGGCACGAGTTTCTGGCGGCGCATGTGCCGCTGCACTATGCGGGCGGGTTGTTGGCATCGCTGCAAAGGGTAAAATCTCAAGCCCTTCGCATGACGCCGAACCCGGATTGCCGTAGTGAAGATCCTCGCCATCGGCGATATACACCTTGGGCGTACGCCGTCGCGCCTGCCGCCGCAACTGGCCGATCGGGCCAGGCAGTTGGGCCCGGCGGAAGCCTGGCGCCGGTGCGTGGAAAAAGCCCTGCAATGCGGTGTTCGAGCGGTGCTTCTCGCAGGCGACGTGGTCGAGCGGGAGGACGATTTTTTCGAGGCCTACCGGGAGTTGTCCAGCGGCGTTGAACGATTGACGGAGCGGGGCGTGGAAGTCATCGGCGTGGCCGGCAATCACGACGTCAGGGTTTTGCCGCGCCTTGCGCGGCAGACGGACGGCTTCCGGCTGCTGGGCGCCGGCGGCGATTGGCAATGCCACCAGATCGTCGAGGACCTCGAGACGATCAACCTCTGGGGCTGGTCGTTTCCACAGGAAAAGGTATCTGCCAGCCCCCTTCCCGGAAAACCGTTCGATCGAAGGCCGGGTATCAACATTGGGCTTTTGCACTGCGACCGCGACGGCGGTTCGAGCCCATACGCCCCGGTCAGCAGCGGGGAACTCGACCAGGCGGGCCTCGATGGCTGGTTGCTCGGCCACATTCACAAACCGGACAACCTGACCGCGGAAGGGCTGAACGGCTATCTGGGCAGCCTCACCGGCATGGACCCGGGCGAACCCGGACAGCACGGTCCCTGGCTCATTACCGTTGCAGGAGGGCGGATTGCCGAAGTGTCGCAGATTCCGCAGGCGCCGTTGCGCTGGGAGACGCTGATCGTCGATCTCGATGGCATTGGCGCACCGGTGGAAGCGAAGGACCGGCTGCTGGCCGAGTTGCGGGTTCTCGATGAAGGTATTGCCGCCATGGCCTCGGGAGCCGATGCCGTCGGACTGCGGGTCATCCTGGCCGGACGCACCCGTTTTGGCGCCGCGGCCAGCGGGGAGATTTCCCCGGACGACCATGAACACATCTATCAGGGTTCCCGTAACAGGCACTATTTCATCGAGACCCTGCGCACCGAAACGCGTCCGGAAATCGATCTGCGCAAACTCGCCGAGCGCCCGGATCCTCCTGGATTGTTGGCCCAACGGCTGCTCTGGCTGCAGGAGCCGGAAGGGCACCCGGGGCGAGAGCGTCTGCTGGCGCTTGCCCGCCACCGTTTCGACGACATCGCGGGCAACCCGGTCTGGGGTGATGTACGGGATGGCGCCCTGGCTGCAACCGACCCCGTTGAACGGCTCCGGGCTGCCGGATTCCGGGCATTGGAACAATTGCTGGCACAGTCGCCGGACTCCGTTTGATGCATCTCGTCCAATTGCGCATCGAATCGTTGCCGGGAATAGAACCGGGTTTCACCTTCGAGGCGCCGAGCCAGGGCGTAAACGTCGTCACCGGCCCCAATGCGGTCGGCAAGAGCAGCCTGGTGCGGGCGCTGGGATATCTTCTGAGCGGAGTCCAACGAGAGGACCCACCTGCGCTTTCCCTGTCCGCTCAGTTCAGAAGCGGTGAAACGCACCTGACAGTGCGCCGCAGCGGCAGCCAGATCGTGTGGACGCGAGACGGCGAAACGGTTACGACTCCCGCCTTGCCGGGCGCTGACCAGATCGGATTGTACCGGCTCAGCGTCGAGAGCCTGCTTGCCGGAGACCGCACGGACACGGAGTTGGCGGCAGAACTGCAGCGTCGCCTGCGGGGAGGATTCGACCTGGATGAACCCCGCACAAGGGTGACGAAGCAGGCTGGCCGCGCCGAAGAAAAAGCCCTGCGCGGCGCCAGGAGAGAACTGGCCGGTGTAGAGGCCCGGTACGAAAACCTGCGTCGCCAGGAGGCTGACTTGCCGGAGTTGACCAGGCGGGTCGAAAAGGCCGAGTCGGCGGCAAAAGAGAGCGTTCGATTGCATACGGCGATGCGGCTTTACCAGGCAGCCGAGAAGCGCAAGGACGGTGAACGGAAGCTTGCTGAGTTTCCGGAAACCCTGGGCAGGCTGAAAGGCGATGAAGTCGACCGTGTAGACGCTCTGGAGACTAGATCCGCGGAGCTCAAGCGGAAGTTGCAGGCGGAACAGGACGCGCTCGAGTCGACAGTCGATGAACATCGCCTTACCGGACTGGCACAGGCGCGCCCGACGGACGAAGAGGTCGAAGTAATCGACAAGTGCCTGCAACGCATGTCGGTACACCGGGCGACACGATCGACCCGCCGGGATGCGCTGGCAAAGGCTGAGCGTGCCCTGCAACAGGCGGTTGCCGAGTTCGGTGGCTCGGGTCAGGCACCCAGGCTTGAGCAGGAAAGTCTCCGGCGCGGAGAAGCGATTGCCGGCCCGCTGATTGCCGCGCGCGCCTTGAAAAAGGAACTGGAACAACGCATCGCGATCAGCGGCAACCCTCCCGAAGAGCCGGAAATCGATCGGTTGCAACGCGGCGCTCGGGCGTTGCGCATCTGGTTGGCCGATGCGGACCGGTCCGGGGGTGGCGGCTCTGCGGCAATCCGTGGTCTAGCGTTTGCCTGCTGGGCGGCACTGGCTGCGGGCCTGCTGGCCGGCGGCCTGTCCATCCTGCTTGGGGCGTCACAGGCACCGGAGGCGCTACTGGCTGGGTTGGCCGCGGCAATCGCGGTCTTCGGCACTCTGTTTTACAGCCACAAGCGTACACGCGCGGCCCCGGCGGCCGGTGACGAGGCCAGGCGGGCGTTCGAGGAATTGGGGTTGGCGCCGCCAGCGACCTGGAGTGCGAGCGTTGTACGCGAACACTTGCGCAAGGCGGTGGAGGGCCCGTTGCAGGCCATGCTGCTGCAGCGGGAACGGGCGGCCGGCGTAAAGCAACTGCGCGTGGATCTCGAGCAAGCTGCCAGGGAGGTCAATGATCTCGAGGCGCAAAGACAGGCGCTTGGCGAGCAGGTGGGATTCGACCCCGCTCTGCCGTTAACGGCCCTGGATCGTTTTCTGCTGCTTTGCATGCGACTCGATGAAGCCCGTGCGCAACGCGATGCCTGCCGGACAGACCTTGAACTGATCGAAGGCGACATCGCAAAAGCAGGCGTTCGAGTCGCCGGTTTTCTCGACCGCTGGCGTCTGCAGGACGCGGCTCCGCTTTTGCAGGATGGCGTTGCCCCGGACGGCGATCTGCTGCAGGCTTCGTTCGATGCGTTGCGGAAACGGCTGGCCGCGGCCGAGGCGATGGTCAACCGGATGGGTAACGGCAAACGCGCGATTCAGGCGTTGCAGCAGCAAGTGAAGGAGGTCGATGGCGACTTGCGGAGCCTCTTCGATCGCGCGCATTTGCAACGGAGCGACCGCCATTCAATGCAGCAACTGGTCGCGCAACTCGAAGACTGGCGAACGGCGGGTAGGGCGCTTGAACAGGCACGGGGCCACGAAAACCAGTTGCGCACACAGCTTGAGGACCGTCCCGAGCTGATCCAACTCGTGGAACAGGGTGCGGCAGGGGAGCTGAATTCCCGCCTCGAGGCGGCCGAGAGCAGAGCCGGCAGTCACACGAAACTGGTCGAGCAGCGCAAGGAAATCGAGACTCGGCTGCAGGAAGCGGGGTCGGAGAGCCACCTGGAACGGGCGCTCGCCGCGGTGCATCAGGCAAGGGAGGCACTCGCCGAGAAACTTGACCAGACCGTGCACAACGCAGCTACCGACCTGTTGCTGGACGACGTCGAAGCGGCGTTTCAATCGCAACAGCAGCCGCAGGTGCTGCGCCGCTCCGACCAGCTGTTTTCCGAGGCGACCGCCCATGCGTTTTCACTGGAACTCACCGACGACGCATTCATGGCCCGGGACAAGCGGAGCAACGGCTTGAAGTCCCTCGGCCAACTGTCTTCCGGTACCCGCATGCAGTTGCTGCTCGCCCTGCGCCTGGCCTGGACGGAGGCACAGGAGCAGGGTGGTGAATCGCTGCCCCTGTTTCTCGACGAGGCGCTCACCACCAGTGACGAAAACCGCTTTGGCGTGATGGCCAACAGCCTTGAAAAGCTTGCCGAAGCCGAGGGTCGGCAGATCTTCTACCTTACCGCCCGCCGGCACGAGGCGGCGCTGTGGCAGGACCTCACCGGGTCGCGGCCGCCGGTCGTCGATATGGCGCAGTTGCGTTTCGGCGAAGGGGCAAGGGCGGCCGGGGACTATCGCGTCGACCTGCCGCCATCGCCACCGGCACCGGACGGCATGAGTGCCGAAGATTACGCCGCGGAGCTGAGCGTGCCCCCGTTAAGACCGCGTCTGCCAGGTGGAACGGTGCACCTGTTCCACCTGATGCGCGACAACCTGCACCTGTTGCACGGCCTGATGCACCGATGGCATGTCGGCACCGTCGGGCAGCTCGAGCACCTGTTGCGCAGCAGCGCGGCGCCGGGCGCCGTGGCCGATGCGGCCATGCGCACCAGGCTGGAGAACAGGTGCCGCGTGCTGCGCACCTGGCTGGATCTCTGGCGTCAGGGCCGCGGCAGGCCGGTCGATCGGGGTGTGCTGGAAACCAGCCCCGCCGTATCGCACACGTTCATTGATCGTGCGGCCGATCTGGCAGGCAAGCTGAAAGGCGATGGCAGGGCGCTGGTCGATGCGCTGCGAGGCGGACAGCTGAGGGGGTTCAGGTCCGGGAAAGTCGAAGAGTTGGAAACCTGGTTGGTAGCCGAGGGCTATATCGATGAGCAATTGACGCTCGACGCCGACGACCGCAGGCGGCTGGCCCTGCAACGGCTTGCGCCCGGCACGGCAGCCGCGGTGGACGACAGCAACGAGGTTCTGACCTGGCTGGAGGCAGCGGCCCTATAGGCCGACCGGCCCCTCGGCCAGCACCGTTGGACAGGCTTGACTGTCAAGCGGGTTTCGGCGGCGGACTGTACCAGTCCGCAGCACCCGGCCAGGCTTTGAGATTCGTGTCAAGCACCGTCCACGCCGCTCGTGAACCGGCAAAGATGTCGTCGCTCGGCCCTTGGCCGGGATCGCTGTCCAGACAACCTGCGGGGACGACGTACTGAGTGGCTTCGCGCGCCCAGGGCACTCGCGAACCACAGTTGCGGCAGAAGGCACAGTGAAACTGGGTTCCCGGATGCCGGTACTTTACTGTCAGGTCGGCGCCCGCCAGCCAGCGAAACCCGCTGCGGTGCGCACGAATGACGGTCTGGTAAGCCGCGCTCACGCCCCGCCGGCAGCGCGAGCAATGGCAGTTGTAGATGCGCAGGGGCGGGTCATCGAATTCGAATGCGACCGCACCGCACAGGCAACTGCCCGCCACTGCTCCGGATGTCTGTGGCGGCCGGTCACGGCGCTCCACGGAAACCGGGTTGGGGCCGAATTCGGGGGGATACTCCTCATGCCGGGGCAGTTCGTCGACGATGCGGTGCCAGGGCGCCATGGAGCCGGCGAAAAAGTGGAGTTGCGGGCGCGTTCCGGGATCCTCGGCCACGTTGCCCATGGGCACCAAGGCGAATGGAAGATCTTCCCCGTGCATTGGGACGGCGGAGCCGCAACGGGGACAGAATGGCCGGTAGCCCTGGGCCGATGACTGGTAAGACCGGATCCGTTGCGCGCCGCCACCCACCTGAAGTGCTCCGGCGCGGTCGTTGCGAACGTGGCGAAAGCACTGCCGTGGAACTTGCGGCACATCGAGCAGTGGCAATGCGCCATGGTCTGCACCGGCCCGTCGATGGCAAAGGCGATGTCGCCGCAGAGACAGCTTCCGGTCAGCATGGAGCCTCCTTGTATGGGCGGGTGGTGCAGACGCCACCGGGCGTCAGCAGAGCCGCCAACATACGTTCCGCCAGCGTACGCGGTTTTGCAAGGCGCGGGCATCGCGCTATATTCCGAAAGCGTCGCCTCGCACGGGCCGGTAGACGATTTGCCCGCGACCGGCAGGGAGGTCGAGTCGAAGTCGAGGTCGAACGCATGCAATCAGTTGGAGAAACTTCCGTGAACAAACCAGCCGTCATCCCCGTTCGAACCATCGACGACGCCTACCACAAGCTGCTCGATACAGAGACCCGGCCGGTGCCGGAAAGCTATCGGCGCGACAGCCCCATCGGCCCCGGGCCCACCCATGTACCGGTCAAGCAGTACACGTCGATGGAGTTTCACGACCTTGAGGTGGAAAAGATCTGGAAGCGCGCCTGGCAGATGGCCTGTCACGAAGACGACATGCCCAACGTCGGTGACTACGTGCCCTACGATATTGCCGGTATGTCGTTCCTGGTGGTGCGCACCGGTCCCGAGGAGTTCAAGGCCTACTACAACGCCTGCCTGCACCGGGGCCGCAAGCTGCGCGAAAACCGGGGCCGCTGCGCCACCGAGTTTCGCTGCCCGTTCCATGGCTGGACGTGGAACATCGACGGCAGCCTGCGCCAGGTGCCCTGCCAGTGGGACTACCCGGGTCTGAAGCACAGCGAACAGTCGCTGCCGGAAGTGAAAACCGGCCGCTGGGGACGCTACATCTTCATCAACCCCGACCCGGACTGCGAGCCGCTGGAAGATTTTCTGGGCGACCTGTCCAGCCACTTCGAGGTGCTGCCCTACGAAAAGCGCTACAAGTCCGCGCATGTGGCCAAGATCATCCGCTGCAACTGGAAGGTGGCCTCCGAGGCTTTCATGGAGTCTTACCACGTCATCGCCACCCACCCGCAGATTCTGCTCGGCGGCGTGCACGACGTGGACACCAAGTACGATGTGTTCGGCAACTATTCCCGGGCGATCCGCTGCGGTGCCCTGGAGAGCCAGGGCCAGCCGGACTGGGACCCGATGCCCGACGACGGCAAACCGCGGCTGCGCCACCCGCTCAATGGCTGGGTATACGAGGCCACCGACGATGGCCTGGTGCGCGTGACCACGCCGAAAGGCAAGTGGGGGCTCTTTACCGCCAATGCCGAGCCGGTGGAAGGCGAACTGGGCGATGTGAACCCGCACCTTTGCAACTGGGTCGGTGGGCCGCAGCTTCCGCCATCGGAACTGGAGCGCAGCATGGCCGAACGCACTGCCAAGAGCGATACGTCAACCAAGGCGACGCATCCGCGCGTCGCCTATGCGCAGATGCAGCGCGACATGCTCAGGGATGTGATTCCCTCGGTCGCCGACAACATCGCCGAC
>CAZNFI010000015.1:0-26061 GCA_964572185.1 uncultured Pseudomonadales bacterium
ATGTCGAACAGGTCCCCCACCACGGGCTGCAGGGCGGCAATGCGGTCGTCGTAGACCCCGGCCTGCATGACCTCGAGCAGCAATGCATGGAAACCGTCCACCTTGGCGTTGACCGCCTGTGCATCCACGCCGCCAGCTTCGGGAGCCGGTGCCGCGGAGCCCGCCATCACCGGCGCCAACGCCGCCAACGCCAGACCCAGCCAGGCCATGGTCAAGCGCCTCGTCATCGCACCAGCACCAGCGAAAACCAGGGCACGTAGGTGATCAGCGCCAAGGCGATCAACAGCACCACCATGAATGGCCAGCAGGCCGCGTACAGCTCCAGAATCGGCTTGCGGAACCGGTAACTGGCAATGAACAGGTTCATGCCCACCGGCGGCGTAAAATAGCCAATCTGCATGTTGGCGAGAAAAATGATGCCGAGATGTATCGGATGAATGCCATATCCTACCGCCGCCGGCAATATCAGCGGCACCATGATGACCAGTGCGGAGAAAATGTCGAGCATGGCGCCCAGTGCCAGCAGCAGCAGGTTCAGCAGCAGCAGGAAGGTAACGGCGCTGTCGATGTGGCTCTGCATGAACTCGAACAGCCGTTGCGGCACCTCGGCATCGACCAAAAAGTTGGTGAATGCCAGCGCAACGCCCAGCACCAGCAGAATGCCGCCGACCATGACCATGGCATCGATGGCGATGCGCGGCAATTGCCGCATGCCGATGTCGCGGTACAGCCACACCTGGGCAATCGTCACGTACAGCGCGGTAACGGCCGCGGCTTCGGAAATGGCGAAGTAGCCGGAGTAGATACCCCCAAGCACCACCAGCGGCAGGGGCAGTTCCCATCGGGCAGCGACCAGCGCCCGGCCGACCGCCGGCCAGCGGAAGGGCGTCCTCGGAACCTTGCCGCCACGGTGCAGCCACAGCGTCCAGCCGACCAGGCAGGCGAGCATCAACAGCAGCGGTACGACGCCGGCCACGAACAGCTCGACGATGGTGAACGGTTCGCCGATTCCCAGTTGCTGAACGATGATGCCGTACAAAATCAGTGGCACCGATGGCACCAGCAGCAGCCCCAGGCTGCCCGAAGTGGTCACCAGCCCCAGGCTGAAGCGCTCGCCGAAGCCGGCTTTCCTGAGCGCCGGCAGCAGCAGCGCGCCAAGCGCCACAATGGTCACCCCGGAAGCGCCGGTAAGAGCCGTGAACACCGCGCAGACCACGAAACCGACCACGGCGAGCCCGCTCGGCAGCCAGCCGAACAGGCTCTGCACCAGCGCCACCAGCCGCTCGGAGGTCCTGGATTCGGAAAGCACATAGCCGGCAAAGGTAAACAGCGGCAGCGCCACCAGCAGCGGCGTGTCGACGATGCGGTACACCTCGATGGCAACGATGGCCAGGTCGATGTCGGCGGCCAGGAATCCCAGCATGGCCGCGCCCATCAGCACTGCCACCAGTGGAGCGCCGGCCAGTGCCGCCAGCAGAACGGCAATGATCCCCAGCCAGATCAAGGCGGATCGATCGCGTGCATCAGGTAACGCAGGCTCATCACGCCGGCCCCTACCGGCAGTATCGCCTCGCAGACCCAGGCCGGCACCGAGGCGAAGGCAATGACCCCGTCCTCATATTCAAAGCGCACGAACTTGAAGCTGAACCAGGCGAATACCGCCAGCACCAGGCAGGTGAATGCGCAGGCGAAGCGCTGCAGCAGGGGGCGCCAGGCATCGCCGACAAACCGCGAGACGATGTCGATGCGGATATGGTCGTCGTTGCGCGATGCCACCATGGCGCCCGCCATGGCGCCCCAAAGCACCAGCACGCGCACCAGCGCATCGCCCCACATCAGCCCGGTATCGAAGAAGTTGCGGGCAATGACCTGCCAGGCGGCCAGCAGCATCATGGCCGCGAGCACGCCGACCAGCATGGTGCTCTCTACCAGACGCAGCAGGGCCGCGGTTCGCTTGATGGCCTTTATGGGTGCCGCGGTCATCGACTTCTCTGACCTGATGTTGTGCTCTGGGGTTCCAGCATTTCAGCGCGCAATCGCAGCGTGCCTGGTGCAATGCCTGTTCGTCGGCAGCGGCTGCAGGGCCGCCAGTATATTGCAGTCGTGCGCCCGGGGCAGGGCCTGACGGGAGCGGCGCAATCGCCGGTCAGTCGCCGGCCGCTCGAAATGCTTCCAGGTGGCCCAACAGCTCCTGAAAGACCGGGTCGGTTATGTAACCCTGCTCGACCATGCGCAGCGACGCCAGGTCCGCCAGTTCCTGCCATTCCAGCCGTTGCGCGGCTTCGGTAGCGTGCCACTTGAGCCCCTGGTTCCTGAGCGCCGCCGAAGCCTGTTCGTGATCGTCGCGGCTGCGCGCGTTGACCTGATCGACGACCTTGCCCATCACCCGCCGCAACACCGCGCGGTCTGCCTCCTTAAGCCGCTCGAAGGAGCGATTCGCCACAGCCAGCAACCCGTAAACGTACACCATGGGTAAATCCATGACATGCTCGAGTTGCGTGTGCCACTGCAAGGCAACAGCGGCTACCGGCGGGGTCGCCACACTGTCGATCAAGCCGGTTTGCAGCCCGCCCAGCACATCGGCTATCGGCAGGGGTATGGGCGCGATGCCGAAGGCCGCGAATGCCTGTACCGAACCCGGGTCGTTGTCCGGCACCCAGACCTTCAGGGCCCGGGCATCGTTCACGCCGGTGATGACCGATCGGGACATGGCGTGGGCAAACCCCACCTCCGCGATCCCGAAGGAGACGAAGCCCTTTTCCGCCAGGCCGCTGAGCAATCGCTGGTCCATGCGCTCGCGCACATAGTCCGCCTCGGCGGCCGAGCGAAAGGCCATGGGCATGCCGTAGAGACCGATGTCCGGATAGGTTTGCACCAGTGCCCCCGAGGTCACCACGGCACCGTGCAACTGCCCGACCCGAATCTTGCGCAGCACCGCCTTGTCGTCACCCATGACGCCGCCGGGGTAGAACTTGAACGACACCCTGCCCCCGGTCTCGTCCTCGACCTGCCGGGCACCATCGCGCAGCAGTTTCATCCACACCGACCCTTCGGGGGAGAGCGTGGCAATCTTCAACGCCGCCGCCGGAGCGGTCCCGGCAACAGCCAGGCCGAAGACACCAATCAACACCAGCACCAATCGGCGCAATCCGGGCACCTGCGCCCGCCGGCCCATGGCGTCCCGTGTCGTCCGCGACCGGGCGCGCCGGCAGCGGGCCGTTCCCGGGCCACTCCCGGGCTGTTCGAGCGTAGTCATGGTTCGGTCAGAAATAGTCATCGGCAGAATCCAGCAATTCCACTGCGCGCTGCCGCGCAACGGCGTTCATCAAGCGCAACTCCGGCAGGTCGTCCGCCGCCGCCAGCACCTCGTGCAGCAGCCGGTCATGCAACGGCCGGTCGAAAACAAGCCTGGCGTATTGATCGGCAAACATCACCTTGGTGAGCAGGTGGCGCCCCTCCGACAGGGCAATGGCCCGCTCGAAATGATACCTGCCGATTTCCGGCCTGCCGCCGAGCGCCGGCGGCAGCAGTACCTCGAAAACGCCCAGGTACAGATGCGGGCCGCCGTAGTCGTAGCTCTCATCGAGGTCGGCGACGCGACTGATCAGCGCCTTGACCCGCGCCAGTTCGGCAATGGCGTTGAAATCGTCGCTGTTTGCCTGGATCCAGCCGGCCCAACTGGTGGCCAGGCCGTAGATCAGCGGCACGTCCCCGCGCTCGAGCCCCGCCACCCACCGTTCGAACTCGTCATAGGGACGGTTCAACACGCCGCAGCCGTCCCTGACGCCCAGGCACACCGCCCGCGCCGCCAGTGACCGTGCCTTGGCGGACATGATGCGGGCGCGGTCGGCATCGCCAACGAAAGCGCCGGCATAGGCAGAATTGAGCAACGCCGCCTGGGCCAGCAGGGCTTCGTTGTCGGGCGTGCTCTTGAGCAGACCGTCGATCAGGATCAGGTAGGCGGGCGCGCCTTCGCGCACCACGTCCACATCGGGATTCTCGAGGATGGCCGCCGACAGGTCAGCGGCAAGTTGTTCGGTGACATTGGAGATCAGCGTGGAACACCCGGCGGCGCCCATGGCTACCATTGCCATCGACAGGCTCGCCAGCGCGTGTCGCACGGCATCCCGCATTCAAGCGCTCGATCCGACCCGGCCGGCCGGTGCCAATCCGAAAAACAACCTCTTCATTGCGCTCACTCCGGGCATAGCCTGAATCCTCACTCCGGACAGGATTCGTGACCTGGCTCCGGGCACACAGCCCGCGCATCCTCCAAACCAGACCAACCCGTGTCAAGGACGGCGTCTTCGACGGCGCCACCCGATCCGGCGCATGCTCCCGTTCGTGCCCGCGGAACCGGGCCTCAACCGCACCCCGGCGCTTCGCGAAGCTGCTAACATGCGCGCTTTTTGAACATCGACCGCCATGCCGAGTTTTCCAAGCGGCAGCCTGAACCTCTACTACGAGCAATGGGGCTCCCGGGCAGACCCGCCGCTGCTGCTGATTCACGGGCTTTCCTGCCAGATCATTCACTGGCCGGCCGCCTTCATCAAAGCGCTTACCGACTCCGGTTACCGGGTGATCGCCATGGACAACCGCGACATCGGCCTGTCAGACCAGGTGGACGCGCCGGTGCCGGCGCTGCTCGACATCCTGACTGACCCGACAGCGCAGCCCTGCCCCTATACCCTGAGTGACATGGCTGGCGATGTGGCGGCGCTGCTCGATCACCTCGGCCAGGCGGGGGCGCACATCGTCGGTCTGTCCATGGGCGGGATGATCGCCCAGACATTGGCCATCGAGCACCCACAGCGATGCTTCAGCCTCACTTCCATCATGTCGTCGAGCGGCAACCCGGAATTGCCCCAGGGCGATGAAGAGGTCAGAACGGCATTCGCGGCGCCGCTGCCGCAGGACCGGTCAGCGGCGATCGCCCAGTATCAGAACGCCTGGAAGGCGGCGGGCGGCCCACACTTCGATTCCACGCAGGTGGGGCTGGCGCGCCTGTCGGAACAGGCCATCGACCGGGGTTTCCCGGCCGATGGGTTCGCCCGGCAGTTGCTGGCGATCCTGCACCAGGAAGACCGCCGCACGGCCCTGGCGAATTGCAATGTACCGGCGCTGGTGATCCACGGCAGCGCCGACCTGCTTGTGCCGCTGGAAGCCGGCGCCGACACGGCCAATGCGCTGGCCAACGGGCGCCTGGCGGTCGTGGAAAAAATGGGCCACGACCTGCCCGACCCGCTACTGCCCGAGCTTGCCGGGCTCATCGTCGAACACCTGGGCTCGGTGCAGGCCACCCGCTAGCATTTCAGGATGGAGAGCGCCACGGCGGCTTCGGCTCCGCGCCGCCTGAAGTCGCGATGCGCCGGTGCCAGGCACGCTCCCGTTCGGCGTGGATTCGAGTGCGTCGGCACCGGCGCAAGACCGCAATGACATCCGTTCTCGCGACACCGGCACCCCCGCCGACCTCTTGCACGAGTTGCCCTGCGACTTTATAACGTCAATGGGAGCGGTTTCGACATGAGCTTAAAGAGCTTCGCGCTATTGGAGAAGTTCGTCCGCCAGGGCGAACTTACCGTCATCGACCACCTGGGCAACCGTCACATATTCGGGTCCGGAGAGCCCAGGGCAACCATGCGCCTGAATACCCGGTCGGCATTCGCCACTCTGGCGCGCAACCCGCAGTTGCAGCTCGGCGAGACCTACATGCAACAGTTGTGGGATGTCCCCGACGGCACTCTGCACGACCTGTTGACGCTGTTGCGAATCAACCTGGAATCGGCCGTTTCCGGCAGCCGGCGCTGGCAACCGCTGCGGGCATTGCTCACTTCCCTGAACGGGCTCGCCAGCAGCCGGCGCAACGTGAGTCACCACTACGATCTTGACGAGCCCCTGTTCCGCGCCTGCCTGGACAGGGAGATGCATTACTCCTGCGCCTACTTCCGCGATCGCGGCATGACGCTTGAGCAAGCTCAGGTCGCAAAATGTGAACACATCGCCGCCAAGCTGCAACTGAGCCCTGGCCAGCGCGTACTCGACATCGGCTGCGGCTGGGGCAGCCTGGCCATGCACCTGGCGGCCAACCATGGCGTTTCGGTCACCGGGTTGACGCTGTCCGCCGAGCAGCTTCGCGTGGCGCGGCAGACGGCCCGCGAGCGCGGCCTCGAAGGCCAGACGGCATTCCGCCTGGAGGACTACCGCGAACATGGCGGCACCTACGACCGCATCGTTTCCGTCGGCATGTACGAGCACGTCGGCAGACGCAACGCGCAACGATTCTTCGACTGCGTGCACCAGCGCCTTGCCGGCGATGGCATCGCCCTGCTGCACACCATCGGCAGTACGGAGCCGCCGACTCCGGTCAATGCCTGGATCCGGCGCCACATCTTTCCCGGCGGCTACATCCCGTCGCTGTCCGACATCGCGCCGGTGGTGGAACGAACCGGGCTCGTGGCCACGGACATCGAAGTGCTGCGGCGCCACTACGCGTACACGCTGGCCGAGTGGAACCGGCGCTTTCAGGCCGTGCGCGGCCGTTTCGCGGCAAGCAAAGGGGAGGCGTTCTGCCGCATGTGGGAGTTCTACCTGGTCATCTGCCAGACGGCCTTCGAGGTCGGTGAACTGGTCGTGCAGCAGTGGCAACTCGCCAAGCACAATCAGGCGGCGCCGATCACCCGCGACTACCTGTACGGCGAACCGCGCTCACATTCCGCCGAGCCGTTGCGGCAGGTCGGCACAAACGCGTGAGCGCTACGGGCAATCGCCCAAGGCGCCGCTCAGCCCTTGAGGCTTGTCAGGAACTCCAGCGTGCGCTCGTAAGCCCCTGGCTCCACGTCCATGATCGCGGCATTGAAATCGGTGACGCCGATGTCTTCGAGGCGCTTGATTTCACCTCGCAGCAGGTTTTCGTCACCGGCGATCGCGATGTCCGCGGGGCCATCCGCCCCTTCCCGGTCGAGCATGGCCCGGTAACTCGGAAGCTGCCCGTACACGGTGAGATTTTCGGCAATCCTGGCCCTGGCCTCGTCGGGCTTCGTGGTCAGCACCACCGGGTAGCCGCCCACCACCTTCGGCGCCGGCCGGCCTGCCGCAGCGGCTGCCGCGTTCAGGCGCTTTATGACATGGCCTTCCATGGTCCTGGGTCCCACCATCCAGGTATTGGTGCCGTCCGCGAGTTCTCCGGCGACCTGCAACATGGCCGGCCCCAGGGCGGCAACCACCACATCCATGTTCTCGGAGCCGGGCACTTCCAGTTGTACGCCGCGTACCTGGAATTCATCGCCGGAGAACCGGGCCGTCTTGCCCCGCACCAGGGGCATCAGCACGCTTAGGTACTCGCGCATGTGCGCGGCGCGGCGGCTGTAGGACAGGCCGAGCATGGTCTCGATGACGATCTGGTGGGAAAGCCCGATGCCCAGCGTGAAGCGGCCGTCGCAGGCCGCCTGGGTGGTCAGGGCCTGCTGGGCGATGGCGGTGGGATGGCGCGGATAGGTGGGTGTCACCGCGGTGCCAAGTCCGATGCGCTGCGTCTCCCGGCCGATCAGGGCCAGAGTCGAAATGGCGTCGAAAGAAAAGATGTTGGCCAGCCAGACGTTGTCGAGCCCGGCGGCTTCGATGCGTTTCGCCACACCGATGATTTCGTCGAGGGTCGCCCGGGTACCGTCCCCCCCGATCATGGTTCCGATTCGCAAGATGTATCTCCTGCTGCTGTGCAAAAAGGGGAGCACAATATACCAATTGCCGCCGGCGCAGCAGTTGGCCAGCGAAATCCGGCGCCGGGCGTGACAGCCTTGGTCATGCGGCGCGCTGTCGCGCCGTACGAACAGAGCGGGGCAACGGCAGGCGGCAAGTCCGCAATGTTGCGGGCCGCGGGCCACGTAGCCGAAAGCTCGTATGGAACAGGACTATCGATAGGCGGCATAATCCGCGGCCTTTTGCGGCAAACGGGAATTCTGGAGACGACATGAGCAAGACAGCGGGCAAGGAGTCCATCGCCATTCTGGGCGGCACCGGCGACCTGGGCACGGGACTGGCCATCCGCTGGTCGAGAGCCGGCCACCGGATGATCATCGGCTCGCGCACCCTGCCCAAGGCGCAGAAAGCCGTGGCCAACCTGCACGGCATCAGCCCCGAGACCCCGGCCGATGCCATGGAGAACGGCGATGCGGCCGCGGCCGGGGACATCGTCGTGCTAACCGTACCCGCCAAGCATCAGTTGTCGACCCTGGCCGGCGTCAAGGACGCGCTGCGCGGCAAGATTCTCATCGATGTCACGGTGCCGCTGGAACCGCCGCGGGTGGGCACCGTGCAATTGCCGCCCGAGGGCAGTGCCGGCAAGCGCGCCCAGGAATTGCTCGGCCGCAGCGTCATGGTCGTTTCCGCGTTTCAGAACGTGGCCGCGCACCTGCTGCAGAAAGACGTTCACATCGAGTGCGACGTGCTCGTCGCGGGCAACAGGAGATCGGCGCGCGACAAGGTCATTCAACTGGTGCGCGAAGCCGGCATGAACGGCTGGCACGCAGGCCCCATCGAAAACGCCGCGGCCGCGGAAGCACTGACCTCGATACTCATCCAGATCAACCGGCGCCACGACATCTCCCACTCCGGCATCCGCATCGTCGGCCAGGCCGACCACTGATGACCGCTGCGTTGCGCCTGGACCCGGTGCCCGGCCTGCCCATGGTGCAGGCCGGAGACGACCTTGCCGGGCTGATCGCAACGGCACTGTGCGGCGCCGGCATATCCCTGGCGCAGGGCGACGTGGTGTGCATCGCGCAGAAGGTCGTCTCCAAGGCGGAGGGCCGCTCGGTACCGCTAGCCGATGTGGTTGCGGGCGAGCAGGCGCGACGCCTGGCCCGGGAAACCGACAAGGATCCCCGGCTGGTGCAGCTCATTCTCGAGGAATCCACCGAGGTCATGCGGCACCGGCCGGGCGTACTCATCGTCCGGCATCGCCTGGGGTTCGTATGCGCCCACGCCGGCATCGATCAGTCCAATATCGACCACGGCAGCGGCGAGCACGCCTTGCTGCTGCCCAGGGACCCAGACGCTTCCGCGGCACGGTTGCGCGTGCGGCTGCTCGATCTGACCGGCCACGCGGTGGGCGTGGTCATTACCGACAGCCACAATCGTCCCTGGCGCCTGGGTACCGTCGGCACCGCCATCGGCGTTTCGGGCATGGGCGTACTGGACGACCGCCGGGGTGGACACGACCTGTTCGGCCGTGAACTGCAGGTCACGCTCAGCAACCGGGCCGATGCCATCGCCGCCGCCGCGACCCTGGTGATGGGCGAGACCACCGAGCGGATGCCGGTGGTGATCGCCCGGGGAATCGAACCGCTGCAAGGCGACGATACAGCCCGGGCAATCAATCGTCCCCTGGCAGAGGACCTGTTCCGCTGATGGCGTATCTGGCCCTCACCGGCGGCATCGGCGGCGCCAAGCTGGCGCTCGGGCTGACCCGGGTGCTGGGCCCGGGGAAAGTGGCTTTCGTGGTCAACACCGGTGATGATTTCGAGCACCTGGGCCTGCACATCGCACCGGACCTGGATACCCTGACCTATACCCTGGCGGGAAAAAGCAATACTGAAACCGGCTGGGGGCGCAGCGACGAGTCATGGCATTTCATGGCCTCGATGGAAGAACTGGGTGGCGAGACCTGGTTTCGCCTCGGCGACCGCGACCTGGGGCTGCACATCGAACGCACCCGCAGGCTGGCCGCAGGCGCCACGCTCACCGAGGTGACGGCAGGGGTCTGCGCAGCGCTGGGAATCGAACACGCCATCCTGCCGATGTCCGAGCAGCCGGTGCGTACCGTGGTCCAGACAAAAAGTGGCCAACTGCCCTTCCAGCACTATTTCGTGCGCGACCGCTGCCTGCCCGAAGTCACCGGCTTCCACTTCGAAGGCGCCGAGGCCGCGGCGCCGAACCCGGCCATACTCGATGCCCTGCGGGACTGCCGGGGCATCATCATCTGCCCGTCGAACCCGTTCGTCTCCATCGACCCGATCCTTGCCATTCCCGGCCTGCGTGCCGCGCTGATGGCTTGCCCGGCGCCGGTGGTTGCCGTGTCCCCCATCGTCGGCGGCCGCGCCATCAAGGGGCCGACCGCCAAGATGATGCGCGAACTGAACGTACCCTGCACCGCAAGACAGGTGGCGCTGCACTACGGCGACCTGCTGGACGGATATCTGCTCGATGAACAGGATGCCGCCCAACATGGCAAGCTGGGCCTGCCCACCGCGGTGGCGCAATCCGTCATGGTGACCCTCGAAGATCGCGTCGAACTTGCCGGGGCCACGCTGCGCTTCCTGGAACAACTCGGAGCCTGACCGGTGGCGACGGCGCACCGCGCTCCGCCGGGCCGCACAGGAATCTGGGCGGTCGTGCCGATCAAGGGTTTCGATGCGGTCAAGAAACGCCTTGCCGGCCTGCTCGGTGCAGACGAACGCCGCGCGCTGATGCTGGCCATGGCCAACGACGTACTGGCCGCCCTGGCGCAATCGCGCCTGCTCGGCGGAGTATTGATTGTCTCGCGGGCAGCCGAGGCGGATGCGCTTGCGGATGCATTCGGCGCCGGCCGCTTCGCCGAAAGTGCAGCCACCAATCTTCCAGGCGCGCTTGAAGAGGCGGCGGCGCATCTTGCGGCTACCCGGGGCGCGTCAGGCATCTTTGTGATTCCGGCGGACGTTCCGCTGATTGGCGCCGCAGAGATCGACGCATTGCTTGCCGCCCACCAGCGCGTCACGCTGTTGCCCGACCGTGATCAAGTCGGCACCAACGGACTGATCTGTTCGCCCCCCGACGCCATCGAACTCGTCTTCGACGGCAGGAGTTTCGAACCTCACCGCCGCGCCGCCCACGCGGCCGGAATCAAGCCGTCGATTGTCAGCGACAGCCGCTTTGCACTGGACATCGACACGCCCGATGACCTCGTACAGCTACTGCAAGCGGCGGTGACGACCCGCACGGGCGCTTACCTCAAGCAAGCCGGGATCGATTCCCGCCTGGCAGCATTGAAACCCGAACAACGACGTTGAACCAGCCCCGCAGCTCCGGGCTCGGGCGGGGTCGAACCCGCAACCGGGTAGCGCCATGTACCGACGCCCTTTCTTGCCGCACCTGGTCTTACATCGAGTAGCTGACCTTGGCGTACACCAGGGCGCCATTGTAGCCCGCTGGCGAGTAGCGCGGGTACTTGCGCCCATTGCCGAAATTGATGGCTTTGTCAGGGTACTCGTCCAACAGGTTCTCGGCGCCGAGGCTGACCGCCAGGCCGCCCGCGAAGTTGTATTGCACCAGCAGGTCGGCCAGGCCGTAGCCATCGAATTCGGCGGCGCTGTGGTCGTCGTACCAGTCGCCGAAGTAACTGTAGCGCGCCACCAGGTACCACCGATCGATGCGGTGCGTCAGGGTCAGGTTGAACCGGGTCTCCGGCGCACCGCGCTCCAGGTTATCGATGGTGTCGCCACCGGAGATGGTCGACTCGGGGCGAAAGTTGCGCACCTTGGTACTGGTGTGATTGAACGACAGCAGCACATCCGTGCTGCCGAGGCCGGTCTCCCAACCATGGGCGAGCACCACGTCCACCCCCTGGGTGCGGGTGTCGAAATCGTTGGTGAAGTAGCGCACCGAGGTGAACTCGCGCGCCTCCGGAACACCGGCCGCAATCAGCGCCTGCTTGATCTCGTCGGTAACCGAGAACAGCCCCGACAGGGCGATGCGGTCGTCCACGTTGATGCGAAAATAGTCCACCGTCAGGCTAAGGCCGTTGTCGAGCGCGATGACCGCGCCCAGCGACAGGTTCTCGCTGTCCTCCGGTTCGAGTTCCCGGCCGCCGAGCGCCATCGCCACCGGGTGCGTGGAACCGATGGTGCCGCGCTCCTCGAAGGCATTGGTGGCGGCATTGACCACGGTGGACACATTGCGCGCGTTCGCCTGACCCGGCGTCGGCGCCCGGAAGCCGGTGCCGAAGGAACCGCGCAACGCCAGCGCATCGGTCAGGCGCAGGTGCGTGGCAAGCTTGAAGTTGGTGGTGCTGCCGAAACCGTCGAAATCCTCCCAGCGCACGGCGCCGCCGATGCGCCAGTTCTCGGTGGCATTCACTTCCAGGTCGAGGTAGGCGGCGATGTTGGCGCGGTCCCAGGTACCCGACGATGCCGGGTTGAAACCGCCGAAACCGTTCGAGCCGGTACCAAACCCGTATTGCTGATAAGGCCCGATCTGCCAGGCCGCCTGCTCGCCGGTGGAGATCTGAAATTGCTCTTCGCGCCACTCGAAGCCGCCGGCCACGTTCAGGTCGGAGGCCATGCCGACAGCCACCGGGTAGGACAGGTCGATATTGAAGTTGGTTTCCTGCTGGGTGTACTCGCCGATGTCGAAGTCCCGCTGGGAACCCGGGCCCAGCGAGGGGTTCAGCGAATCGTTGAGAAAACCGTCCATGTTGTTCTCGCCGATGCTGCCGGAAATGTCGTACAGCAGGCCATTGGCCAGGTTGCCCTTGACACCGCCGACCAGCGAATAATCGGTTATCTGCGCGCCGAAGGCGGGCGTAAACCCTTCCGGATAGAGTTCCACGAAGGAGAAGCAACCCTCATCGGCCGTCACCGCATCGCGGAAAGCCAGCAGATTTTCTGCCGTGGACGGGATGTTGTAGCGCGCCTGGCAACCCTCACCGCCCACCAGGAAGATGTTGTCACTGGTCTTGTAGACGCCATTGCGGTTCATCGGGCTACGGAAGAAAAAGGGCGTCTCGACCTCGCGGCTGGCGTAGGTGCCGAAAGCGTAGAGCTGGTGCGCATCGCTCAGGTCGATGCCCAGGTTGGCCACCGCCTTGATGCTGTCGCTGATTCTGGGTGAACCCCAGGGCTTGGCCGGGTCGCCGACATTGGTGATGCCGAGCCCGATCAGCGCGGTGGCATCGCCGTGCTGCACGCTGCGGTCGGTGGGCGACGACTCGGCGTACTCCAGGCTCAGGTTGGCGAAACCGCCAGCGCCGAGCGGCAGGCCGACATTGCCGGCCACGGTGGTCAGGTCTTCGTCCGAATCGGCCGTGTGGAAACCGTGCTTCGCCTCGAACGCCACGCCATCGGCGGCATCCTTGAGCACGAAGTTCAGCACGCCGGCGATGGCATCGGAGCCATACTGGGCCGCCGCCCCGTCGCGCAGCACTTCCATGCGCTTGATGGCGATGGCGGGTATGGCGGAGATATCGGGCCCCTGGGCGCCGTTCGAGGCGCCATTGGAGATCCACTGGATGACCGAGCCCCGGTGGCGGCGCTTGTTGTTCATCAGCACCAGGGTATGGTCCGGCGCCAACCCGCGCAGGTTGACCGGCCGCAGCAGCGCCGCCAGGTCGCGGGAAGGGTTGTCGCTGACATGGAAGGACGGCACCAGCGCGCGGATCAGGTTGGTCATGTCGCTGCCGCCCTGATTCTCGAAGTCTTCGCTGCTGATGGTGTCCACGGGCACCGATGACTCCTCCACCGAGCGAGGCAAGGCCCGGGTGCCGACCGCTACTACCTCCTCGATTACCTCGTCGATAGCCGCCACTTCGGTGGTCGTCGGGGCACCGTTGACGCCGGGCGCTGCAAGCAGTGCAGGCAGCAGCGCTGCCGCCCGGCGCAAAGTAAAGGCACGACCATTACGAACAGTCTGATTCGGTTTCATGTTTTCTGGTTCTCCATTGGCAATCGATGGGCCGCACTGCGACACCTGGTAGGAGTAGACGGAATCACTCGGCAAAAGTTCACTGTTCGGGCGATCGTCTGTTTCAGGGGCAGGTTGTCCGTGAAGAGCGTCCGCTCACCAGACGGCCCGCTACCTGGCATTATGGGGGACCAGCGGCAATCCGCCAGTGCCGGTGCGCGTTCGCAACCGAACGGCGGGGCACCCCGGAAGTGACGATGAGCGTCACAGCCGCCGGGCCGGCCGCACCGCACAGTCGGGAACTTTTCGCGTCAAACGCGATCTTAATAACCAGCCTGATCAGGAGGTTCAGGGTTCGAGAGCATGCCGTCGCCAACACCGGTTGCTGTATGCCAAACATCTTGTTCACGCGCTGTCCGTCAATCCGCTCGCCGCATTTGAGGTGCCTAACGTGGAAAAGATCATCGTCGCTCCGGTGTCCGCAGTGCGCGGCTATTCCGGCAGCCGAAATCGGCCGGGCGAGCGGGCAGCACTGGCCGAGACAGCAGCCGGCCCGCATCGCCACGGCAGGTTTCGTGGTCGCGGGGTGAACATCCTTAGCGATGCCTTGAATCTGGCCCGCCACCGCATGGCAGTGCGGCGTAAAACCAGGCGCAACGTCATCGCAAGTGACATGACGACAACAACCCGTAGCCCCGGGCCAGAAAACGGCTAGGAGCCTGCGCCGTAGGAAGTCGCGAAAGCGGATTTGCAGCCGTGAATTCCTGCGGCGCAGGCTCCTCGCAGCCCGCATCCGACACGAGCTTCCGGCGCGAGGGCGCCGAGGCGCCGTTGCACGTGCCGTTCATACTGCCGCGGGTTCCTGTTCAAACTCACGCACGGCGCCACGCAGCGCCATGTTCATCCGCATCGACTCCGCACCCCAGCGGGGTCGAAAACGTACCGCTGCCAGCCTGGAGGTCGGCTTTCCGTGTCGGTCGCACGGTCAGGGAAACTCCTCGTCGTGCTCGCCGAGCGCCGGGCCGCGGCGGTCCGGTCCGCGCTCTCCATTGACCCGGAACGGGCTCGACAGCAGGCGCAGGCCCGCTTCCCGGTCGGGAAAGTCGACCCGGTTGGTCATGCCGACTTCCTGCACGAACGGGTTGTCGAGCGCCTGGCCGATGTCATTGACCCGTGCCACCGGCACCAGGCCCGACAGCAATTGCAACCAGTGACTGGCCGGCGCCTGGCCAAGCGTCTCCTCGATGGCCTGCTGCAGCACTTCCCGGTTGGCCAGGCGCTGCGCCGGGGTGGCGAAACGCTCGTCCGCGGGCAGGTCGGGCCGCTCGATGGCCGTGCAGAACAGTTGCCAGAACTTTGGCGTCTGGCACATCACGAACAGCCAGCCATCGCCGGTCTGGAAAAGCTGGCTGGGCACGACGCTCGGGTGCGACGAGCGGGTGAGGCGCTCGGTGCGCAGGCCCTCGTTCAGGTACCAGACCGCCGGGTAGGACAACTGGTGCAACGCCGTGTCGAACAGCGACGTGTCGACATCGCATCCCTCGCCGGTTTGCCGGGCCCGCAGCACCGCTGAGACCAGGCTCAGCGCCATGAGCGAACCGGTCATGTAGTCCACCATCGACAAGCCGAACCGGGCCGGCGGCCCGCCCGGCTCCCCGGTCAGGCTCAGAAAGCCGCATTCCGCCTGCATCAGGTAGTCATAACCCGGCCAGGAGGCGCGACTGTTGTCGCGGCCGTAGGCGGAGAGGTGGGCGCAGACAATGGACGGCTGCAGCGGCGCCAGGTCCTGATAGCGAATTTTCAGCTTCGCCGGCTGATCGCCGCGCAGGTTGTTGGCAACCGCATCGCATTCCGTCACCAGGCGCTCGAAGCGGGCGCGGCCATCCGCCGATTTCAGGTCGAGGTTCACGCTCTTCTTGCCCCGGCCGAAGGCCTGGTGAAACTGGCTGTCACCATCGCCGAGCAGGTGCGGGCCCACGGTTCGGGAGTAGTCGCCGCCAGTAGCGCCGTTCTCCACCTTCACCACTTCCGCGCCAAGTTCCGCAAGCAACTGGGTACCGTACGGGCCCGCCCCGTAGTGCTCGATGCTGAGTATGCGAACGCCGCTCAGAAGGCTCATTTTCCAAAACTCCTGTCGTGTCGATGCCGCAATCCGGTGCGCCGCGATCTGACCGGGCGGTCAGCCGCGGTCATTGGCCGACCCTCAAGCGCTCGCCCCGAATACGTTGAGTCTTACTGTCGATCAACCGCACCAAGTTACGCGGCAACTTGATTGCGTTGCCAACCGGCAACGCACCTATACCGGATTCCGGGCAACAAGCTGGCGCGCGATGATGATGCGCTGCATCTCATTGGTGCCCTCACCGATGCACATCAGCGGCGCATCCCGGTACAGGCGTTCCACCGGGTACTCCTTGGAATAGCCGTAACCGCCGTGTATGCGCATGGCTTCCGTGGCGTTTTCCATGGCGCTTTCCGAGGCGAAGTACTTGGCCATGCCCGCTTCCATGTCACAGCGCTCACCGGCATCGTAGGCGCGCGCCGCATCCTGGGTGAGCAGTTCTGCGGCACGGGCGCGGGTCGCCATCTCGCCGAGCTTGAGCTGGATCGCCTGGTGCTCGCAGATGGGCTTGCCGAAGGTCTCCCGGGTCTGGGAATAGGCGGTCGCTTCCTTGAGCGCCCGCCGGGCGATGCCCACGGAGCGGGCGGCAACATTGATGCGGCCCAGTTCCAGGCCACCCACCGCCATGTAGAAGCCCTGTCCGGGCTCGCCGCCAACCAGGTGCCGGTGGGCATCCAGGGTGTAGTCCTCGAAAACCAGCTCTGCCGAATCGATTCCCTTGTAACCCAGTTTTTCCAGCTTGCGCCCGGTTTTGAAACCCGCGTGGGGTTCGCCGGTATCCGGGTCGAGCTTGGGTGCGATGAACATCGACATGCCCTTGCGCGGCGGCGTGGCGCCCGGGTCGGTCTTGACCAGCAGCGCCACCGCGCCACCCTCGATGCCGTTGCTGATCCAGGTCTTGGTGCCGTTGATGACGTAGCCGTCGCCACCGGCGCCCGCCAGAGTGCGGGCCTCGGCTCGGGTGCGAATGCCCTGCAGATCGGTGCCCGCATCGGGTTCCGTGAGCGCCAGCGCGCCGCGAATCTCGCCGGTGACGAACCTGGGCAGCCAGTACTCTTTCTGGAAATCGGTGCCGTAGCGCTCGACGATGCGCGCCATCATCAGGTGCGAGTTGAAAATGCCGGACAGCGACATCCACTCCTCGGAGATCAGCATGACAATCTTCGCGTAGGTGCTCGCCGACAGGCCCAGCCCGCCATGCCGCTCGGCGATGGTGGCGCCGAACAGGCCGAGTTCGCGCATCTGGTCGACCATCGCCTGGGGATAGATGTCGTCATGCTCGAGTTCGGCGGCGTACGGCTTGACCTCTTTTTCGACCCATCGGGCTATGCTGTCCAGAATGGCCTGCTCGTCGGCTTCGTTGTAGCTTTGTGCAGCTTCGCTCATGCTACGGTCCTCGTATCGGGCCGGCGCCCTCAATAGTTGTCCATCCGGTCTTCCACCGCCCCGCCCTGTGCCGGGACCAGCACGTTGCGCAGGAAGGTGCAGACCTCCGCCCTGTCCTGATTCTTGCCGATGGTCTTGACCGTGACGATGCCCTGCCCGGGCCGGGACTTCGACTCACGTTTGGCAATGACCTCGGATTCGCCGTAAAGCGTGTCGCCCACGAACACCGGCGCGGTGAACTTGACATCGTCCATGCCAAGGTTGGCGATTGCTTTCTGGCTGATGTCGGTGACGCTCATGCCGATCAGCAGGGAAAGCGTGTAGGTGCTGACCACCAGGTTCTGGCCGAACTCGGTGGCCTTGCCGAATTCCGCATCGAAGTGCAGCGGGTGCGTGTTCAGCGTCAGCAGCGTGAACATGTGGTTGTCATACTCCGTAACGGTCTTGCCGGGGCGATGTTCGTAGACATCTCCGACCTCGAAGTCATCGAAATAGCGGCCAAACGTCTCGCGGTAGCGTTGCGGTCCGACCTGTTTCATGGTTTTGGTCACGGGTTGTTGGTCCTCCTTGAGCATTTTTCATTGCAATCAGGTTACTTGCGGATCTGCACCTGTCACGTGGTCGCCGGCAGCGCTGCCGCATGGGCGCCGGCGATCGCCGGCCGCGTCGCCACCCAGGCATCGCCACGGCCCTGCACATGCTCCAGCACCTTTTCCAGCGCCCCGATGCGGCCCGGGCGGCCGGTGATGCGCAGGTGCAGCCCCGACGACATCATGCGCGGCCCGGCCTCCAGCGACTCCCGGGCCAGCCCATCATAAGTGTTGATGGCGTAGGCCGCCCAGTCTCTCGGGCTGAGCGAGAGCGCGGTCCACATCTTCATGTCGTTGGTGCAGGAATCCAAACACCGAGTCGGCACGCGTGGTGCCGTGTGGCCCGGTGAATCAGTACAACTCGGAGCAGCGCCGCCTGAGCATCGATTCCGAGACTGTCCATCGACCGATGTCAGTCCAGTTCCAGTGTCACGGGCTCGCCCGCCGCCGCCGGGAACAGGCCGGCATCGTCCGTTTCCCGTTGCCTGGAAGCCGTAGGGGACCGGGGCGCATGCAGCATGTCGGCATTGAAATGTGTCTTGCCGCAGGCTCCGCCGACAACGGTGGCCGAAACTCGCTGCCTTGGCGCGTAGTCGGTGGATGCCGACGGCGAGTTCTGCCTGGATTGAGCTTGAACCGCAGCGCGCGGAGCAGGCCATTCGAACGCCGCGCGGGCATTCCCCCACACTTTCATGTCGAGGTCTACTTCCGGCAGGCGCCCGCCATCGTGTGCGGCGACGGTAGCGAGAAATCGCACTTCCGCTTCGACCGCGCCGACCAGGTCCCGGCCCCGTGGCCCACTGAGCATGGAGGTCTCGCGCATGCAGAAACCGATCAATGCAAGCCGCGCCGCCGCCTTCCGTTTCAGGCTCGCACCGGCCGGCCAATCGCCATCCGGCGTGAGCAATGCCTTCAGTTGAGCGCCGCCGGTACGCAGCATGCACACCGATTTGCGATCTTCGCGCAAGGATTGATCCAACAAGCCCAGCGTTTTGCGCAGACTATCCACCGCCTGATCCGAGGGACCTCTCTCGCGCAACATTTTGCGATAATCGCTGCGCAGGCGGGAAACCTTCTGCGAATTGTTTTCGATGCCCGCCTGCCTGGCGTCGATAACCGCCTTGATGTCGCCGCCGAGCCGGGGCGAATCCAACCGCCCAAGCAGGCACCGGACGGCATCGCGATTGATGTCCCGGCATTGCTTCCAGTTTGCCGCATCATCCACCGTGGGGAGTGCGAATCGGCGTACGTGGAAGACGACGTCGACGGCTCGCGGCTTCCCGGACCAGTCGAGCATGTCCAAACCGGTAATCCCCGGTTTGTCCTGGAACGACTTGAAGCAATCCACCTGAGCGCACCATGTGGGCACATCCTCGGGCGACAGCAATGCAATTGCATTGATTCCGAAAGGCTGAGGTGTGCCACGCAATGCCGCACCCAAGCCCCTCGGGTCTGCAACGAGAGCAGCGGCAGTCATCTGTTTCGCGGTCATGCGGTACGCTTCCGTCCTCATGCTCAACGCCAGCATGGGCCCGGCATCGGGGCGATTCCTCACCGTCTTGCAGAAATCATCGACAAATCTTTCCCGAGCCGCACCTGTCGACCCCTGCATGACCACCGGCTCGTACAAGGCATCGGCCAATGCCTTGATTTCGCGATCGCTTGCCGACTTCAACCTGTGCTCATCGAGTTCCCCGGCCAGGGACAGTTCGTGACGCAGCCCCACATACAGCAACTGGCCCTGGTCGTCGGTCAGTGCTGTCAGCGCCAGGCCGGGGAGGTTCGCGTACCTTGCTGCAGCCAATCCCTCGCGGTTCTCCTGTGCCGGATATCCTCCCACGAAATGAGTGCCGAGAGCGGTACCAGGCACAAGGTGACTCTCCACCGATACCCGCTTGTCAGGGTGCAGTGGCAGAGACGCGTGCAGGAGCCGACCTCCGTGCAGCCATGCGGACCGGTGCGACTGCCAGAACTCGGTCACGTTGTCGAAGCGGTGCAGCAGATCATCGACCAGACGCTGGTCGGCTCCCCAGAACATTCCGCGTTGCATCAGTCTTTTCTGGTTGCCCCTGATCTGCCCGCTCCGTACTCGCAGGTCAAGTTGGCCTTGGTAGTGTCGGCGGCACAACTCGCGCCACTCGGCACTACTCAGGCCCTGGACGCGCGACTTCTGCACCAGTCTTTCCACCGCTTCGATTTCCTCCTCGCTCGATCGCACCGTGACCATCACCATTGCCAGGTCGTTGCACAAGATCTCCTCAGTCTGGCGCCCAAGAAGCTCGTTCAGCCGCTTGTTCTGCTCATTGAGGGCCGCAATCCGTCCCGGCGTGAGCCAGTCCCTATCCGAAGCGGAATGCAGGGAGTCTGTCGTTGCCGCACCGTCGCTGGAGCGAGGCTGGGGTTGCCCGGCGGCCGCCCTGGCGGCGGTACTCGTGTTGGGGGATGGCATCGCGCTGACGCTTCGCCCATGCAGGGCTGGCCGCGTTCCGGATACGCGGGCTGCAGCACTGCCGGCCCCCTCGTCGCGAACATCGCCAGGGCGCTGTCTCACAGGCGCTGCAGACACCTGCCGGCGACTGAAGGTCGCCTGTCGCGACTCGGCGGCAGCAGCCGCTATCCCGCAGCCGCCGGCATTGGCGCCCGCCTTCCCTACACTGGTGTTTTCGTACATCGATCTGCTCTTGCCGCGAGAATGCACACGCCGTTGCCTGACCTGCGCATGAGCCCGGAACACCGGCGCGACCAGGTGGCCGGCCTCGCGGGTAACCGAAGCCTGTTCGGCGACTGAGGGCCGGGCGGTCAAACGACACGCGTGAGGAAATTCGACCAGCAACCCTTAAAAAAATTCAATCGCCGGTGTGCTTCGCGTCGTGCCGCCGCAGCGCGGCCTTTGACATCGCACACTCACGTTTGTCTAATTCCCGATATTGAGGGAGATTCAGTCGATGAACGAGTTCGTCAAGCACCCGCTGGCCATGGACGGCAAAGACCCGTCGCAGCTTCGCGGCGACCCCATCACCCAGGATCGTTACTATTCACGAGAGTACATGGCCCGGGAATGGGAGTGCCTCTGGACCAAGATCTGGCACATCGCCGGGCGTGAACAACAGCTCGAGCAGGCGGGCGACTTCATCGTGCACAACTTCATGCACGAATCGGTCATCATCGTGCGGCAACGCGATGGCTCGCTGCGGGGTTTCTACAATGCCTGCGGTCACCGCGCGCAGCGCCTGGTCTGGGAGGACGGTTGCCGGGACTGCTTCACCTGTCCCTATCACGGCTGGCAGTGGGGGCTCGACGGCGTGCTCGAAGACCTGCCCGACCGCGATGACTTCCGCCAGGGCGATCCGGTTGGCAAACTGAAGCTCACCGAAGTTCGCGTCGATACCTGGGCCGGGCTGGTCTGGTACACCATGGATGAAGAAGCCCCGGGACTGATGAAGTACCTGGAGCCCACACCCGAGCTGTACAAAGGCCATCAGTTCGAGAAAACCGTCCGCGTCAACCAGTTTCGCGTGGCGCTGGATACCAACTGGAAGTTCTGGTCGGACAATTTCAACGAGTCCTATCACACCCGCACCGTACATCCCCAGGTACCGCCGATCATCGACCAGGACCACTTCACCTCGCGCTATGAAATGTTCCCGATGGGCCACAACCGCATCGTGCAGATGGGGCGCCCTTCCCTCAGAGACCGGTTGCCGGCCGGCGTGCCGCACCCGTTCGACGACATGCTGCGCGTGTGGGACATCGATCCCGACCGGTATCCGGACTATGAAACCAAGGCCATGCAGGGCTGGCTCGATCTCAAGGCCGCGAAGAGAAAGCTGTGGAAAGAAAAGGGCTATCTGCACTACGAACACCTGACCGATGAAGACCTGACCGAAAGCCCGTTCGGGGTGCTGTTCCCCAACGTCGCCATTGCGCCATCGGCAGACTCGTTCCTGGTCTGGCGCTGGGAACCGCATCCTACCGATCCCGAGAAGTGTTTCTTCGAACAGTGGACGATGGCCTATCCCATCCAGGGAATGGATGAATTCGTCAATCGCACGGCGGTCAACCCGATCGAGCTCGCCGAAGCGGAACTGGATGTGCGGGAATACGACAACGGCGAAGGCGTTCTGGACTATTCAGACCAGGTGGTCTTTCAGGACTGGCAGCTGACCGCCGGACAGACCACCGGCTGGCGTTCGAGGGGTTATCAGGAACCCTATTTCGCGGCCCAGGAAACCCGCGTCAGACGATTCCACGAAGTCCTGAACGATTATCTGGCCGGCAATCCGCCCGGGCGCTGAACCCGCACCACTGCGCTGTGCGGCGGGCGGGTCAGGCGGGTCGCCGAAGCGGCGGCCGGCGCCGCCGTCGAATTCAGCGGCCGCGCGGTTACCGGGGTCTCGTCCACGAGTACGCCGTTCGGCAAACTCTTCACCTTTGATCTCAACAACCTGGTCTGCTGGGATAGCGGCAATGGCGAGGTGCTCTGGAAACGGGACCTGAGGGACCTGGCCGCCAAGGAGATGCCCTGGACAGCAAGCTGCGACGTATCATTGAGCTGGCGACCAGTTCGAATCCCTGAGCGGTATTAAGTGAACAGATGAATCGTTTCTTCGGACAATGTCTCCAAGGTGCGCCGCAAGCTGATCGCGTCGCCGCCGGCGACGCGCCAGATCGAAGCTCCGGGTAACAACGGCCATCGCAATGCGCCCATTCCCCGATCTTCTGGCCACCGAACGCCTGATTCTGCGCCCACCCACGGTGTCGGACGCAGCGGCAGTGCTGGCGGCCGTCACCGCGTCATTTCCGGAGCTGCAGCGCTGGATGGAATGGGCGCGCGGCAACTACGGCATCGAACAGGCGCGACAGTTCTGCGCCGACGCCAGGACCGGATTCACCGACGGGCGGGACTTCACCGCACTGGTCACCCTGGCTGACGACGAGACGGTCATCGGCTGCGCCGGGATCCTGTCCCGGGACGAAACCGCGCCCAGCTTCGAACTCGGTTACTGGGTGCATACGGCGTACACCGGCCGCGGCTATGCCACCGAGGCAGCCTCGGCATTGACGCGCCTCGCCTTCGAAGACGGTGGCGCAAGGCGCGTGGAGGCGCGCATGGACGAACGCAACCGGCGCAGCGAGGCAGTTGCCCAACGGCTCGGTTTCGAACTGCAAAGCGTCCTCAAGTCGCATCGCCGCGACAATCAGGGAAAACTGACCGGCATTCTGATCTACGTGATGACCGACCTCGGATCACTGCGCGGCACATGAACCTGCACCAACGGCTGCAGGGAAGTCGCCCGTTACCCGAAATCGGACTCAGGCAGGCAGTTCCGACTCGGCTTCGGTGAGCGTGAAGAACCGGTTCCTGGCGCGGTCGAAGAGTTTCAGTTCGTCGGCGAGGATTTCCGCCGCGGCGTCCGGTGCGGCAAGGCGTTTGCTGACCTCCTCGTAAGTCGCCGCATCGGGATACCAGATCTCCAGGACAACGTCGAAGTCGCCTTCGCTGCCGAATGTAGCCGTGCCCGCATCGGAAGTCGGGTTGAGAAACCGGCGCACATACCTGCAGGCATAACCCCTCAGGTATTTCTCGCCGATGAGTCGGTGATTGGTCTCGTAGTAGGTACGAAATTCCTCGGTCGACATTCCCGGCCGCCGCTTGAGCAATGCGATAGTCTTGATCATGTGGAGAGCGCCGCGTCAGTGGTCGGTGAATTGTCGATTGCCCGGTACGCAAGATCAACCGCGACAGGCCGCCCAGCCATCGGCTTTCCGACGGCGCCGGGTCAGGCGCCATAGTGGCTCTGCAGCCCTTTTTGCAACGGCCGCAGTGGATTGCAGGACGGGCGTATCGATCCCATGTTGCCTGCCGAGCCGGATGATTGGGCCGTAGATGCAGTCGACCTCCGTGGGGCGCTGGTTGACCACATCCACGCACGGGCTCGACTTGTTGTCGCCCGTGGCAGCGGTGATCTGGTGAAACTCGTCACGGGCGCCTTCGCGATCGAGGTGGAAATTCTCGGCTCTTGCGACGGCGAGCGCTTTATCGATCGTCCGGTAGGCTGCCTGCTTCAGCTCCGGCACTCCCACGATGCCGCCGATTTGCGAATTTCAGCATACGGTGATCGACGCACTGGTAAAATGCGGCGTTTTCTGACTACCCGCCGCCCCCACGACGTGCCAGCGCGACCAGGTTTTCGGTGTGATCGTCGCGCGTTATGCGATAGCGGGATAATACCAACAGCGCGGTCAGGTTGAGGGCGCAGAACAGCGGCAGGAACATCAGGGCCAGGTTCTCGCGCAGCTCGGTGGTCATCATCTCCGCGGAGGCGATGCCGTCGAGCCCGACCAGGGAGACGATGGTGCCCGCACCGAGGATGCCGCCGGCGGAGACCGCCTTGGCCGCGAACCCGCGGGCGGCGAAGAACAGGCCTTCCGAGCGCCTGTTGGTTGCCAGTTCGCTGTCCTCCACCACATCGGCCATCATGGAATCGAGCAGCACGCCGCCGATCATCACGCACACCACCTCCGCCGTGGAGAAAGCGGCGAACACATACAGGGAAACCCAGCTCCCCAACGCCGGCCACCAGCCCAGCAGCAACAGCACAAAGGGAATGGGATACAGGGAGACAGTCAACAGAATGCCGACGATGGCGCCCCGTTTCTTGCCGAACCTGCCGCCGAGAAAAGGCGCCGCCCAAAGGGCGATGGCCGGCGACACCAGCACGGCAATGCCCACCGCGGCGACCTGCTCGCCGGAGAAACCGAAGAAGTAGACGGTGTTGTATAGGTACAGCGCAGCGCTGAGACCGGCACCGATGCCGATCACCAGCCCGTAGAAGAATATGGCCGCGAAGTTGCGGTTGTGCAGAGACTCGAAGATCTGGCGGATTTCCCGGGTTATCTCGCCGATGCGTAGCGGCTCGGCCGGCCGCGGCAGTGCGGCCGCGGCCCGGCGCGTGCCCAGGGCGGATGCAGCGATGGTCAATGCGATCAGCGTGGCCCCAACCGCAGCGTAGATCGAATAACCCGTCTGCACGGCAACGCCGTATGCGCCCACCCAAAACAGGAAGTTGGTGACATGCAACAGGTTGCCGCCGTACCAGCCGAAGGCATGACGCAACGCCAGCCAGCGGTTGCGGCGGTCGTAGTGGTTTTCCAGTTCCGGCAACAGCGCGGTGGAAGGCACTTCGAACAGGGTGGTACCCGTGCGGATGAGGATGGCCATTGCCAGCACATAGGCAAAGGTATTGGCCCCGGTCAACTCGATGTAGGGATTGAACAGGCCGAAAAATGCGACCGGCAAGACCAGCAATGCCACATACATGAAAGGGTGCCGGCGGCCATGCCGGCTGCAGGTCTTGTCCGACCAGTGGCCGATGAGCAGGTCGGTGACGGCATCCCAGAGCATGGCCACCGCCAGGGCAATCGAGGCGAGATAGCCGGGCAGGCCCAGAACCTGGTTGGCGTAGATGAGCAACAGGTAGCTGAAGGCGTTGTTCTTGACGCCGTAAGCGATGGCTCCGCAGCCGTAGAACCAGAAGGTCGGCCGCCTTGCCAGTCGGGTCGTATCAATGGCAACTATCCTTTTTTGAAAACAGGCCCGGCAGCCCCTACAGCACAGCTCTCCCGCATGCAATCGATCATGGCCGGTTCCATGATGAATGCCTGGGTCTTGGCCTTGGCCGGGTCGGCCGCCTTTTCAAGAAGTCGCGATGGCGGCGGCGCTGCACGTCGCTGATGCAGCAATGCCACACGTTGTATTCGCCATCCTTGTCATGCCGGTGGTGCAGGCACTGCAGCAGATGCCCGTCCTCAAGGATGGCCGACCGGTCCGGGCATCCGCAATCGGTGGGCCAGAGTATCCGCCAGGCCTTGTCGGTGCGCAACACCTCGCACCACTGTTCGGGGTCGGCTATGTAACTGACACGGGAGAGATTGTCGAATACGAACTCAAACGGGTACTCGGTAGAGGCAACCGGGGATTTTTCCTCGTGGGTGAATCCCGTGAACTCGATGTCCACCGCCTCGCGCGCCCCGGCGGAAGGCTGCTGCGCGTGCCCGCGACACCAGGCAAAGCCCCGCCTATGGTGGAGGGAGCATGTGCGCGCAGAAGGGCAACAGACAAGCGAGGGCGCGCCCCGCTACCCACTGCACACCTCGCTTGGTGGTTCGCATGGATGCTGAGCTACAGCCACCTGCTCGCGCGAAGGATGAACAACTCTTTTCAGTGGTTCACACCGCTTCGGATTACAGCCGCATGCCGGTCATTGGTTGGGCGGGAACTCCCTTAGTTCAATCGGGTCCGCGTTGTCGATT
>CAZNFI010000015.1:26078-28348 GCA_964572185.1 uncultured Pseudomonadales bacterium
GCGGGAATTCCGCGCGTCGACATGGCGCTGTTCGGCTCTTCGTCACGCGTTTCGAGAATCGGGATGACACTGCCGTCCTCTTCGAGTGTCACTGCTCCTCTTGAACACTCCCGGGCAGGGAAACGCGCGGGTGTCGGTGAGTTGCCTGGTGGCTCTTGTTCAGGCAGTGAGAAGGTATGCGTGACCGACACGTTTAGGACTGTGGCTTCGCCCGTTTCCGCGTCCAGTGCAGAAACGACCTCAGTTCTTACCTTGCTACTTGCGGGGTCCAGGCGCGAGTCTACTGTCTCGCCGTTTCCGTCTCCCATTCTGATCGAATCAACTGTGGAATCCAGCCGGGTTGTAATCCCGATGGAGCCGAATCTGTCAGGCGTAAAAAGGAGTGACCATGACGACCCGTCGACGATTGGCATTCCGCCCAGTATCGCCGTTTCCGGCCTGTCGATGCTGAAGGCAGCTTGAGTTAAATCGCCTAAAGACTCTCGACTCATCAAGAAGGCCAGATTCGCCAGAAGGCGAAAATTGACCTTGCTTTGGGCGTTCGTGCACCAACTCATGATGGCTGAGTAGAGGTCCTGCTGAGCGCCTCGATTGTCTTGCGGGCCACTCTCTACAGTCACGCTCTCAGTGTCGCATATGTTCCGAATCCGCTCTTGCAATTCCTCCAGACCCGGAGCATTGGTGAAGCAGGCATCCAGGTATTGCCGGATACACTTGCGGGACTCTTCGAATGCGGGCCCGGAGGCCCTATCGGTTTGTTGTCTGCCGTCCAGATGCGGCTTCGGGGGCGGGGAAAGCGCGCCAAGACCGTAGAGCATGCGAACCGATTCACGGGGCAGAACGTCGGGGCATTGCAGCTGCAGATCGTTCGAATCTCGGCCGTGCTTTTCGCACAGAACTTGCGCAAGCGAACTGATCATGACCGCATAATCCTTTGCGGCACGCAGCGATTCCGAATGGGCGTTGGCATTCGTCGCAGGCCCGGCCTGCGGCAGCCCTCTTGATCGCTGTGCCGATGGTTGTGGCCGCGGCGCTGGTCGCGAAGTTTGCTGTGCCGGTGG
This sequence comes from uncultured Pseudomonadales bacterium, assembly GCA_964572185.1. Lineage (GTDB taxonomy): Bacteria > Pseudomonadota > Gammaproteobacteria > Pseudomonadales > Azotimanducaceae > Azophilus. Next base: position 27,140 of record CAZNFI010000015.1, read on the forward strand.
TTGTGGCCGCGGCGCTGGTTGCGAAGTTTGCTGTGCCGGCCGGACACCTTCATGGCGTTCGCATACCCAGGTTGTTGCTTCGCCAAGCTGGCGTATGGCGCTATTGCGAGCCTGCAACTGCTGAAGAATGTTCTTTTCCGCTTCGTCGTCCTTCAGAGCAACTCTCCAGAACGTCGTGAACAATTGCTTTCGATTCTGTTCGCTGATTGCAGTTCCGGCTTTTCCCGATGCTTCAACAATCGCGCCGCGAATTCGTTCAACCGGCGGTCTCAGACTCTGGAAGGAGTGCGGTTTGCCAAGCTCGACCAGATCCTGCTGGACTCGGGTGCGGGATCTTTCGAACTCGGTTTCCAGGGTTCTCGTGTCTTGCTGCGGCAAATCAGCCGGGCCGCGGCCGGAAGAGGTTCCCGACGGCGTGTCGCTACGGCGGGCTCGCGCCTGCCGGGCAGCAAGCGGCCTATCGCTGACCGAAGCCGCACTTGCGCCCGAGTTCGACGCTTGACCGGCGCAGGCTCCGCCGCTTCGTAGCGGCGGCAAATGCGTGTTTCGATCGTTCGACACCCCAGCCTTCCCAGTTTTGCCACTCAACCAGGCTCTAAACAGGCCGCCAAACTCTTTTTTCGCCGGGTTTGGATCAGGAGGACTCTCAGCCGCGGGACCGCTTGTGGCTGCCTGCACCGAACCCCCGGGATACACGACTTCCGACATCTTGCGCACGCCTCCTTGTTCTGTTCATCCAGCGCGTACCGACGCCGACTACCGGCTGCATCGCTCGTCCGAACCAGTAGCCACTGCCAGGGCGCGTGAACTGCTCTTTCTCCACCGCATACAGACAACAGCGGGCAGGATTAGTTCCCGTTTGACCCGCAGGCTCAGTTCACCGAGGGTGCAGACCTGTCTGGCGAGGAGTGACTGTCGGTCACTCGACTCACAGCGTTTGCGGGCAGCTTTTCGCACTTTTGCCTCTTTCACACCGGGCTGCTCGACGACAAACGTGTCTTGCGCGGTCGCGTCGGCAATTTGGGCATTCAGGGTCCGGATTTCGTCAGACAAGGCGGCAATCCTTGTTCCCGCATCGCCGCCAACGCGTTCCTGGCAGCATCGGTCGCTCTCACCCCGGTCTGCACTCAGGTACTGCTCGCCGATCAGTCGTAACTAGCGTTCTTGAGGATGCCCCGTCTTGACAGTTGAGCAAAGTTTCGCAACGCC
>CAZNFI010000016.1:0-28083 GCA_964572185.1 uncultured Pseudomonadales bacterium
TCCTGTGTCACAAATACGCTGAAAGGTAGCGTATTTGTGACACAGGACACTAGGACTGCCGGCGCCGCGCAGCAGCAGTATCCCCGCCCGTCAATCAGGCAATGTCTGCCGGGCGGTGCCTGGCTGAGGAGTTCCTTTCGGAGCGTTGTGCAGCGGCACCTGCGGCAAGACGCTAGGCGTGATGAATATCAACAATTCCTGTTCGTCATCGCGTTCGGCGGTACGCCGGAAAAGGCGTCCGAGATGCGGCAAACTGCCCAGCAGCGGGGTTTTTTGCTTGGAAAAGTTGCTCACCGCCTGGAAAATGCCGCCGAGCACCACGGTCTGACCGTCTTCAACGAACACTTCGGTACTGATCTGATTGGTGTTCACGGAGGGGATGCCGTTGAAAACCTGGCCGACGGTATCCTGCTTCACCTCGAGCGCAAGCACGATGCGGTGGCCTGCCGTAATCCGCGGCGTCACCCGCAAGGACAGCACGGCGTCCTTGAAGGCAGTCGACGTGGCCCCGCTGCTGGTCGCCTCCTGGTAAGGAATCTCCACTCCGGATTCGATCGTGGCCGGTGACTTGTCCAGCGTTACAATCTGTGGCCGCGCGATCACTCGCGCGTGGCCCTCGGCGGCAAGCGCGGAAATTTCGAGATCTATCAGGTAGCCCCGTCCGGTGATGCCGACTCCGAAGCTCGAGGTCCCGGAATGCGACACTCCGAGGTCGACGGCCAGACTGTCGGGGCTGGTCAGGCCGATGTGGCTCTCCGGGCCGGGGTTGGACGCACGCAAGCTCTCCACGGCAGCGAGCGAGCCGCCGTAGACGAGCCGCGAAGACCCTAGGTTCCGTACCGCACCGCCTCCCCAGCGAATGCCCAACTGCTCGGAAAAATTGCCGCTGGTGGTGACGATTCTCGACTCGATGAGCACCTGCTGCACGGGTACGTCGAGTTGCCTGATCGTCTCCAGAACAGACTCGATCCGGGCCCGAGTATCCGTAAGGACTATGGCATTGGTGCGTTCATCGACAATCGCATGGCCACGGTCGGAAAGCATCGACCCGTTTCCGCCAGCAGCAGCAAAAAGGGCGAGAAGCTCCCGGGCATTCGCATGGCGGATCGGGATCAACTCGCTGACAAGCGGCGCCAACTCCGACATCTGCAACCGACTCTCCACTTCGAACCGCTCCCGGGCCGCGATTTCCTGCGCCGGAGCAACCAGAATCACGTCTCCCTCACGCCGGTGGCCGAGGTCACGCATCTTCAGGATCAGACCCAGCGCCTGTTCCCAGGGCACGTCCTGCAACCGGACCGTAAGGCGCCCGGCCACGGTGTCGCTGGCTACCAGGTTGAATCCGGTGAAATCGGCAATCAACTGCAGCACGGCACGCACCTCGACGTCCTGAAAATTCAGCGACAGCCTGCCGGCGTCAAAGGCCGCCGTGCCCTCGGCCGGAGCTTGCAGAAGGGATGTATCGGGTTCGCCCGATTCGTGGCCAGTGTCGTATACCGGCTTGGCCGGTTCCGACCGGCCCTGAGGTGTGGGCTGGCGCGACCCGTCAACATCCGCAGTCGCCGACATCGCCCATAGCGCGGTCACCAGCAGCGTCAGCGCAAGCCTGTTGCCGCACGAGCGTTTCATTCGGAATCTGCCAGCTTCAGACCCGGCAGCTCAGGCACAATCGCAATGACGCGATCCCTTTCGATCCAACCGCCCGCGCCATCGGCAACAATCTCCACGAGCTGGATTGCACGCGGACCGATATTGTAGATGCGGCCATGGTCTTCTCCGAGGTAATCCCCTATCTCTACCTGGCGCACGACACCGTCGGCGCTGCGCACTACACCGTGCCGGGCAGAGCCACCGGAAAGCGTTCCGACCATGGCGATGGCGCTGATCGGGTATCGCTCGAGAGCCTGCTTTGGCCGTTCGAAATCCGGAACGACCCGGCCTGCGGCCGATGGCGCGCCGGACCGGTCGCGTGGTACCCAGGGGGCAAACGGGCTGCGCGCGCCACCTGCCCGGTATGCGAGGGGTTGCAACTCAGGCAGTTGCGGTAACGGGTGGACGGCCACGTTCTGGCGAGCGCCAATCTCCTCGACATAGGATTCGAGGTCGGCAAGGTCATGGCCGCCGCTGCATCCGGCAAGGACAACCAGGGATACGGCCAGGGGCTTCAATTCGGATTCTCCTGCCACGGGTGCGCCCGGTACGCCCTGGCAAACAGATTCATGGCCAGCGTGTCGCCGGCCCCACTGGCCTCCAGGGTGAAATCATGTAGCGTGACGATGCGCGGCAGGGCGGCCAACCTGCTCGCGAACGCGCCAATCTGGTGATAGCCGCCCCGCACCGCAAGTTCCGCGGGCAACTCCACATGGAACTCCGCTTCCTGCTCCGGTAGCAGGGCAATGCTGCGAACCGTCAGAGCGCTGCCCGCCGCCGCCAGCGTGATGTCCTCCACCAGGCCGGCGGCATCGGCGTCCTCGGGCAATCGCTCAAGCAATGCAGCGATGGCCTTTTCCATGTCTTCCCGCTGATAGCGATTTGCCGAGAGCCCTGCCATTTCCGCCATGCTGTTCTCGAAGTTGCGCCGAAGTTGCGCCTCCTTATCCCGCACGGAAGCCAGGCGCTCCACTTCGCCGACCAGAAACAACGGAGACCCAACCACCAGCACAAGCAGCAACACCGCGACAAGCGTGGCGCCGTGAACCCAGCGCGGCCAGGCGTGCGCCGGTACACGCGCAAGCGCTGTTTCGAGCAGTTGGCGCGACCGGTTCATCAGTGCCCGCTTGTCCATGGTCACGGCCCGGGAGGCGCCGTAATGTCCGCAACCGCGTGAACGCGCGAGAAGGACATCTCGAAGGTGCTGGCCGCAGAGCCGTAGGCCAGGTTTTCCGGGTCGTCTCGAATCCGCTCGAGCCGCGCGGCGGCAAACCAGGGAGAACCGTCGATGCTGCGCAGCTGCGCCGAGATGCGCTCATTGGAAGACGCTACGCCGGTCACCGACAGAACCTGATCCTGTTGTGCGATGCGCTGGTAATGAACGCCCTCCACCAGGGTATTGGCCAGTTCGTCGAAGACGCTCACGATCACCCGCTGCTGGTCTTGAAGCCGCCGGATCGCGGACATGCGCGCCAACAGTCGCCCGCGCTGCTCGTATTGCTCCCGCATTCGCGCGATGCGACCATCGAGCATTGCAATCTCTCGTTCAAGCAGGAGATTGCGACGTTCCTGTGCATCGATTCTGTCGCCGAGCACCCAGTTCGCCGCCCACAGCAGCAACAGCCCGGCAAACACGGCACTCGCCGCTGCCGCAAGCGCCACTCTTGCCTGGCGCGCTCGCTCTCGGTCGCGCCATGGCAGCAGGTTGATTCGCGATGGCGCTCTCACCGGGTTTCCTCGTAGCAACCTGGCGTTACCAACCCGCGACATGCCGCTGAACAACACCGGCCGTCAGACTGTCGCACAGCCACCGCGCGACCCGCCTTCACCGTGCCACGCACCTTGGGTTTGCCCGTTGTCAGGAGCGCCGCCAGAACCCTCATTCGTAACCCCGCATGGCAAGCCCACAGCACAATGCCAACGCCGGTGCGGCGCTATTCAGCGCACTGGTATCCACACGCGACGCCAGCGACAACCGCGTGAACGGGTCGGCAACGCCGGTTGGCGCTGCCAGCACCTGTTCGACCAGCGCCGGCAGCCCCTCGGTGCGGGCGGCACCGCCCATCAGCAGCACCTGATCGATGTCGCTGTAAGCGGTGGAGGAATAGAACAGCCGCAATGCCCGGGAAAGCTGCTCCGCAGCCTGTTCATTGAACGGCTGCAGAACGGTTTTCGCATAGTCGCCTGGCAGATCGCCGCCCTGCTTGGCGACTTCGGCTTCCCCGACTGAAAGCGAGTAGCGATGCCGAATGGCCTCGGTGAGGCGGTCGCCGCCGAATGCCTGGTCTCGGCCGAACACGCAACGGCCATCCACCAGGACCGATAGCGCGGTACTGGTCGCGCCGATGTCCGCAATCGCCACCACCCGCTCGCCGACATGGCTCTCCCGAAGGGGCGCCAGAAACTCAAACATCCGTTCAAGCGCCTGGCCGTATGGCTCGACGACGGCCGCCTTGAGGCCCGCAATAGCCAGAACGGCCTCTATGTCTTCGATGCTGTCCCTGCGGCAGGCCACCAGCAGTACATCCGCCTGGGCCGGACTTTGTTCCGACAAACCCTGTACTTCGAAGTCGACCGCCGCGTCCTCGAGCGCAAAGGGTATGTAACGGTCTGCCGCCGCGTGAATGGCCCCCTCCATCTCGGTCTCTGTCAACGACGACGCCATGGCGATAGTTCGTGCGATCACCGTCGGCCCGGCGACCGCCAATGCCACCCGCGAGACGCGGCCGCGCATTCGCGACCGCGCCCGTCTTACCGCTGCACCAACCTGCTCGACCTCATTGATCTGACGTTCGACGACAGCGTCAGGCGGCAGCGCCTCGATCGCATAGGACTCCACCCGGCAGCCAGCCGCGCTTGCGGACAGTTCAAGGGCCTTGACCGAGGCGGAACCGATGTCCAGGCCAAGCATTTTCATCCGATTGCTGCGCCAGCCGCGCCTGCCGCGTCTGCGGCGCCCATTGCAGATCAATCTCATGTCGGCCGTTTCCCCAACCTGTTGCACATTCGAGTTACCATGGCGGTGCCATGGTCCCGACACGCGTTTCCTGGAAAACCACCCTGGTGTGGCTGGGTCTGACATTACTGTGCGGCAGCGTGTTCGGTCTGTCGGGAATCTTCCTGTATTTGAACCCGCAAATTCCTACAGCCGAGAGCTATCGGCATGTAAAGCTGCAGACGCCGCTACGGGTGTTCAGCGCCGACGACGCGCTGCTTGGCGAGTTTGGCGAACGACGCCTCATACCGGTGTCGCTGGACCAGGTGCCGCCGTTGTTCCTCAGCGCGGTGCTCGATACCGAGGACAAACGCTTCTACGAGCACAGCGGCATCGACTTCATTTCATTGAGCAATGATGTCGTCGGCCTGGTCGGAAACCTGCTTTCCGACGGGTCGCTGGGTCCGGGGGCGAGCACCATCACGATGCAACTGGCGCGCAACGTGTCGTTCACCCTGGAGAAGCGGGTGCTGCGCAAGCTCAAGGAGATGCTGCTTGCACTCAAGGTCGAACAGGAGTTGACCAAGGACGAGATACTGGAGCTCTACATCAACGTCGTTCCGTTCGGCAAGCGGGCCTACGGCGCCGAAGCCGCGGCGCGCACCTACTACGGAAAGCCACTCGCCGAGTTGAGCCTGCCGCAACTCGCCATGCTGGCCGGCATACCCCAGGCGCCGACAGCCGGCAATCCCGTCAACGGGCCGGAACGTGCGCTGAACCGGCGCAACCTGGTGCTGTCGCGCATGCACAGCCAGGGCTCGATCAACGAGGCGCAGTACCGGGCGGCCGTGCAGGCGCCCATCACCGCGCAAGTTTTCGGCCGTAACATCGATGTGCCCGCACCCTTTGCCGCCGAGTGGGTGCGCCAGCAACTCATCGGCCGGTTCCCCGACTTTTACACCGGCGGCTACGAAGTCTTCACGACACTGCGCGGCCGCCTGCAGGCCGCCGCCACCCGCGCCTTGCGCAAAGGGCTCATCGCATATGACACCCGCCACGGCTACCGCGGCCCGGAGCTGCGCTTCGGTAGTGCCGACGCGGCAATCGCCGCGCTGGCGGAGCGGCCCACCTACGCCAACATGCCCCCGGCCGCTGTCGTAGAGGTGGATGACGAGCAGTTCATTGCCCTGCTTGCAGAGGGCACCCGGGTCATCGTGCCTTACGAAGCCACGCGCTGGGCGCGCCCGTTTCTCAGTGTGAATGCCATGGGCGCTAGGCCGAAATCCCCCGCCGACGTGGTCCAGGTGGGAGACCTCGTGCGTCTGCAGGCTACCGAGGCTGGCTGGCGCCTGGCACAGCTGCCTGAGATTCAGGGCGCGCTGGTATCCATCGACCCGGACACCGGTGGCGTGCTGGCAATGGAAGGCGGTTTCGATTTCTATATGAACCAGTACAACCACGCGCTACAGGCTGCGCGCCAGCCCGGCTCCGGGTTCAAGCCGTTTGTCTACTCAGCTGCCCTGAACGCCGGCATAACCCCGGCGTCGGTGTTCATGGACGCGCCGCTGGTATTCGATGACAGCAACCTGGAATCTCAGTACCGCCCGGACAACGACAACAACCGCTACAACGGGCCAACGCGGTTGCGGGAAGGGCTCTACCGGTCCATAAACCTGGTGTCCATGCGGGTGCTGCTCGTCATCGGCGCCGGCCCGACGCTCGACTACATTCACCGTTTCGGCTTCGACACCAGCGGCTTTCCCCGCAACACGCAACTGGCCATCGGCGGCGGCACCATGGCGGTCACGCCGATGCAGATGGCCACCGCGTACGCGGTATTCGCCAACGGCGGTTTCAAGGTAACACCCTATATCGTCGAGCGGGTGCTTGACATTGACGGCAACACCGTTTTTGAAACCAGCAACCCGGCCGTCTGCCGGGACTGCGAGGAAGCGTCCGCGGAACTCCCGGCCCGGGAACCCGCCAACCTGGAAGCGCTACTCGCCGAGGCCGAGGCCGAGGCCGACGACAAGCCCGCCGAGCCCGCCACCCGTGTGGTGGACGAGCGCAATGCCTTCATCATGCACTCGATGCTGCAGGACGTGATCCGCCGCGGCACCGGGCGCCGTGCCCTGGCCCTCGAGCGCCACGACCTGGCCGGCAAGACCGGAACCACCAACGATGCCGCCGACACCTGGTTCAATGGCTACAACCCGGAGGTGGTCACCACCGTGTGGGTCGGGTTTCCGGATCACAGCCCGCTGGGTGAGCGGGAATACGGGTCGAACACGCCGCTGCCCATCTGGATCGACTACATGGACGTTGCCCTCGGTACGCGCGCGGAAACGCATCCGACCCAGCCGCCCGGCATTTTGAGCATGAAGATCGATCCGGACACCGGCCAGCTGGCCGGGTCGAATCAGAACGATGCCATATTCGAGTACTTTCTGGCCGAGTACGCCCCGCAGGCCAGGGCCGGGGAGGGAACGGACACGCAAACCGGCATCGAGCGGGACATAAAGCCGGAAGATATTTTCTGACGCGGCGAACGCGCCCGCTACTGGACGACCTTGATGTAATCGCCGGCTCGTGGTTCGCCACGCGGATGATGGCCGTTCAGGATGCGCAGAGTCTCTTCGGGAAACTGCTTGATTGATACTCTTTTCGCCAACTCGGCATAAGTGTCGCCCGGTTTGGCCATGATGACCTTGATACGCTGATTGTTGGCAACTTTCAGGTCGGCAGAGGTCATGGCCCGAAACGAGCCCAAGGTCTCGCGGAAGTCCGCTTCAAACTGCTCCGGGTCGCCGACAGCGCCCAGGGTGCCCCTGAACAGGTAGATGCCGCCATCCTTGTAGACGATGGCCATCTTGCGCACCTGGTCGTCGCCGCCGAGGATCTGCACGTCGGTGACATAGGCTTCGTAGCCGTTGACGATCGTCGATTCGCCGTTTTCGATGTCTTCCCGTTTCAGGGTTTCGCGGATGTACTCCTCGGGTGTCTGTTCCTCCGCCGGCGGGTTCTGGCGCTGCACCGTGATCGAACCGCTGGACCTGCCGCCCGTGTCACGTCCGGACACCGCCGAGGCGGTATTGGTCACCTCCCAGCCTTCCGGAAAGGCAACCACAATGCGCAGGCTGCCGTGATAGTAGACGCCGTCCTTGATCAGCCCGGTGGCGGCTTCGTTACCGAACACCAGCCCGTCGACCATTTCCCAGAAGTCCCGCTCCGGGGGTTTCGTGGTGAGGCCCGCCAGCGGCACCGCATTCCGTACGGCATCGTTCAGGCGCTTGTCGTTGCGCGGGTGCGAGCCGAATATGCCGTGGTAGACACTGGGGCGGTTCATGACCGACTTGGCGAACAGTTCCTGGTCTTTCAGCACATGAATCACGTCAATCATTGCCAGCGGGTCGTATCCGGCCCTGGCCAGGAACTCGGCGCCATAGGCATCTGCCTCGAGTTCGTATTCCCGGGCCTCGCGGGTAACGGCGGTGGCGGTCAGCGTATCGCCCAGGTCTTTCATGGCAAAGCTGCTGGTGCCTATCACGCCCAGCCAGCCGAGCAGGCCGCCAAGCCGATTCAGCCCTTTCGAGCGCTGCACATGCCGGCCCACCACATGGCCGATCTCATGGCCGATTACGCCTGCCAGTTCGTCCTCGTTGCGGCAGAAGGCAATCAGGCCACGGTTGATGAAAATGTACCCGTCCTGGGTCGCCGAGGCATTGACGTTCGAGTTATCGACCACGGTAAAGGTGTAGTGCCCCCCCACATCGGGCGATGCGGCGAGCAGCCGTTCGCCGATTTCCGTGACGTAATCCTGCCAGTCTTCGTCCTGATACAGGCCGTTCTTCTCGCGCAGCTCGTTGTACATCTTTTCGCCATCGCCTGCGGCCAGCGCGGCGGGCAGAGCCAGAAACTGCCATGCAAGGAGTAATGAGACGGCCAAAGGGCGTCCACTGCAGAACGGGGGCCAGCGGCGGGTTTTCACCCGGCAATGTGCGCTGGGACGACACATGCATGAAATCTCAAACAGACATTTCATTGGACCGCGTATTGTAGCGCGGTTCCATAGGTGCCGGCACGCCGCCGGCCGCCGGGTCGACTCGACACGCCAAGGGCAGGCCAGCTCCCTCGAGTGGATGGTTGAACCTCCCCTGGGACAGGAGTCGCGGTACACCCGACTCCGGCCGGGTAGCGGGCTGCAGCAGGCCCTATGGACAGTGCTTGGCGCCGGTCTTCGCGGGCTATCTGGCGATATTGCCCCGATCGCCGAAGTGGCGGCGGAAGCGCTCCACGCGCCCCTTTGAATCGGCCAACTTCTGCTTGCCGGTGTAGAACGGATGGCAGGCAGAGCAGACATCGACGTGAATGTCTTCCTTGAGGGTCGAGCGCATCTCGATCACGTTGCCGCAACTGCACGTTGCCTTGATGATGTTGTACCCGGGATGAATATCGGCCTTCATGGTCTCGTACGCCTGGCCGGCTGACTGAAGCGGGCGCGCAGTGTACCAAACGCCCGGGCGATGGCAAGGTAACCCGCCTATGCGATTCTCACGCCGAACGCTCCGTGACTGAGGTTGCGCGTATCGCCATGCCGGTGCCGCTACGCCGCACTTTCGACTATGCCGTGCCCAAGGGCATGGCGCCGCCGGCAAGGGGCGCGCGGGTACGGGCGCGGTTCAGCCACCGAACGCTCATTGGCGTGTGCGTCGACCACAACCCGCGCGATGCCTACGCCGATCCGCAACCACTGCTCGATGTGCTCGATGCCGAGAGCGCGATGTCCGACGAGCTGTTCGCACTCGCCCACTGGCTCGCCGATTACTACCATCACCCGCTCGGCGAAGTGTTCGCCACCATGCTGCCCAACGCGGCCATGAAAGGAGCGCCGCTGCGATGGCGCCCGGAGGAAATCTGGCGGCGCGCCGCCACCCCCGTTTCCCTGCCCGGCAACGCCACCAGGCAGCGAGCCCTCGTGCATTTCCTCGATGAGTGCGGCGGCTGGGCAAGCGCGGCGGACATCCGCGCCGCCGGTTTCAGTTCCGCGCAGATCACCGCACTCGCAAGCAAGGGCGCCATCGAACCCGGCCAACGGTCCTTCGAACTCGAGGTTGCACCGCACCTGAACGACGAGCAGCAGCGCGCCATCGATGACTACCGGAAACATGCCGGCGCCTTCGCGCCAATGCTGCTCGACGGCGTTACCGGAAGCGGCAAGACTGAGGTCTACCTGCAGGCCATTGCCGATGTGCTGGAACGGGGCGAACAGGTATTGGTGCTGGTGCCGGAAATCGCCCTGACACCCCAGACCGTCGGCCGCTTCAGACGGCGCTACGGGCAAACCGAGGTCTTTCATTCCGGCCTTTCCGACCGGCAGCGCCTTGCCGCCTGGCTCAAATGCCGTGACGGCGCCGCCCGAATCCTGATTGGCACCCGCTCGGCGGTTTTGACGCCATTCACGCGGCTCGGACTGATCGTGGTCGACGAGGAGCACGACAACTCGTTCAAGCAGCACGAAGGCCTGCGCTACTCGGCGCGCGATGTCGCCGTCAAACGCGCACAGACACTGGGCGTGCCGCTGCTGCTGGGCAGCGCCACCCCATCGCTCGAGTCGTTGCGCAACGCCCAACGCGGCCGCTATCGGCAAGCAAGACTGCTGGAGCGAGCCACCGGTGCACAAATGCCAGTCATGCAGGTGCTCGACATTCGCGGCCACCACATCAGCGATGGTGTCAGCGAACCGCTGGCACGGCGGATCGAAAAGCACCTCGAGGCACGTGCCCAGGTACTCGTTTTCCTGAATCGGCGGGGCTACGCACCGGTTTGCCTGTGCACCAGTTGCGGCTGGCAGGCGCGCTGCGATGCCTGCGATGCGCGCATGACGCTGCACCGGGTACCGTCCGCGCTGACCTGTCATCACTGTGGTGCCAGGGCCCCCGTGCCTTCCCACTGCCTCGGCTGCGGAGCGCCGGACCTGATCGCCCTCGGTGCCGGCACGCAACGCACCGAAGCCGGCCTGGCCAAGCGCTTCCCGAACGTGCCGCTGTTGCGCATCGACCGCGACACCACGCGCAGCCAGCGGCGTCTCGAAGAGCAACTGCAACAAATCCGGCAAGGCGGCCCGGCCATCCTGGTGGGAACCCAGATGCTCGCCAAGGGCCACCACTTCCCCAACGTCACCCTGGTGGCCGCGCTCAATGCCGATGCGGGGTTCCTTAGCGCCGATTTCAAGGCCGCTGAACGCACCGCACAACTGATCGTGCAGGTAGCGGGACGCGCCGGGCGGGCGGAGCGCCCCGGCGAAGTCTGCATTCAATCGCTACAGCCCGACAACCCGGCCCTGCTACAACTCGTGAACGGCGGCTATGCCGGTTTCGCCGCCGAGGAACTCGCCATCCGCGAGCGCGCTGGCCTGCCTCCCGCTCGGCCGATGGCGCTGATCCGCGCCGAGGCTGCCGACGGCGCCGCCCCGCTGCGTTTTCTGGACAGCGTCAAGCGCCACCTGCCGATGACCCTGGAAGCGCTCGGCCCGGCGCCCGCGCCCATGCTGCGTCTGGCCAACCGTTACCGTTTTCAACTCATGCTGCTGGCGGACAATCGACGCCACTTGCATGACGGGTTGGAGCGGATAGCCGACCTGCCCGCTCCGCGCCCGGTACGCTGGGCAATCGATGTGGATCCCGTCGACAGTTTCTGAACCGATTCAGCCAATCGGCACTCGAACGCAACGCCATGCGACGGCCCATCCGATACGATGATCAGGCGTACTTGTCTCCCACCGTTTCCCGCAACGGGTGCGTGTCGTAGAGGATGGTCATCCTGTCGATTTCGCCGGCCGCGTTGCAGTCGAAGACATCGGCCGCATCGAAGTGTACGCGCGTGCCATCCTTGAGGGTCCAGTCGTAGCGGAAGTAACCGATCGCCCGCGGCTGTCCTTGAGTGCTGGCAAGCACATCGAAAAGGGTGATGTCGGAAGCCGAGGATGCGGCAAACACTTTCGGGAAAAATTCTCTGGCGGTGAGGTCGCCCAGGAACGGCGAGTGCACCCGCGCGCCTTCGGCGAACACCTTCAATATCCCCTCGAGGTCCCCGGAGTCCAGTGCCTCGAAGTACTGCTGCAAAGACCGCTCGATCGAACTCATTCCGTCTCCCTGTATGCTGCTGTCAACGGCGCCCCGACCCTGAGGATGCGACCGAATACCGGCCGATCGGTCACTGTTACGCGCACCGATCGCCCCAGCGCCCATTGCGGTATCGCCCCGTCAACCATCCTGCAACTGCTTTTTGTCGAATTGAGCGGTCTGCCGGTACCGGGCGCAGATCGCTTCCAACTCCTCGTCGCTCGCCACATCCCGGATATCGACAAAACCCTCCGGCGCGCGCCGCTCGGCTATTTCCAGCAATTCGTCGTGGGCATTGGCTCGATTGGCCAGCACCACCCGGGCGGTGGCCGGTCGGCGCTGCGACTCGTAGGCCGCAAACGCCTCTACGACATCGTCGTACTGCGCAATGCAATCCGCCAGGCATCGGCAGTCGAGCACCGCCTGGGAAGCCCCGTTGGATCCGATCGGCCACATGGGGTGGGCGGCATCGCCAAGCAGGGTCACCCGGCCGAAGGTCCAGCGATCGAGCGGGTCCCGATCGACCATGGGAAACACCCAGACCTTCCCGGTGCGGCGGGCCAGCTCGGGAACATCCAGCCAATCAAATCGCCAGTTTTCGAAGTAGGGGAGAAACGCATCCACGCTGCTCTGCCGGTTCCAGTCTTCGCGTTCCGGTAGCGGGCTGCCCGGTTCGCCAAGCCGCGCCTCGGCGATCCAGTTGAAAAGAGACCTGCCCCGCTCTTTCGCCGCGCGGGAAATCTCATAGCCGACGATCTTGGTGCGGGCATTGCCCACGGCAATCATCGTCTGGCCGCCCAGTACCGGTTCGATCTCCACGGTCATGCGCCAAAGCATGTTGCCGCTCCAGCGCGGGGACCCCTCGTCGGGATAGTGGCGGGCCCGCACCACCGAGTGGATGCCATCGGCCCCGATCAGCGCATCGGCCTCGCAACTGCCCACGGTCGCGCCGCTACGCCGGTCGACGAAACTGGCCCGAACCCGGTCGCCGATCTGTTCGAATGCCCCGAGATGATGACCCCAGTGCTGCGCGCCTGCGCCCAGGCGCTCGCCGACGGCGTCAGACAGTATGCTCTGCAGGTGACCGCGGTGAATGGAGATCTGCGGCCAGTTGTAGCCGGCGCTACGGCCCCTGGGTTCCGACCAGATCGGCTGGCCGAACTTGTTGAACCAGGCGTACCGCTGTAACTCGACACCGCTCTCGAGCAACCTCTCCACCAAGCCCAGGCGTTCGTATTCCTTGACCGCGTGCGGCAACACATTGATGCCGACGCCGAGTTCCTTGAGGCCGCCACTCGATTCGAAGACCGAAACCCGCACTCCCGCTTCGTGCAGGCACAACGCGGCGGTCAGTCCCCCGATTCCGCCGCCGGCGATCATCACGTGCATGCCGCTACCCTGGCCAGCTCTTCCGTCTACCCGTGTTTTCCGGGCAACCAGCCAGACGATTGCAACAACTCTTCACCCAGCTTGCCCGGCTGTGCTTCCAGCACGGTGCCCATGCTGTCGTTCCACCGATTGAGAAACCCCATCAGCGCCACTTCAGCCAGGATCTCCACGATGGCATCGTCGCTGTAGTGCTTTTTCAACTCCGCTGCGATTTCATCGGTGACGCCGTTGGGCACGCTGGCCGCGGCCAGGGCGAAATCCAGAGCCGCCCGCTCGGCGTCCGAGAACAGCGGGCTGGCGTTGTACTGCCACAATGCCGCCACTTTCTCGTCGCCGGCACCGAAGCGGCTCGTGCCCAACGCCAGGTGCGCCTGGCAGTAGCGGCAACCGGCCGCGAAGCTTGCCATGTAGCCGATCATCCGCTTGAGCTGGTTGTCGATGTGCACGGGCTCGGTCACGGCAATGTTCAATTCGATAAAAGCCCGGGCAATCTCCGGCCGGCGCTGCATGGTCAGTACGCTGTTCGGCGTAAAGCCAAGCGGACCGCCGAAAAATTCCGATAGTTTTCTTGCGCCTTCGTCGGCATCGGCGGGAAGAGGTTGCACAAGCGGCATGATTACTCTAGGAATCTGTGTCCAATGGGATCGGCTGCATTTTCGTCAAGTATAGAGGAGCGTCTCCGCGGATTTTATGCACTTGCAATCGGATGCCTTTGAGACGTACCGGTTTCTTCCCAGAGAGCCCTGCAAGGCTTGCGGCAGAAAACGCGCCATCCGCAAAGAAGCGTGCGCCGGAGCGCATAACAGGCCGACCGCGCAATGATGATATAAAACCACAAACGTCTCTGGAGACCGATCGAGTGAACCAGCGTGCGCGCTGACTTCGATTACGTGGTCATTGGCGCGGGTTCCGCGGGATGCGTACTCGCCAACCGCCTGTCCGCCGATCGCAACGGCCGAGTGCTGTTGCTCGAGGCGGGGGGGCACGGCCGTTCTCCGTTCGTAGCCGTACCCGCCGGCCTGCTGTTCGGCGCCGAGAAGTTCAACTGGCTCTATGCCGGCGAACCGGATGCCTCTCGCAACGGCATCGAGGATGTGTGGTCCGCCGGCAACGTGCTCGGCGGCTCAAGCGCGATCAACGGCATGATGTTCGTGCGCGGCAATCGCCTCGACTATGACGACTGGGCACAGGCCGGTTGCCTGGGCTGGGATTACGAGAGCGTGCTGCCCTGTTTCCGGCGCCTGGAAGCCTGGGAGGGCGGCAGCAACGCGTATCGCGGGGCAGGCGGAGCCGTGAGTGTAGTCACCGAGCGGGTGGGCCACCCGCTGACCGAGGAATTCATCGCCGCCGCCCGACAGTGCGGCATCGAACGCACCTGGGACTACAACGGCGAGTGCCAGGACGGCGTGGGCGTGGTGCAGGCCAACATCGCCCGCGGTTGGCGCCAGTCTGCCGCCCGGGCTTACCTGCGCGGGGTGCGCCGGCGCCGCAACCTGACGGTGAGAACCGGCGCCCGCGTCAACCGCGTGATGCTGTCGGGCGGGCGGTGGGCGTCGAATTCGATGAGAGGGGCAACAGACATCGCGCAGACTGTGCAGGGGAGGTCATCCTATGCGCTGGCGCACTCATCTCGCCAAAGCTGCTCATGCTGTCGGGCATCGGACCACCCGACCACCTGCAAACCGCCGGAGTTGCCGGTCGTCATCCCCTGGAGGGCGTGGGCCGCAACCTGCGGGAGCACCCGTGCATCTTGCAGAACTGGGCCGTGAGCGTGCCGACACTCAATGTGGTGGCCCTGGTCAATGCCATACCGGCCGCGCGCCTGGCCATTCAATGGGATGTGTGCATGGAAGTCATCGCCTGTGAGGAGCAATTGCCCGTCTTCGGCGATGACGCCGAGGCGTTTACGTTCAGCCTACTGGCCAGGCTGTGCAACCGGGTGCCCGCCGCCGTCGAGTTGGGCATACATCTGTGCTACGGCGACCCGGGCCACAGGCACATCGTCGAGCCCAGAGACGCCCGCATCCTCACCCGGCTCGCCAACGGCATCACCGCCGCGGCTGGCCGGAGACTGGACTGGATTCACCTGAGGGTTCCAAAAGACCGGCACGATGCGGCATTCTTCGAACCGCTGAAACAGCTACGGCTGCCGCCGCAAACGCACCTCTTTCTCGGGCTGTTGCACCTTACCGATGGCGAACAGGGCGCACGCGGGCGCATCTCGGCGGCACGCCGGGCTGTGCCGCACTTCGGTATCGCCACGGAGTGCGGGTTCGGCCGCCGCCCCCCGGAGACCGTGGCTCCGCTGCTGGAACTGCATGAGCGCGTCGCCGCGGGGGCGAACGCATGACCGGCTCAGGTGGGCGCGATGCGCTGATCGTCGGCGGCGGCCACAACGGCCTGATCTGTGCGGCCTACCTGGCCCGCGCCGGGCTCAAGGTGACCGTGGTCGAACGGAACGAGACCCTCGGCGGCGCCGCGGTCACCGAGGAGTTTCATCCGGGATTCCGGGCATCGACCTTCTCCTACCTGATGAGCCTGCTGCACCCGCGCATCATCGCCGACCTCGACCTGCACCGGCACGGCCTCGAGATACTGCCCTGCTCGGACATGTTCAGCCCGCTCGGCGACGATGACTACATCGTCTACTCCGATGACATCGAGCGCACCCAGGCATCATTCGCCCGGTTCAGTCGGCGCGACGCGGCGATCTTTCCCGAGTTCAACCAGTACCTCTATGAAGCCGCCGATGTCGTCAGGAAACTGCTGTTCGAAACGCCGCCCGACCCTACCCGGCGCGATTGGAAAACCTTCCGCGAGATCGGCTCGCTGCTGTGGAGGTACCGGAAGGTCGGCGGCCGCTTCTTCCAGGTCTACGACATCCTCACCATGAGCGCCGACGACTACCTGCGCCGCTGGTTCCAGGATTCGCGCATCCGCGCGGTACTTGCCTACTACGCCTCAATCGGCACCTTCGCCGGCCCCAAAACGCCCGGTTCCGCCTATGTGATCATGCATCACATCATGGGCGAGCACGAAGGCGCCGGTGGCTGGGGATTCATCCGCGGCGGCATGGGCAGCATCACCCAGGCAATCGCCGCCTACGGACGCACCCTGGGCGTGGAGTTCGTCACCGGCGCGCCGGTCGATGAGGTGCTGGTTTGCGATGATCGGGTAACCGGCATCGCCACCCGTGAGGGCCGGCGGTTCGATGCCGACATCGTCGTCGGCAACGCCAGCGCCAGGACGCTCTATCTCGACCTGATCGATGCGCGCCACCTGCCCGGTGACCTGGTCCGCGACATCCGCAACCTGCGCACCTTCTCCACCGCCTTCAAGGCCAACATCGCCTGCGACCGGCCGCCGCACTACCCGGCGCTCGAGAAAGCCATCGATGCCGGCGCCCTGGGTTCGTTCACCTATCCCACCTACGTGCACTGTGCGCCGGACATCGACTACCTGGAGCAGGCCTACGACGATGCCAAGCACGGCTGGTACTCGCAGCGTCCGTTCATGACGCCGGTGGTGCCGACCATCGTCGACGACACGCTGGCGCCGCCCGGCAAGCACGTGGTCAACGTGTTCGGCGGTCACGCGCCCTATGAACTGAAGGGCGCAAGCTGGACAGAGGAGAAAGACAACTTCACCGCCAACCTGCTCAACACGCTGGACGGCTTCGCCCCGGGTTTCTCGGATGGCATCATCGACGCCGAAGTGCTGCTGGCGCCGGACATCGAAGCGCGGGTGAACCTGCCCCAGGGCCACATCTTCCAGGGCGAACTGTCGCTCGACCAGCTTTTCTTCAAGCGCCCCGCACCGCACTACGCCGACTACCGGGGGCCCCTAAAGGGCCTTTACATGTGTGGGGCGAGCTGCCATCCCGGTGGCGGCGTATCCGGCATACCCGGGCACAACGCGGCGCGGGAGATTCTCAAGGATCTCGGCAAGCGCCCGCGTTATCGGCATTGACGCCGGCTGCGACGGTGGGCACGGTACCGGCGCTGCTCGCGCCCAGATGCGCCAGGCTCGCGTTCAGCCCGGAAACCACGGCTTCTGGAAGCTCCAGTCCACCGAGCCGGTCGAGCGCGACGATGTCACCGGAAACGTCCCTGGCAACGGCGCAGTACTCGTCACCGATTCGCTCGACCTGAACGCAGTCGCTGACGCATGCTCCGGACGCGCGCCAGGCGCTCAGTTCAGGGCCGCCACCTCGGGCAGCACCCTATCGATCAGTCTCCTGGTCTGCTCGATCATATCGTCGGTGCCGGTGGCGATGGGCCGCAGGATGAACTTGTGTGCGCCGGCAGCGCGGAAGCCATTGAGCAGCGCCATGATCTGTTCGCGGTCGCCGATGGCCGTGAAAGCATCCGGCGGCTTGCCCAGCAACCGGGCCAGGCCGCTGTTGTGGCGCCGCACGATCGGTTCGTCCGGCGCGCCGAAACGGAAAGCGAAACCGGCGCCGTAGTGATCCGCGTCGATACGGCGGCCCAGGGCGCGCGCCCGCTCCTTGATGGCGCTGACCACCGGCCCCACCTGGTCGGCCGACGCGATACCCGCCTGCCAGCCCGTGCCCCAGCGCGCGGTGCGTTCGATGGACTGCGGCGCGGAGCCGCCAATCCAGAGCGGCAGCGGCTGCTGGACGGGTCGGGGCGCAATTGACGCGCTATCCAGCCGGAAGAACTCTCCCTCGAACGTGACCGCATCCTCCGACCAGAGGCGGGAGAGGATTTCGACGCTCTCGTCCATGCGCCGGCCGCGCCGCCGGGTCGGGGTACCGGTGGCGGCGTAGTCGCGCGAGCGGGTACTGCCGAGGCCGAACGCCGGCAGCAGGCGGCCCTCGGCAAGCACGTCGATGGTGGCGCACTGCTTGGCGGTCAGCACCGGATCGCGCAGACCGAGGCTGGCCACGTTCATGCCGAACTTGATGCGCCGGGTGGCGCCGGCCAGCGCCGCCATCACACTCATGCACTCCAGATTGGCATCGCGCGAGATGAGGCGGTCGGACTGCCAGATGGAGTCGATGCCGCCCTGCTCGCAGACATCCACCCAACGCCAGAAGCCGCGGGCATCATCGAACGGGAAACTGCCAATGCCGATGCCGGCGCTGATCGTCATGCGCACACCTGCTCTGAGTTGCTGCCGCCGACCGTGCAGACGCCGCCGGGCTATCGAATCGCCACCGGATTGATAACCGCCTGCACGGCGCCCTCGAAACGCGGCTGCCCGAGCACGAACAGGAACTCCCAGCCCCGATCCGCCGCGAGCGCGCGCACATCCATGTTTTCCAGGACGTAGATGCCGTTCTTGGCCAGCAATTCGGGGTGCACCGGGAACCTCTGCTCCGGGTCTTCGGCCGGTACCGCCTCGACGCCCCAGGTATCCGAGCCGACCGCCACCACGTCGAGATCGGCCAGGTACCTGGCACCGCCCATGCCGAGCCCGGGTTCGCCGCTCATGAATTGCGCCGTATCCTGCTCCGAGAGGTTCAGCCAACCCGTGTGGAACAGCACCACATCGCCCTTGCCGATGGCCACCCCCTGCGCCTGCGCCTGGGCCTTGATCTCGGCTTCGTTGAACGCCGTTCCGGCGGGCACCGGGTTCACATCGTAGTGGCGCGTCATGTCCAGCAGCACGCCGCGGCTGACGATGGGTGGGATCTTCTCGATGGAAAGCACCTTCAGGCCCTTGGAGGTCACGAAATCCGCCGCCTTGTGGCCGTTGTAGTAAACGTGCTCGATGCCCATGTGGCCGAGGCCGTCGAGCTGGCTGCCGATGCCCATCCAGGTGTACAGCAGGTCGTCGTTGCCGGTGGCACGGTTGGAGCCGAGCGTCAGCCCTTCCTGACCGGGCTGGATGACGGTAAGCGCGTAGTGCCGCGGCGGATAGGCCGGCGTGTCCCAGCCGGTGACCACGCCGAGCGGGTACGACTTGCCGAGCTGCACCAGCCGTGCCGCCTGCACCACCTTTTCGGGCGTAAGGTTGTTGATGGCGCCCAGGGTGTCGTCGGCGCCGTACTTGGAGGGGTACCAGTCCTCGGCCCAGGCCAGCGAAGCGGTGCAGGCCAGCACGATGCAGAGTGTGCGCATTGATTTCTCCTTGTTCAGCCGCGCCCGATTTGAACGTAGCATAGGCGATGCGGTTTCCAAAACGCGCGATTGCCCGCATCATCCGCGCTCGGCCGCATGCCCGAAAGCAGACATCGCCCGCAACCATGCAACGACACCGCCAGTTCATCCGCCCGGCGCGCGCCCTGGCCCTCACGGCAACCGCGCTCATCACCGCCGCCTGTTCCGAGGAGAACGCGCCCATGACCGAATCATCGCCGCTGCCCGAACCGCCCGTGGCGGCCGCGCGGCCGCATGCCACCACCCATCACGGCATCACCGTCGAGGACCCCTATCACTGGCTGAAAGACGACAGCTATCCGCAGGTGGACGACCCCGAGGTGCTCGACTATCTGGAAGCGGAGAACGCCTACTTCAAGGCGGCGATGGCGCCGCACACCGAACTGGTGGAAACCCTGTTCCAGGAGTTCAAGGCGCGCCAGCAACCGGATGAGTCGAGCGTACCGGTTCGGGAGGGTGCCTGGTACTACCAATGGCGCTTCGAGGAAGGCGGCCAGTACCGCATCTGGTCGCGCTGGCCGGCGGACGATGCCGCTGCCCGGGATGGCCCCACCGAGCATGCCGAAACCATTCTGGATGAGCCGGAGCTGGCGCGGGAGCACGACTACTTCCGGCTCGGCGCGCTGGCCGTGAGCAACAACGGCCGCCTGCTCGCCTACAGCGCCGACACCGATGGCTCAGAGCGCTTTCGCCTGCTCGTCAAGGATCTCGCCACCGGCGAACTGCTCGACGACAGCATCGCAGACAGCATCGGCCAGCCGGCCTGGGTCGCCGACGATTCTGGTTTTCTGTATACCCGCGTCGACGAGAACTGGCGGCCGTACCAGGTGCGCCGGCATCGGCTCGGCGAACCGGCAACGCAGGACCGGGTCGTCTACGAGGAACGGGACCCGGGCTTTTTCGTCGGCCTCTCCACCAGCGCGTCAAAGCAATACCTCATCATCCGCAGCGCCGACCACGTCACCGCCGAAGTGCACCTGTTGCGCGCCGACGCACCCGATGCACAGCCGGTCATGGTGTCGCCGCGGCGGCAGAATCACGACTATGAGGTAGACCACCAGGGCGACCGTTTCGTCATACGCAGCAACGACCGCCACAGGAATCACCGCCTGGCGACGGCCGGAGAAGACGACCTTGCCGAAGGCTCGTGGCAATCCCTGCTCGAAGGCACCGACGACCTTTACATTCTCGGCTTCGCGGCGTTTGCCGATTTCATCGCCGTGGCGGAACGCATCGACGGGCTCGACCAGGTTCGCCTGCTCCGCCGCGACGGGTCGAGTTCGCACATCGAGTTTCCGGAATCGGCTTACAGCGCCGGCATCGGCAACAATCCCGAGTTCCATACAGACAGGTTGCGGCTCGACTACACCTCCATGGTGACCCCGAACACCGTCTACGACTACCACATCGGCAGTGGCGCGCTCGAAGTTCGCAAAGTGCAGCGGATTCCGAGCGGCTACCACGCCAGCCGGTACGTGACGCAGCGGCTGATGGCCCCGGCACGCGACGGCGTGCGCGTGCCGGTGTCGCTGGTGCGCCACAGAGACACGCCTGTCGACGGCAGCGCGCCGCTGCACCTGTACGGCTACGGCGCCTACGGTTACGCCATACCGCCGTCGTTCTCGACCACGCGCCTGTCGCTTCTCGATCGCGGCTTCATCGCCGCCATCGCCCACATCCGCGGCGGCGACGACCTCGGCTACCACTGGTACGAGGCCGGCAAGCTCAAGCAGCGCACCAACACCTTCAACGACTTCGTCGATGTGGCCAGGCACCTGATCGAGGCTGGTTACACCAGGGCCGGGCGCATTGCCATTTCCGGCGGCAGCGCCGGCGGCGAACTGATGGGGGCGGCGGTCAATCAGGCACCGGAACTCTGGGGCGCGGTGGTGGCCCAGGTGCCCTTCGTGGACGTTCTGAACACCATGCTCGACACCTCGCTGCCGCTGACCCCGCTGGAGTGGCCGGAGTGGGGGAATCCCATCGAGGACCCAGAGGCGTTCGCGCTGATCCGCTCCTATTCTCCCTACGATCAACTGCAACGGGGCGCCTACCCGCCCATGCTGGTGACCGGCGGCCTGAACGACCCGCGGGTGACCTACTGGGAACCCGCCAAGTACGTCGCCAGGCTGCGAACGCTGAAGACCGATGACAACCCGCTGCTGCTCAAGACCAACATGGGCGCCGGACATGGCGGCAAGTCGGGGCGCTTCGATTCGTTACGGGAGGTGGCGGAGCAATACGCCTTCATACTGGCCGCATTGGGAACGCCGGAATAGGCCGCATCCGCATCGGCCGAACGGGCCACATCGGGCACCGCCGCTACGCCACTCGAGGCGTCCCCGTGCCAAGCCGCCAAAGCCTGTCGGTGGATGCGGGCCGGCCGCGTTCAATCCACCGCGCGGCTTTCCAACATGGCCACCGCCGGCAGGGTCTTGCCCTCCATGAACTCCAGAAAGGCGCCGCCGCCGGTGGAGATGCAGGAGATGCCTTCGCGCACGCCGTACTTGTCGATGGCCGCCAGCGTGTCGCCGCCGCCGGCTACCGAGAAGGCTTCGCTTTCGGCGATCGCCTCGGCCAGCAGGCGGGTGCCCTCGCCGAACTGATCGTACTCGAATGCGCCCACCGGGCCGTTCCACAGGATGGTGCCGGCATCGGCGAGCAGCGCCTTGAAGCGCCGGGCGGTCTCCGGGCCGATATCCAGGATCATCTCGTCGCTGCCCACTTCATCGACGGCGCGCAGCAAGGCGGTCTCGTGGGGGTCGATGCGCTTGCCGGCCATGATATCCACCGGCAGCGGGATTTCCGCCTTCCGCGCCAGCTCTTTGGCCGTGTCGATCATGCCTTCCTCAACCAGGGAAGCACCGATTTCGTGGCCGGCGGCGGCCATGAAGGTGTTGGCGAGGCCACCGCCGGCAATGATCCGGTCGGCCAACGTGGCGAGCTTCTCGAGCACGCCCAGTTTGGTGGAGACTTTCGACCCGCCGACGATCGCAACCAGCGGACGGCGCGGATCCTGCAACGCCCGCCCCAACCCGTCCAGCTCCGCCGCGAGCAGGAGCCCTGCACAGGCAACGGGCGCGAACCTGGCAACGCCGTGGGTCGAAGCCTGGGCCCGGTGGGCCGTGCCAAAGGCGTCCATCACGAAGATGTCGGCCAGTGCCGCAAAGCGCCTGGACAATGCCTCGTCATTGGCCTTTTCGCCGGCCAGGAAACGCACGTTTTCCAGCAGTGCCAGCCGCGCCGAAGATGCCTGAGCCGTATCGAAGTCGGGCAGCAGCGGTACGCTTTCACCGAGCAGTTCCGACAACCGCCGGGCCACCGGCGCCAAAGAGAACGCCGCATCGAACTCGCCCTCCCGGGGCCGGCCCAGGTGCGACAGGACGAGTACCCGCGCGCCGCCGTCGAGTGCCGCACGCAGCGTCGGCAGGGCAGCGAGAATCCTCGCATCGCTGGTTACCTGGCCGTCGGCCACCGGCACGTTCAGGTCTTCCCGTATCAGGACACGCCTGCCGGCCAGGTCCAGGTCTTGCATCCTCTTGAAGGTCATGGCCTGAAGGTGATGTCCTGCGCGCCTCGCGATCGGGGAATCGCCAGGCGGACGCCGCTCGCCCGACAACCTGGAGTACCGATGCCATTGACCAACACCTGGAGCACCGCAATCGCAGCCCTCGCCCGGTCAGCGGCCAAGGGTTGCTTCGACAACGGCAACCAGGTGGTCGACTGTCATGCCCAACGCCGCCATGCCTTCGGCACCCGGCGCGCTCACACCGAACCGCTCGATGCCGAGTACCTCGCCGTCGAGGCCGACGAAGCGGCGCCAGTAATCCGGGTGGCCCGCTTCGACGGCGATGCGCGCTCGCAGCTCCGGCGGAATCACCGCATCCCGATAGGCGCTGTCCTGGGACAGAAAGACGTCCGTGCTGGGCATGGAGACCACCCGCACACCGACGCCGTTGCCGGCCAACTGCCGCTGCGCGTTCATGGCCAACTCCACCTCCGAACCGCAGGCGATCAGCACGGCGTCCAGACCGTCGCTCTCGCGGCTGAGGATGTAACCGCCGCGACGAACAGCAGCCAGCGTTCCGGCATCGCGGGCCTGGGGAACCGTTTTCTGCCGGGTGAACACCAGCGCCGTGGGGCCCTCGGTACGCGCGATGGCATGTTCCCAGGCAACCGCCGATTCCGCCGTGTCGCAAGGCCGCCAGGTGGACAGGTTGGGCGTGGTGCGCAGGTTGGTGAGCTGCTCGATCGGCTGGTGCGTCGGGCCGTCTTCCCCCAGTGCCACGGAGTCGTGGGTGTAGACGAAGATGTTGGGAATGCCCATCAGCGCCGCCAGCCGCAGGGCATTGCGGGCATATTCCATGAACACCAGGAAGGTGCCCGAGAACGGCCGCAGGCCGCCGTGCAGCAGCATGCCATTGCACACCGCCGTCATGCCGAACTCGCGTACGCCAAAACTCAGGTAGCGCGCATCGTCCGCATCGGCCCAGCGCGTGTTGTTGGAACCGGTCAGGTCCGCGGATCCGCCGAACAGTTCGGGCAGCGCCGGGCCCAGCGCATCCAGACAGACCTGGGACGACTGGCGGGTGGCAAGCGGCTTCATCTCGGCCTGGGCGGCTACTGCCACCCCACGGATGGCGTCGGCCCAGTTTTCGGGCAGGCGCCCGGCCATGCGGCGTTCGAACTCGGCCGCCAATTCAGGGTAGGCCTGGGCGTATGCGGCAAACGTCGCCTGCCAGTCTGCCTGCGCCCGCTCGCCGGCGGCAACGCAACTCCAGTCTTCGTACAGCCGCGCCGGGATCTCGAAGGGCTCATACCCCCAATTGAGGTTGCGGCGCGCGGCGCTCACTTCGTCCTCCCCGAGGGCCGCACCGTGTACCGCGGCCGTGCCCTGCTTGTTCGGCGCGCCAAAACCAATGATGGTGCCGATGCACACCAGGGTAGGGCGGCCATCGCCGGCGCGCGCCGCGGCAAGCGCCTGCTGCACGGCCTGCGCATCGTGCCCATCGACGCCCTCGATAACGCGCCAGCCATAGCTGCGGAACCGCCCCGGCACATCCTCGGTAAACCAGGCGCCGACTTCGCCGTCGATGGAGATGCCGTTATCGTCATAAAGACAGATGAGTTTGCCGAGCTTCAGTGTTCCCGCCAGCGATGCCGCCTCATGGGAGATGCCCTCCATGAGGCATCCGTCCCCGGCGATCACCCAGGTATGGTGATCGACCACCTCGTGACCGGACCGATTGAACTCCGCCGCCAGCCGCTGCTCGGCCAGCGCCATGCCGACCGCATTCGCCATGCCCTGCCCGAGCGGCCCGGTGGTTGTTTCCACCCCCGGACACTCGCCGAATTCCGGGTGGCCGGCGGTCTTGGAATGAAGCTGCCGGAAGGCCTTGATGTCGTCGATGGACAGGTCGTAGCCACATAGATGCAGCACGCTGTACAGCAGCATTGAGCCATGCCCGTTGGACAGCACCACCCGATCGCGGTCGCACCAGGCGGGGTCCCGCGGGTTGTGCTTCAATATCTCTCGCCACAGCACCTCGGCAACATCCGCCAGCCCCATTGGCGCGCCCGGATGCCCGGAGTTGGCACGCTGCACCGCGTCCATGGACAGCGCGCGGATGGCATTGGCCCGTTCCGCACGGGCGCTCACGACGGCACCGGTGCGGTGCGTCCGTGTGCAGCAATGGCCATGCACAGACCGGTGCGGTTGCGCCGTGCATGACCGGGGAACGTGCCCCGGACTGCCGGGGAACCCGGAAGGGCGGGATTTCGCCGGCGATCACCAACAACGAAACCTGCAGGAAGTAGGGACTGAGTCATGCTGGAAACCGGGGAAACGAGGCAAACCGGGGTATTGTCCCTGTCCGCCCGAAGCATGGCAACGAAAAAACTCCGGATGCCGTCAGCACCGGGCATTTCGGGCGCTCGCACCGGCCTCGCGATTCGGTTGATGAGTCCCATGCCGCGCTTCCGGTAGAATGGCGCGCTTTCCCCCAGCACAGGCGGACGCGCGATGGCCCACTACAGCGTATTTACCTCCGAGTCGGTCTCGGAAGGTCATCCCGACAAGATGGCCGACCAGATCTCCGACGCTGTCCTCGACGCCATGCTGGCCCAGGATGCCGATTCCCGGGTCGCATGCGAAACGCTCATCAAGGACCAGCTCGTGGTGGTCGCCGGCGAGGTCCGGTCCAATGCCGATCTCGATGTGGAGGCCCTGGTTCGCAACCTGATCGCCGACATCGGCTACTCCGATTTCGACAGCGGCTTCGACCTGCACAACTGCGAAATCGTCAACGCCCTCGGCCAGCAGTCCGGCGACATCGCCCTAGGCGTCGATGCGACCGAGGATCGCGAGCAGGGCGCCGGCGACCAGGGCCTCATGTTCGGCTACGCGTCCAACGAGACCGATGTACTCATGCCTGCACCCATCGCCTACGCGCACCGGCTGGTCAAGCAACAGGCGGAAAAGCGCCGCAACTCCCTCGATTTTCTGCGCCCCGACGCCAAGAGCCAGCTCAGTTTCCGCTACGACGGCGCCGGCAGGCCGATGGCCATCGAAGCGGTGGTGCTTTCCACCCAGCATACACCGGAGGTCAGTTCCGAGACGCTCACCGAGGCGGTGATGGAGGAGATTATCAAACCGGTGCTGCCAGCCAACTGGCTGTCCCCGGACACCAAGTACTTCATCAATCCCACGGGCAGCTTCGTGATCGGCGGCCCGGTGGGCGACTGCGGCCTCACCGGGCGCAAGATCATCGTCGACACCTACGGTGGCATGGCGCGCCACGGCGGCGGCGCCTTTTCCGGGAAAGACCCGTCCAAGGTCGACCGTTCAGCCGCCTATGCCGGCCGCTACGTGGCCAAGAACATCGTTGCCGCCGGTCTCGCCGAGCGCTGCGAGATTCAGTTGAGTTACGCCATCGGCGTCGCCGAGCCCACCTCCATCAGCCTCAATACCTTCGGTACCGGCAGGCTCGATGACGACAGCATCGTTCAACTTGTACGTGAACACTTTGACTTGCGGCCCCGCGGCCTGATCGCCATGCTCGACCTGAAGCGGCCGATCTACCGGCAAACCGCCGCGTATGGGCATTTCGGCCGCACTGAAGAAGCGTTTACCTGGGAACATACCGACAAGGTCGAGGCCCTGACCGGCTCGTGAACACACCCCGGGCAACCAAGGTTCGCGATCGTGAGGCTCAGTTTCGAATTCTTTCCGCCCCGCACGCCCGAGGGTAGAACCAGCCTGATCGGTGTCGCCGAGAAGCTGAACCGGTTCCGGCCAGCTTTTTTCTCCGTGACCTACGGCGCCAACGGGTCTACCCGGGAAGGCACCGCGGACACCGTCAAACGGCTGCTGGCCCACGGGCTGACGGCCGCCCCACACCTGTCGATGGGCAGCGATGCCGCACAACGGATACGGGCGCTGATCGATGACTATCGACAGGCCGGTGTCCGGCGCGTGGTCGCCCTGCGCGGCGACCGGCCCTCCGGAGTCGGCGCCGCCCGCTACCCGAACAACGCCGAAGCACTGGTTCGCCTGATCAGGTCTCACTGCGCCGATGCGTTGCAACTGGAGGTCGCCGGCTATCCGGAGGTGCATCCCGAAGCGTCGTCGCCGGATCAGGACATGCACTTCCTCAAGCGAAAGGTAGAGGCCGGCGCCAACTGCATCATCACCCAGTACTTCTACCACCCTCATGCATTCTTCGACTTCCGCAGCCGCGCCCAGGCTGCCGGCATCGAGGTGCCGATCGTGCCCGGCATCATGCCGCTGACCAACTTCACCAGTTTCGTGCGCTTCTCGAAGGGCTGCGGGGCGGATGTGCCTCGCTGGATCTACAAGCACCTCGAAGCGTACCAAGACGACAAGGCGGCATTGCGGCAATTCGGCGCCGAGGTGGTGACCCGGCTCTGCGAGGAGTTGCTCTGCGGCGAAGCCGCCGGGCTGCACTTCTATACGCTGAACCGCTGGGGCGCGACAACGCAAATCTGCGAAAATCTCGGGCTTGCGGGCTAACCGGGTAACCCGTCCGTGACGCCGCGCGTCTTCATCGAACCGCCGAATTCCACAGCCGTGATCCTGGACGCGCGACAATCGCATCACCTGGTGCGCGTGCTGCGCCTCAGGAACGGCAATGCCGTTGAAGTTTTCGACGGCACCGGACGTGTATGGCAGGCGCGGGTGTCCGCTGCGAAAGCCAAAGCCTGCCGCATCGAACTGGGCACTCCGATCGTTGAGCAGGCCGCCACCGTCCCGCCGGTTCACCTCGCCCAGGCACTGCTGAAAGGCGATGCCATGGACCGGTTGCTCAGGCAGGCCACCGAACTGGGCGTCGCGCAGATCCTGCCGCTGGTCAGCGAGCGCACGCGGGAGCCGCTTGCCAGGGCGGACGCCAGGCAGGAGCATTGGCGGCGCATCATCATCGGCGCCTGCGAACAGAGCCGTCGATCGTACCTGCCGATATTGCACGCGGCACAAGACTTCGCCGGTTTCATCGACAGCGCGAACCCTGAACGCACTCTGCTGCTGCACCCGGATGGCGAACCGCTGCCTGGCGTCATCGCGGTCCGCGAAACAACCGTGCTGGTGGGACCGGAAGGCGGTTGGAGCGCCAGCGAGATCACGGCGGCAGCAACTCGGGGCATCCCGATACACTCCCTGGGAACACTGGTGCTGCGCGCGGAAACCGCACCGCTGGCCGCCCTTGCCGCCATTCAGCACGCCTGGGGCTGGCGCCAGGGACCTGCCCCTTAGAAACTCTCGGCTGCGAATCCGCGATCGGGAATTTCTACGGCGCGGGCTCGCATGGAACAAACGTCTCGCGATGGGGTTTTTCCAGTAACCTAG
>CAZNFI010000017.1:0-11438 GCA_964572185.1 uncultured Pseudomonadales bacterium
TTCTTCATGACCGGCATGCACACGGGCAACAAACATGCTGGCGATGTGGTTTCCCACGCACCGAGCGGGAGTGAGGTACGGGCCTGCGGCGCGCGCCAAGCGTACGTTGTCTTGCAGATTCTAACGCGCTGAATTGCTTGCAAGGCGCCCGAGGTCCGTACCTCACTCCCGCTCTCGTGGCTGTACGCAATGCAGCCCCCTGCACTTCAGCGCCTCGGTTGCCAGCGCAAACACTCCTTGTTGCCTCGCGTGGTTCGCACAGGCGCAAGGGAAGCTGGCTCGGGACCCGTGAGTGAAGGTCAGGCATCTCCGGAAACCTCCAGCAGCCGGGACAGGTCCTCGAACATGGGCTGCGACCGGGTGTCGGCGGGATAGGTCAGCACCACGTTGCCGACCGGGTCAACCAGGTAGATGCCCGGCTGCAGGTTCTTCTCGCCGTCGCTGATGAAGTGCCGCACGCCGGAGTAGTGCCGGGCGGGCGGCTGGGAATCGCCCCGCGACCCGGTCACCAGGGCTTGCCGCAGGTCGCCGGCACGTTCATTGAGGCGTTCGCGCGTGCTCCGCATTTCCGCGAGGGCCTGTTCGCAGAGCGCATCGCAGCCCTCGGTCACCAGCCAGATCCACCAGGAACCGCTGCCGTCCACCGGCATGCCGGAGGTGTCCGCCAGGCCCAGTTCCCGCGCCAGCACAGGCGGGTCGACGAAACGGCCGTGGTTGGTGCTTTCCAGCAGCGTATCGCGGTTGGCCAGCCACACCAGGCTGTATGTCGCGAAAATCGAAAGCATGGGGAAGGCAATCAGCATGATGATCAGCTGTGGCCGGTTCCGCTTTGCGACTGTCTGGTCTGCCATGGTCCGTGTTTCCGCGCTCAGTTTCCGGTTTCGCACCGCAGCCGCTCGAGCACCGCACGGCTGTCCGGCCGCACGCCCCGCCAGATGGCGAACGCCGCTGCGGCCTGTTCCACCAGCATGCCGAGCCCGTCGCTGACCGCCGCGGCGCCGGCCTGCCGGGCCCATCGACAGAACGGCGTGTTGCCGTCCGGGGCATACAGCATGTCATAGCACAGCGTTTCCCGGACGATGCCGGCATCGACCAGCGCGCCACGGCCCTGCAATCCCGCCGAGGTGCCGTTGATTACCACGTCGAATCCCGGGCTCAATGCATCGAGGGGCGCGCTTTCTACCATTTCCGGATAGCGCGACGCCAGTGCTTCGGCCCGCGCGACGGTGCGATTGGCGATGACCAGGCGCGTGGCGCCGGCATCGAGCAGGGCCGGAACCACGCCCTGCACGGCACCCCCGGCGCCGATGATCAGCAGGCGGCGGCCGGCCGGGTCCACGCCGAGCGCCCGCAGGTCGCCAACCAGCCCCTCGCCATCGGTGTTGTGGCCGACGGTGGTCGCACCCTCCAGCGCGATAGTGTTCACCGCCTCTGCCCCGGCGGCCGCGCCCCGGGCGACCGCAACCCAGGCAAAGGCTTCGCCCTTGAACGGCAGGGTGACGTTCAGGCCGCGGCCGCCTCCCGCAAAAAAGGCCTCTACCGCTTCACGAAAACCCCGCACCGGCGCCGACAGCTTGTCGTAGCGCAGCCGCTGGCCGGTTTGTTTAGCGAAGGCGCTGTGTATTGTTGGCGACAGGGAGTGGGTCACCGGATTGCCGATCACTGCGTAACGGTCAGTCATCGCAACACCGCTCCGTCAAGGGTGCGCAACTCGCTGGGCCGGTTACGCGCAGAGGTGCTTCCGGGCACGATGTAGTCGACAGCGGACTGAAACCAGCGGCGCACGCGCAGTTCGCTCGAGGTGCCCGGCCGGCCGGAGGGATTGGCCGAGGTGGAAACCAGCGGGCCGCCGAACGCCGCGCAGATGGCCCTGGCCTGGGCATGGCCGGGCACGCGTATGGCGACATGGCCGGTGCCGCCCGAACCGCCGCTGATCCACCAGGGGAAGCGGCTGTTGGGCACCAGCCAACTCACCGGGCCCGGCCAACTGCTTTCCAGCTCGGCTCGTTGCGCAACGGACAGGCGCTGCAGCTCCGGCTCGAAGCAGGCCGGCGCCGCGCCGATGACGATCAGGCCCTTGCCCGGGTCCCGCTGTTTGACAGCCAGCAGCCGCGCCACGGCGGCGCCATCGAACGCATCGCAGGCCAGGCCCCAGACGCCCTCGGTGGCATGCGCCACCAGCCCGCCCGCACGCAGCAGCCGGGCCGCCTGGCATACGTGGAAATGGTCAGCGCGCGAGTTCTGCCTGCAACCGCTCATTCTGCGCCTGGATCTTGGACCGGTTGTCCGCCCGGTCCGCGGCGATCTTGTCGGCCAGGGCGGCATCGCCCAGTGACAGCATCTGCGCCGCCAGGTAGCCGGCATTGCGCGCGCCCGCCTTGCCGATCGCGACAGTGGCCACCGGGATGCCGCCAGGCATCTGCACGGTGGCCAGCAGCGCGTCCAGGCCACTCAGCGGGCCGCTGTCAATGGGTACGCCGATGACCGGACGCACGGTGTGCGCAGCCACGGCACCGGCAAGATGCGCGGCCATTCCCGCACCGCAGACAAAAGCTGCGCAGCCCCGTTCGACCGCGTCCGCCACATAGGCAGCAGTCGCCTCCGGCGTGCGGTGCGCGGACGAAATGCGCACCTCGTTTTCCACACCGAGACGGTCGAGTACGCCAGTACAGTTCTGCATAACGGGCCAGTCCGACTCCGACCCCATCAAGACGGCAACGAAGCTCACAATATTCTCCGGCTTTAGTGAAGGGCGCGAATATACCCGCCGGGGGTTAGCCGAACAAATCCTCCCAGTTCCAGTTGCACCAGCGCCCCGGTGACCGCTTCCACCGGCATGCCCAGGGCAACGGCGATTTCATCCGCCGAGGCCTGCAGACTGGTCACCGCCTCGTACACCGGCTTCAGGGTCGGTGGCGGTTGTGCAGGCGCTTGGCCAGCAGCCGGCGTGTAGCCAAGCTCTACCAGCACGTCGTCGGCACTCTCAACCAGCGCTGCGCCCTGCTTGATCAGCCAGTTGCATCCGGCGCTCAATGGGCCGCCCACCGGCCCGGGCATGGCCATGACCTCCCGGCCCTGTTCCGCGGCCAGTCTGGCGGTGATCAGGGAACCGCTGCTGCGGCCCGCCTCCACCACCACGATGCCTTCGCTGAGGCCACTGATCAGCCGGTTGCGTTCCGGAAAGTGGCCCTTGAAGGGGGCCGCATCCGGAACATACTCGCTCAGTACCGCGCCGCCGGCTTCGGCGATGCGCTCTGCCAGGGCGCTGTGCTGGCGTGGATACAGGTCGAGCAAACCGCTGCCGAGCACCGCCCAGGCGCAGCCGGTATCGCTCGCCAGCGTACCCCGATGAGCCGCGCCGTCGATGCCCCGGGCCAGCCCGGATACAACGGTAGCGCCATTGCCGGCCAGGCCCCGGCCCAGATGCTCGGCAACCTGAATGCCCCTGCGCGTAGCGGCCCGGGCGCCGACCACGGCCACCCGGGCTCCCGCCGGCAGCGGCAACGAGCCGCGATAGTAGAGCGCCAGCGGCGGGTCGGGGATATGCTGCAGGGGTTCCGGATAGTCGGCATCCTCCAGCGTGACAAAACGAATGCCGGCGGCGCGCAGCCGCCCGGTCGGCCAGCGCGGCGGTTTGCCGTGACGCTCGAACGCGGCCGGGGCATTGCCGGCTTCCCCGATCCAGCCCCTTACCTCGCGCCGGGAAGCCTGCTGACTCAGGTACAACAGCGCCTCTGCGGCTGCAATCGCATCCCGCATCAGCGACCCTTGCTGGCCGGTCGCGCCGCCGTACCGCCGCTGGCGGCGCCTCCGTGGGCCGACACTCGCGCCATGACGCAGCTCCTGGGTACCAAAGGATGGCAGATTTGCCGATTGCGGGGGTTTCGAACCAGCAGCTAGTGGCCAGGTTGAGTGTGCGTGGTTCGCCTGTGCGGATGTAGGGGAAGTCTCCGCCGGTTGCCCGGGCATGGGCCGCACACGCCTGAACTATAATGCCGGCCACCTTGCGGAAGCGGTCGGCGCGACAGATGGCCCTGTTGACAATACTCGAGTACCCCGACCCCCGGCTGCGCACCCGGGCGCAGCCGGTGCCGGTGGTCGACGACTCGATTCGGGAACTCATCGACAACATGCTCGAGACCATGTACGCCGCGCCGGGCATCGGCCTGGCGGCAAGCCAGGTCGATGTGCACAAGCGCGTCATCGTCATCGACATTTCCAAGGCGAGAGATGCGCCGCATGTGTTCGTCAACCCGCAACTGACCCTGTCCGGCGGTGCGGTGGAAACCAGCGAGGGCTGCCTGTCGGTACCGGGGTTCTACGAGCCGGTGACGCGCCGCGAGCAGGTGCGGGTACAGGCGCTCGACCGCAACGGCGAGCCGTTCGAGTTCGAAGCGGACGATATTCTCTCCGTGTGCATTCAGCACGAATGCGACCACCTCGAAGGCAAGCTGTTCGTCGACCACCTGTCCAACCTCAAACGCGCCCGAATCCGCAAGAAGCTGAAAAAACAGCGGGCCTGAGACTTGTCCGAACCACCGCCAAGCAGCGTCCCGTCGCCGGCCAGTGCACCGTCGCGGGCGAACTTTCCCAGGCTGGCCTTTGCCGGTACGCCCGCATTCGCCGCACACATCCTGCAGCGGCTGATCGCCGCCGGGCTGGCGCCGTCGCTGGTGCTGACCCAGCCGGACCGCGCTGCCGGCCGCGGCAGGCAACGCCGATCCAGCCCGGTCCGGCAGGCTGCGCTGGCCGCCTCCATTCCCGTGGCGACCCCGGCGAGCGCCGCGCAGATCCAGCCGGCGATGGCAACCGCAGACTTCGACGTTCTTGTCGTGGCAGCCTACGGGTTGTTGCTGCCGCCGGCGGCACTGCACTGGCCACGCCTCGGTTGCATCAATGTGCACGCCTCGCTGCTGCCCCGCTGGCGCGGCGCGGCGCCGGTGGAACGGGCGCTGATCGCCGGCGACCGGCAAACCGGCGTTTCCATCATGCAGATGGAAGAAGGGCTCGACACCGGCCCACTGTTCGAAACGGCCGCCGTCGAAATCGCGGCGGACACGACCGGGGCCGCATTGGAGCAGCACCTCGCCGAACTCGGCGCCGGGCTGCTGATCGATGTGCTGCCCGACCTGTCATGGCGCACACCGCGCCCGCAGCAGGGCCCGGCCACCTATGCCCGCAAGCTCGCCACCGGCGACAGCGTACCGGACTGGGAACGCAGCGCCGCGCAACTGCAACGCCAGGTACTGGCGCTGGCGCACCGCGCACCCGTACACGCCAGGCTGGACGGCACCCGGGTGCAACTGCTGTCAGCCAGCGCCCGTGCCACCGGCCACACCGGCCGGCCCGGCACGCTACTGGCCTCCGGCAAGCAGGAATTGCTGGTCGCCTGCGGCGCAGGCGCCCTGGCCATCGAGTCATTGCGGGTAATCCGGGGCAAGGGCCGCGTGCTTGCCCCGCGTGATGCCCGCAACGGCTTTCCAGGGCTGTTTCGCCCCGGCGCACGCTTCCAGTGAGCCGCGAAGCGCAGGCGCGGGCGCGCACCGCGCGCAACCTCAAGGCGATTTTGTCCGGAAAGCGCACCACCGACTGGGCAGCGGCCATGCCAAACCAGACCAGCCTGAGCCTGGAGCTGACCTACGGCACGCTGCGCCGCTACTTCTCCCTGGCCGCCCAGATCGATGCGCTGCTGGAAAGGCCGCTGCGCCGCAAGGACACCGACCTGTACGGCCTGCTGCTGGCCGGCGCCTACCAGATTCAGCACACGCGCGTTCCCGTTCACGCCGCCCTGTTCGAAACGGTGGCGGCCACGCGATTGCTGGGCAAGGCCTGGGCCAAGGGGCTGGTCAACGCGGTGCTGCGCAAGGTGCCCGAAGCGCCGCCGCAGGAAGCCACCGAACACCCGGCCTGGCTGCAGCAACGCCTGGAAACCGAATACGGCGAACATGCCGGCGCACTGATGCGGGCGAACAACGCGCGAGCGCCGCTGTGCCTGCGCATCAACACCCGAAAAATCACCGCCCCCGCCTATCGGCGACAGCTCGATGACGCCGGCATCGCCTACCACGACACCTGGCTCGATGCGGCGCTGGTTCTGCAGGCGCCGCAACCCGCAGCCACGCTGCCCGGTTTCGAGGACGGCTGGGTGGCGGTACAGGACACCGCCTCGCTGCTCGCCGTCGAGCCCCTGCTGCAGGGGGCTGCGCCCGGGCAGCGCCTGCTCGATGCCTGCTCGGCGCCGGGCGGCAAACTGTTCCGCCTGCTCGAAGCGAACCCGAACCTCGACATCACCGCCATCGACCACGCACCGCGGCGCATCGAAGCGTTACATGACATTGCCCGCCGGCTCGGGCACCAGGGGTACGATTGCCGGGAGGCGGATGCCGCCGCACTCGACTGGTGGGACGGCACGCCCTTCGACCGGGTGCTGCTGGACGTCCCCTGTTCCGGCACCGGCACGCTGCGCCGGCACCCGGAAATCAAGGTGCTGCGCCAGCCGGAGGACATCGCCGCCAGCGCCGCGCTGCAGGGCGTCATGCTGGCAAATTTGTGGCGTACGGTGCGCCGGGGAGGTAGGCTTCTTTACTGCACCTGTTCGATACTCGCCGAGGAGAACGATCACGTGGTGGGTAACTTTCTGGGCAATGCGCGCGATGCGCAACCCCGGCCTGTCACCCTGCCCACCGGCCGCGCCACCCGCTTTGGCTGGCAGTTACTGCCGCTCGAGCCCGCCACCGACGGGCTGTACGTCGCCATGATCGGGAAACGCTCTTGAAAATACTGATTCTGGGCGCCGGCAAGGTAGGCGGAACCCTGGCCGAGCACCTCGCCAGCGAAGCGTTCGACATCACCGTGGTCGACAACGATGCCGCACGGCTGCGCGAGCTGCGCGACCGTCTCGACATACAGACCGTGACCGGCTGGGCATCGCACCCGGACGTGCTGCGCGATGCCGGCGCCGAAGACGCCGACATGCTGATTGCCGTGACCGGCAGCGATGAAGTGAACATGGTCGCCTGCCAGGTCTGTTACTCCACCTTCCGCACCCATACCAAGATTGCGCGGGTGCGTTCCAGCGCCTACCTGCGCAGCAATTCGTTCTTCTCCCAGGAACACCTGCCGATCGATGTACTGATCAACCCCGAGCAGGTGGTCACCGAACAGATCCGCCAGTTGCTGGAAAACCCCGGCGCCCTGCAGGTGCTCGACTTCGCCGAGGGCAAGGTGAAACTGGTTGCCGTGCGCGCCTGGTCCGGCAGCCCGCTGGTCGGCAAGGAACTCAGGCGGGTCGGCGAGCTGTTGCCGAACGTGAGCACCAGGGTGGCCGCCATCTTCCGGCGCGGCCAGCCGATCCTGCCGACCGGGAGAACCACCATCGAGGCCGACGACGAGGTGTTCTTCATCGCCGCGGCCGGGCATATCAACACGGTGATGTCCAGCCTGCGCGACGTGGAGCGCGCCTTCCGGCGCATCACCATCGCCGGCGGCGGGCAGATCGGCGAGCGCCTGGCGCTGGCCATCGAGCCCTACTT
The DNA here is from genome assembly GCA_964572185.1 of uncultured Pseudomonadales bacterium. Taxonomy (GTDB): domain Bacteria; phylum Pseudomonadota; class Gammaproteobacteria; order Pseudomonadales; family Azotimanducaceae; genus Azophilus. Next base: position 7,533 of record CAZNFI010000017.1, read on the forward strand.
CTCGGTCAAGGTGCTGGAACTGGACCCCGAGCGTTGCGCCGAGCTCGGCGAGTCGTTGCACAAGAGCGTGGTTCTGCAGGGCAATGCCACCGACCGCGAGCTGCTGATCGACGAGAACATCGAACAGTGCGATGCGTTCTGCGCGGTCACCAACGACGACGAGGTGAACATCATGTCGTCGCTGATGGCCAAACGGCTCGGCGTGCGCCGGGTGCTTACCCTGATCGGCAAACCGGCCTACGTCGACCTGGTGCAGGGCGGCGACATCGACATCGCCATTTCCCCGCAGCAGGCCACCACCTCGAGCCTGCTCACCCATGTGCGCCGCGGCGATGTGGCCAGGGTGCACAGCCTGCGGCGCGGCGCGGCGGAAGCCATGGAAACCGTGGCTCACGGCGATGAGAAGAGTTCCCGGGTGGTGGGGCGCCGGGTCAGGGAGATCGACCTGCCGCCGGGCACCACCATCGGCGCCATCGTGCGCGGCAAGCGGGTCATCGTCTCCCTCAGCGACACCGTCGTTCAGTCGGAAGATCATGTGATCCTGTTCCTCACCGACAAGAAGCACATCGCCAGGGTCGAGCGGCTGTTCCAGGTCGGGCTGACGTTCTTCTGAGGGCCGCCGTGCGCCTGCCCGTCATACTGCGTGTCACCGGCATTCTGCTGACGCTGTTCAGCCTGGCCCTGCTGGTGCCGATTGTCGTTGCCGTCATCTACGTGGAAGACACCGCCGCGACCTTCGTGACGGCTTTCGCCATCACCGCACTCAGCGGCCTGCTGCTGTGGCTTCCCAACCGGGGCAGCCGGGATCTGCGCGCCGGCGATGGTTTCCTGATCACCGCCCTGTTCTACGTGGGGCTGGGGCTGTTCGGGGCCATTCCCATCTACCTGGACGCCGGCATGGCGTTGAGTTTCACCGATGCCGCGTTCGAATCGCTGTCGGGCCTCACCACCACGGGCGCGACGGTCATGACCGGGCTGGACGGGTTGCCCAGGTCAATCCTGTTCTACCGGCAGCTGCTGCAGTGGTACGGCGGCATGGGCATCATCGTGCTGGCCGTGGCCATTCTGCCCATGCTGGGCATTGGCGGCATGCAGCTCTATCGCGCCGAGTCGCCGGGGCCGGTCAAGGACAACAAGCTGACGCCCCGGATCACGGAAACGGCCAAGGCGCTGTGGTATCTGTACCTTGGCCTGACCATCGCCTGCGCGCTGTCCTACTGGCTGGCCGGCATGAGCGCGTTCGACGCCATCTGCCACAGTTTTTCGACCGTCGCCATCGGCGGGTTCTCCACCCACGACGCCAGCATCGGGTATTTCGACAGCGCCGCCATCGAGAGCGTGGCGGTGGTGTTCATGATTGTCTCCGGAATCAACTTCGGGCTGCACTTCGTGGTGTGGAACCGCAAGAACCCGATCTATTACGCCCGCGACATGGAAGTGCGCATGTACCTGCTGGCGCTGGCCGTGGTGGCTTTCGTGGTCTGCGTCATCCTGCTGCAGAACCCCGGTTCCGACGCATCGCCCATCCGGCACGGCATATTCCAGGCGGTTTCCATCACCACCACCACCGGTTACACCACCCGGGACTTCGCCAACTGGCCCTCGGTGGCGCCGATTCTGCTGCTGTTCGCCGCCTTTGCCGGCGGCTGCGCCGGGTCAACCGCCGGCGGCATCAAGATGATCCGCGTGCTGCTGATCCTGCGCCAGGGCATGCGCGAAATCCGGCGGCTGATTCACCCCAATGGCGTATTCCCCCTGAAACTGGGCAAGCGGCGGGTGCCCGACCGGGTGGTGGATGCCGTGTGGAGCTTCTTTTCCGCCTACGTGATCATCTTCCTCACCATGGTGTGCCTGGTGATGGCCATTTCCGACCTCGATTTCACCACGGCGTTCTCGGCGGTGGCCGCCTGCCTCAACAACCTCGGTCCCGGCCTTGGCGAGGTGGCGCCGAACTACCGCTCGCTGCCGGACACGGTCACCTGGTTGCTGATGTTCGCCATGCTGCTCGGGCGGCTGGAGATATTCACCCTGATCGTGCTGTTGACGCCGGCCTACTGGCGGCGATAGCAATGCCCCGTACCGGTCGTGGCAGCGGCAGCAATTCCAGGAACCCGCGATTGCTGCCGGCGCCGGTCAAATCCGATGTGATCCCGCCCGCAGCAGGCTGCTGTCCGGCTTGCCGCTCAGCGCCCCATATAAATAACTACTTATTTATCAATAAGTTGATTACGATACGCATTACGCGGCGGCGACCCGATCAATAGGCTTGGCACCTTGTCGAGATTGATCGAAAGCACTACTCACCCGTACACATCAGGGCCGCTCAAGGATTCCGGTTCGCAGATCGCCTTCGCTTGGGGTAAAACGGCGGGTATCCCCCAGGCTGGCCCTTGAACCGCTTGTACTCCCACTGGTACTGAGCCGGGTGCCTGCGCACCAGGCGCTCGATGGCGCGATTCATGGCTGCCGCGAACCGCTCCGGCGTTTCTGCGTGAATGTCATCAGGCAGTGGCTCATAGGCTATGTCGAACCCGCCCGGCACGCGGCACGCGCTGCCGAGCAGCACACTTGGGTTGGTGCGCTGCATCATGCGATGCGGCAGCGTCATGGTCAGCGCCGGATGTCCGAAGAACGGCGCGTGCACGCCGCCGCCAGGTTCGGGCACCTGGTCAGGCAGCAGGCACACCAGCCCGCCTGCCCGCAGTTGCCGGTAGGCGGTGCGAACCCCGGCCGCGTTCGCCGGGTGCAGCCGTGCTCCAAAGCGTTGCCGGGCGCGCCGCAGCGGTGTTTCGAGCGACCGCACGCGGGGCGGTTCGTAGAGCGCCACGAACTGCGTCCACGCCAGCGCAAAGCATAGAAACTCCCAGTTGCCGAAGTGCGGCACCAGCATCAGCGTACCGCCTTCCCGCAGGCTGGCCGTCAGCAGCTTGCGCCCGCTCTCGGATACGATCAGCCCATTCAGCCGCGCGCGCGACCAGTGCGCCAGCGGGCCGGTTTCGAGCAGCAGGCTGGCCGTATGCGCGAGACTCTGCCGCGCCAGCTCCTCCCTGGCCGGTGTTTCCAGTTCCGGAAAGCACTGCCCCAGATTGATGCGCGTTACCCGCGCCATGTCGGACCCGAATCGACACAGCAACCACGCAATCCAGGCCGCGATGCGGCGGCCGGCGGCCAACGGCAGCCAACTGAGCAAGCGCGTGAGCGATTCCGCCAGCAGCCTCATTGCGCCAGAGCCGCGCAGCGGGCGTGTGCGGGACAGCCGACCAGGTGATCATTCACCAGGCCGGCACTCTGCATGAAGGCATAACAGGTGGTTGGCCCCACGAAACGAAATCCGCGCGCCTTGAGAGCTTTCGCCATGGCAACGGATGTCGCCGTCGTTGCCGGCACCTGCGCAAGGGTCTGCGGGTGGTTCTGCACCGGGGTGCCGTCAACGAACGACCAGATGAATCGCTCGAACGGCTCCGGCAACGCCAGCATGGCTTGTGCATTGCCCACCATGGCATGAAGCTTGCCTCGATGCCGGATGACTCCCGGGTCCTGCAGCCAGGCCTGCATGTGCCGCGGTGTCGCCACCGCCAGCCGCTGCGGGTCGAACCCGAAAAACACGGCACGCATGTGTGCCCGTTTGCGCAACACCGTGAGCCAGGACAGGCCGGCCTGCATGCCTTCAAGCACCAGTCTCTCCAGCAGCGCCCGAGCATCGTGGACGGGAACGCCCCACTCCTCGTCGTGATAGCGGATGTACAGCGGGTCGGCCTTGCACCACCCGCACCGCGCATCCGCCCCAGCCTGTTTTGACCCGTCCGCCGTCATCCCGTATGTTCCAGGCGTCGCTTCGTTTGTCCGGATTCCTGATTGTAATGGCCAAGTCCAAGCAGTTCCGAGCAGGTTGCGTCAGCGGGCGTC